>NZ_JBGCCT010000003.1:0-327231 GCF_041260665.1 Catenulispora sp. GP43 | reverse complement strand
CCCCCGCCAAGCGCGGCAAGAAGGGCCTGTTCATCACCGGCGCGGTGGTCGTGGTGCTGGCCGCCGGCGCGGGCGGGGCGTATGTGTACAGCCAGGGGCAGTACTACGTGACGCCCTCCTCGGACAGCAAGCAGGTGCTGCTGTACCAGGGCATGTCGCAGCTGTCGTTCGCCGCGTCGCAGCAGACGATGGCCGAGGGCCCGCTGTGGATCAACTCGGTGCCGCAGAGCAAGCGCGCCGACCTGTACAAGACCGAATCGTTCGGCTCCGAGGGCGCCGCGCTGGCGTACCTGGAGCAGTACCGGGCGGCCGCGAAGTCCTGTGCCGACTACCGGCACAGCCAGACGACCGTCCAGAGCCAGGCGCTGAACCAGCCCGCGTCCGGCAAGCCGGCAGGCACCACGGTGCCGGGGCAGAACCTCGCCCCGACCACCCCGCCCGCGTCGTCCAAGGTCGGCGCCCCGCTGGCCAACGGCCCGGCGTCCACCCCGCCGAGCAACGCGCCGACCGGCGTCCCGACCGGCACGACCGCCTCGACCGGCGGCGTGCAGGGCACGCCGGAGCCGCAGAACCCCACGTCGTCGTCCTCGGCCCCCGGGACGCAGGGTGACGACCCGCAGATGAAGGCGTACTGCGCCGGAACAACGGACGGTCCTCAGTAGTGTCGATGTCAGCCGCCCCGCCCCGGCCCGAAGAACCGCTGATCCCCAAGCGCCGCAACACTGAGCTCCTGCTCAGTCTGTTCGCGGTGGCCGTCGCCATGTTCGCGTACGCCAACGTGGGCCTGGCCGACAACGGCAAGCTGCCGGCCGGCATGTGGGGCTACGGCGCGGGCCTGGCGGCGGTGGTGATCGTCGCCAACCTGCTGATCCGCTATGCCGCGCCCTACGCCGACCCGCTTTTCCTGCCGCTGGCGATCTTCCTCAACGGCATCGGCCTGGTGCTGATCCACCGCCTGGACATCTACGACTCCGAGCGGTTCCAGGCGCTGCACAAGCTGGACCCGACGAAGTACCACACCCCGCCCAGCGGGTCCACGACGAACCAGCTGATGTACACCGCGCTGGGCATCATCGCCCTGGCCCTGTTCCTGCTGTTCGTCAAGGACCACCGGATCCTGCAGCGCTACGCGTACATCTCGATGGTCACCGGCCTGTTCCTGGTCGCGATCCCGGCCGTGCTGCCGGCCTCGATCTCCAGCGCCAACGGCGCCAAGAGCTGGATCCGCTTCCCCGGCGGGGTCTCGATCCAGCCGGCCGAGTTCGGCAAGCTGCTGCTGGTGTCGTTCTTCGCCGCGTTCCTGATGGCCAAGCGCGACGCGCTGCGGGTGGCCTCGCGCCGCGTCTTCGGCCTGAACATCCCGCGCGGCCGCGACATGGGGCCGATCGCGGTCTGCTGGGTCCTGGCGATGCTCATCCTGGTCTTCGAGACCGACCTCGGTGTCTCGCTGATGTTCTTCGGCGCCTTCGTGGTGCTGCTGTACATCGCGACCGAGCGGACCTCGTGGCTGGTCTTCGGTGTCACCGCGTTCGTCGGCGGCGCTGTGTTCATCGCCACGACGGTGCCGCACGTCCAGGCGCGCGTGAACAACTGGCTGCACCCGTTCAACGGCGAGATCTGTGCCCAGGCGGGCGGGAAGAACTGCCCCTCGGACCAGATCTCGCAGTCCATCTACGGCTTCGCCACCGGCGGCATCTTCGGCAAGGGCCTGGACCAGGGCCGGCCCTGGCTGGTCGGGTTCGCCAAGAACGCCGACTTCATCCTGGTCACGGTCGGCGAGGAGCTCGGCATGGTCGGGCTGTTCGCGCTGATGATGGTCTACACGCTGTTCGTGATGCGCGGTTTCAAGACCGCGCTGCTGATCCGCGACAACTACGGCAAGCTGCTGGCCGCCGGTCTGTCCGTGACGTTCGCGCTCCAGGTGTTCATCACCGCCGGCGGCGTCATGCGCGTCATCCCGCTGACCGGTCTGCCGATGCCGTTCCTGGCCGCCGGTGGTTCGGCGCTGGTGGCGAACTGGGTCGTGGTCGCGCTGCTGATCCGGTTGTCCGACTCCGCGCGGCGTCCGCTGCCGCCGGCGATCCCGCTGTCCGACGACGAGCTGCGGGCCATGCGCCTGGCCGCCGCCCAGAAGATGCCGTCGAACGCCACTCCGGGCCGGCACGCGCAGCCCGCGCCGCCGCAGGGTCCCGCCGGTCCCGGCGGTCCCGGCGGTCCCGCCCGGCCGCACCCACTGGCCCAGCCGGGTCTCGGACAGACCGGTCTTGAGCAGAGCGGCTTGGCCCAGAGCGGGTTCGGCCCCGGCGGACCCGGTGGCCCCGGTGGACCCGGCGGACCTGCCGGGCCGACGCCTCCGGGCGCGACCGACCCCACCGAGCCGATGCCGGTGCGCCAGGCGAACGCCGCGGCGGCGGCCGGTGCCGGCGATGTGACGCAGGCCGTCCCCTCCCAGCCCCGCGGTTACGGAGAGCAGACGATGCTGCGCGCAGCGGAGGCGACCCAAGCGATCCAGGCCACATCCCAGCCGAGGTCGGAACCGGAACACGGGTCAACGGAGTCCTATACCCCGGTGTTCGAAGACGACGAAGAGGACGAAGACGTGCGGACGCGGCCGACCCCGGCACCCGGGGCGAACCCGGGTGACGCGCCGGGCCGGCCGGGCCCGTCTGAGCGGAGGTACGGACCGTGAACCAGCCCATCAGGCGGGTGGCCCTGTTCTGCTTCCTGCTCATCGCCAGCCTGCTCGTGAGCTCCAACTACCTGCAGGTGGTCAACGCCGACAGCTACAAGGCCCGGGCCGGCAACCAGCGCACCCTGCTGGACGCCTTCGCCTATCCGCGGGGCAAGATCCTCACCGCGGACGGCACCGTCATCGCGGACTCGGTCCCCTCCGGCGGTCTGTCCTACAAGTACCAGCGCACGTACCCGCTGAAGTCCGACTACGCCAACGTCACCGGCTGGAAGTCGATCGGCTACGGCTCCCGGGACATAGAGTCCGTCCTGGACGGCTACCTCGCGGGTACTGACAGCTCCGAGTCCGTGGCCAACTTCATGGACACGCTGACCGGCAAGTCCAAGAAGGGCGGCGACGTCCAGCTCACGCTGCAGAACGCGGTGCAGCAGGCCGCCATCAAGGGGCTGAACGGCCGCAGCGGCTCGGTGGTGGCGCTGGACCCGACCACCGGCGCGATCCTGGCGATGTACTCCAACCCGACCTTCGACCCCAACGGGATAGCGTCGAACGACGGCGACACCTCCTCGGCCGCGGGCAAGGCCCTGGAGTCGCAGAAGGACAAGCCGGACCTGAACCACGCTATCCAGGAGAACTACCCGCCCGGCTCGGTGTTCAAGATCGTCACCGCGGCCGCGGCCCTGGACTCCGGCCAGTTCACCGAGACCGGCCCGACCGGTGCCGACCCCAACTCCTACTCCGTCCCGGGCTCCGGCTACAACCTGCCCAACGAGGACGGCCCCTGCCCGGGCACCGACCTGAAGACCGCGCTGGCCCAGTCCTGCAACTCCGTCTACGGCTTCGTCGGCGCCAAGCTGGGCTCGCAGGTGATGTCCTCCTACGCCTCGAAGTTCGGCTTCAACGACCCGAGCCTGAAGATCCCGCTGGCGGTGGCGCAGTCGAACTTCCCGTCGGTGGCGAGCATCGGCAGCAACACCCTGGGTCTGGCGCAGGACTCGATCGGCCAGGGCGACACCCAGGTCACTCCGCTGCAGGCGGCGATGATCGCGGCCTCGGTGGCCAACGGCGGCACGATCATGCAGCCCTACCTGGTGGACAAGGAGACCGCGCCCAACGGCCACGTCACCTACAAGGGGTCGGACCACCAGCACGAGCTCAGCCAGGCCATGAGCCCGGCGACCGCGGCCACGCTCGACGACATGATGCAGAACGTGGTGGCCAACGGCACCGCGCAGCACGCTGGCATCCCCGGCATCCACATGGGCGCCAAGACCGGTACCGCGCAGCGCGGGCAGGGCCAGAACCCGCTGGCCTGGTTCGTCTGCTACGGCAGCGCCAACGGCAAGAAGGTCGCGGTGGCGGTCATGGTCGAGTCCAACGACCCCTCCATCCGCAGCGATATCAGCGGCGTCGGATTCGCCGGCCCCACGGCCCAGGCGGTGCTGAAGGCGGCGCTCGGCATGAGCTAGAAGTGACGGGACGGGCCCGGGTGGCGTGTCGGACCGGCCGGCCCGGGTAGCGGGAGGGCCGGTCCGAGGGCGATTCCGGCGGGCGGTCTGGCGCGGGAGCCGGTTCGGGGGATACTGCCGGAAGCAAGTTTTCGACTGAGACGATGTCAGACCGCCGCGCCACCCGCGCGACGATCGATGAGCTGGAGCGATGAGATGTCCGGAACCTACCCCGGGGCGGAACAGCCGCGGCGGCTCGGCGGCAGGTACGAGCTGGGCTCCGTGCTGGGCCGAGGCGGGATGGCCGAGGTCTTCATGGCCCGCGACACCCGCCTGGGCCGCACGGTCGCGGTGAAGACGCTGCGTGCCGACCTGTCCCGCGACCCCACGTTCCAGGCGCGGTTCCGCCGCGAGGCGCAGTCCGCGGCCTCGCTCAACCACCCTGCGATCGTGGCCATCTACGACACCGGCGAGGACTTCGAGAACGGCGTCTCGGTCCCCTACATCGTGATGGAGTACGCCGACGGCTCCACGCTGCGCGACCTGCTGCACTCCGGCCGCCGGCTGCTGCCCGAGCGGGCCCTGGAGATCACCGCCGGCGTGCTGCAGGCTCTGGACTACTCGCACCGCAACGGCATCATCCACCGCGACATCAAGCCCGCGAACATCATGCTGACCCGGTCCGGCACCGTGAAGGTGATGGACTTCGGCATCGCCCGGGCCATGGCCGACAACGGCATGACGATGACGCAGACCGCCGCGGTCATCGGTACCGCGCAGTACCTCTCGCCGGAGCAGGCCAAGGGCGAGACCGTGGACGCCCGCAGCGACCTGTACTCCACCGGCTGCCTGATGTTCGAGCTGCTCACCGGTCGGCCGCCGTTCGTCGGCGACTCCCCGGTGGCCGTGGCCTACCAGCACGTGCGCGAGGAGCCGCAGCCGCCGTCGTCCTACGACCCCGAGGTCAGCCCGGCGATCGACGCGGTGGTGCTGAAGTCGCTGGCCAAGACGGCCGATGCGCGATACCAGTCGGCCACCGAGATGCGCGCCGACATCGAGCGGGTGCTCGACGGCCGGCCGACCGAGGCGCAGACCGCGGTGCTGGGCGCGGCGAACATGCCGACCCAGCGGCTGGACCCGCGCCAGGTGGGTGCCGCGGCGGCGGTCGGCCAGACCCGGGCGATGCCCGCGGTCGAGGCGCCGACCGGCTACCAGCAGCCCGCCACGGCGCGCTACGACGACGAGTACGGGGACTCGGGCCGTCCGCCGGCCCCGCCGCGCCGTGCTGAGCCGCGCCGTCCTCCGGAGCCGGAGAAGAGCGGCCGGACCGGGTACATCATCCTGGCCGTGGCCGGTATCGCGGCGGTCATCGCCGCGGTCCTGCTGGCCAAGTCGCTGCTGAAGTCCGGTGGCAACGCCAACTCCAAGGCGGTGCCGGACTTCGGCATCGGGGTGAAGAACGTCCAGCAGGCGCAGCAAATGCTGGGGCAGCCGGACTACGCGGGGTTCAGCCTGGCCGCCGGCAGCGGCAAGGACTGCCCCGCCGGAACCGACGTGCACTCCGGGAACGCCGGGACGATCATCGCCCAGAACCCGGCGGCCGGGACCTACGGGAAGCCGGGGCCGATCACCTACTGCCTGTCGCTGGGCCCGCAGAACGGCACGGTGCCGCAGAAGGCCACCCTCAACGGAATGAACCAGGACCAGCTGAGGCAGTACCTGACCGGTGCCCACTTCGACCTCAGCAACCCGCTGATCACCTCGCAGCCGGATCCCAAGGTCCCGAGCGGCAACATCATCGACGTGGTCGACGCCGGCAGCAACAACGCGATCCTCGACGGCAAGCAGGTCCCCGACGTGACCAAGGTCCAGATCGGCTGGATCGTCTCCAGCGGTCCGGCGAAGGCCACGCTCAGCACCGGGAACTTCGCCGGCCAGCCGTACGGCGGCGTCGTCAACCAGATCAAGGGCGAGGGCTTCAGCAACGTCACGGCCACGGTCGACAACACCGCCAACGGTCAGCAGCCCGGCGACGTGACCCGGATCAGCCCGACGCCGGACGGCCAGTACCCCGCCGACACGCCGATCGTGGTCTACTACGCGCCGCAGCCGCCGGCGCCGCCGACCAGTTCGTCGAGCTCCCAGCAGCAGTGCGACCCGTCGGACCCGACCTGTCAGGGCGGCAACCCCACGACGACGACGTCCGGACCGGGCAACGGCCAGACCTCGTCGAACAACCCCATCTGCAACTTCGACCCGTCGGCCCCGGGCTGCCCGAGCAACCCGTCGACGTCCAAGAAGGGCGGCGGCAACTAAGCGGTTCCCGCTATAGCGAAGCCCCGCACGGAATTCCGTGCGGGGCTTCGCTATGCGCTGTTCTCTAGTTCGCTGCGCTCAGCACCACCGGTGCGAGTCCGGCGGAGCGCTCGACCGCTCCGGCGTCCCCGCATACCGTCAGCCAGTTCGCCAGCATCCGGTGCCCGCCCTCGGTGAGGACGGACTCGGGGTGGAACTGCACCGCCTCGACCGGGAGTTCGGGGTGCCGGATGCCCATGATGACGCCGGAGTCGGTGCGCGCGGTGACGACGAGGTCCGCCGGCAGCGTGTCGGGCTCTATGGCCAGCGAGTGGTAGCGCGTGGCGGTGAACGGATCCGGAAGGCCCTGGAAGACGCCCGCGCCGTCGTGCGTGACCGTGCTGGTCTTGCCGTGCAGCAGTTCCGGGGCGCGGCCGACCACGGCGCCGTGCGCCACCGCGATGGACTGCAGGCCCAGACAGACGCCGAAGACCGGGATCCGGTGCTGCTCCGCGTAGCCGACCATCTTCACGCAGATGCCGGCCTCCTCGGGCGTTCCCGGGCCGGGAGAGAGCAGGACGCCGTCGTAGTCGTGCGCGGCTTCGACGCCGATCGCGTCGTTGCGCACCACCTCGCACTCCGCGCCGAGCTGGTACAGGTACTGAACGAGGTTGTAGACGAAGCTGTCGTAGTTGTCGACGACCAGGATCCGCGCTGCCATGCGGTGAGCCTACCGGCAGCGGGGAGCGGCTACTGGGAGACGGTGTTGCCGCTGAACGGCATCAGCGGTTCGATCCAGGGGAAGACCCAGCCGAACAGGAGCACCACGACCAAGGCCGCGACGGCCAGGGCGATGAGGATCCTCGCGTAGACGGGCCCGGGAAGGTGCCGCCACAGAAACGCGTACATCGCCAACTCCTCTCTCTACAGACTTCTCTATAGAGCTCTCTATGAGGTTTTACCAGAGTCCTATTGGAACTTGGGGGCGTTCACCGTCAATGCCGGGGGCGCGCCAGCCGATCGTGGCTGCCGGCCGATCAGCTCGCCGGTGACGATCATGCGCTGGGTGGAGGCCCACCACGGGTTGCAGGTGGTCAGCGTGATCAGTTTCCGGGAGGGCGTCGCACC
Organism: Catenulispora sp. GP43; assembly: GCF_041260665.1. Lineage (NCBI taxonomy): Bacteria > Bacillati > Actinomycetota > Actinomycetes > Catenulisporales > Catenulisporaceae > Catenulispora > Catenulispora sp. GP43. Next base: position 319,668 of record NZ_JBGCCT010000003.1, on the reverse strand, counting down.
CGGGTGGTCCGGGACCGGGGCCACGACGCCGAGGTCGGTCGGGTCGACGATGAACGGGTCGCGGTCCTCGCGGTAGGTGTACCAGGCGTCGGCGGTCTCGACCACGATCAGGTCGCCGGCGCGCATCTCGTCGAGGTAGCGGAAGGGTTCGCCGTGCGTCTTGCGGTGCCCGGCGACGGCGAAGTTGCCGACCAGGCCCGGCATGGCCGAGTCCTTGTAGTGGCCGACTCCGCGGCCCAACAGGTCCAGGGTGGTGCCCTGCAGGACCGGGATCGACTTGTCGCCGAGCCGCGGGATGTGCAGGATCGCGAACGCGGCGCCGGCGGTGCCGTGGCTGTCGGCGGTGTCGAACGGGCCGGTGGCCGCCGGCGCGGCGGAGCGCGCGGCCGGCGTCTCGCCCCACAGCTTGTGCAGGTCCGAGACCTCGGACTGCATCGCCTCGTCGGCGACCACATTGGTGTAGAAGAGCTGGTAGGCGCAGAACAGGAAGAGCACCATGCCGAGCGTGATCAGGATCTCACCGACGGATCGGATCGCTGTTCGCGCACGGTCAGCCCACATTCCGCCAGTTTGTCGGCATTACTGGGCCGGGGAGGCGAACGACACGTCCAGCGGGCCGGTGTAGCCCGGGAGTGTCACTCGATCGCGTGCCTTCACGTCCCAACCGAGGCCGTATGCGCTGACGTATTCCAGGTAGGTCTGCACGGCCGGGGCGGCCAGCAGCGAGGCGCGCAGCTTGGTCGGGTCGCCGACCGCGGTGATCACGTAGGGCGGGGAGTAGACACGCCCCTGGAGCAGCAGGGTGTTCCCGACGCAGCGCACCGCCGAGGTGGGGGCCAGGCGCTGGTCCATGAGCTGGATCCCGGTCGCGCCGCCGGCCCACAACGCGTTCACCACGGCCTGCACGTCCTGCTGGTGGATGATCAGCCAGTCCGGCTGCGGTGCCGGCGCCCCGGCGGCGGGCTGGGTGTTCGGCGGGGCGTCGTTGAGGGTCACCGCCAGGGCCGAGCCGCTGACCGGAGTCAGGGCGACCCGGCCGGCCAGCGCGTCCGCCTGGTCCTGGGCCGCCTTGACGCGGGCGTCGGCGCTCTGGGCCCGGGTCAGCGCGTCCTGGTTCGCGCGCTGGGCCGCCACCTGCTCGGTAAGCTGTTGGTTGTGGGCGTTCTGCGCCCGGATCACGTCGGAGAGCTGCGCTCCCCGGTCCGGCCGGATGTCCCCCTGGCCGTTCGCGGTGTCCCTGGCCGTCAGGAACAGCGCCCCGGCGAGGGCGAACACCAGCACCACCCCGGTGTGCCAAGCCACCCGGGAGGGCCGGAGGGGCCCGCGTCCGCCGGCCGGCTCCGGGCCGGTTCCCGCTTCGGGTTCGTCCAGCTGATCGCGCCCTGACGCCATGGCGGATACGCTATCGGACGCACCCTGTCGCATGCCCGATCGAGGCCGCACAGCAGCCGAGCAATCCAGGAGTGAACCGTGCCCGAGTCGAAGGTCCGCAAGAAGGCCGCGTACACCCCGCCGCCGGACAAGAAGCAGCCGATCAAGCTGGACACCGGGAACCGGGTCGTGCTGCCGCTGATGGTCGGGTGCTTCCTGCTCGGCCTGCTGTGGATAGTCGTCTACTACCTGTCGAACATGACGTACCCGGTGTCGGCGCTGGGCGGCTGGAACATGGCCGTCGGCTTCGGTCTGATCATCACCGGCTTCATCGCGTCCATGAAGTGGAAGTAGCGGCGGAGCGTTCTGCGTGCTGTCGTCACCGACCGTGCCCGGCTGCTGCCTAACACAACGTCCACAGGCTTATCCCCAGTGTGGATAAGCACCGGAAGCCTGTGGATAACTCTCCGGGCCGTCGGTGATGACCCTGGTCACACCGGGTGAGTACGCTGCGCCGTCGACGGTGCGCGTCCGGTTGGCCGGATCGTTCAGATGGGCGGTGTGCACGGCCGTGGCGGCGATCGCCAGGGCCAGCACCACCGCCATGGTGCCGAAGCCGAGCCAGTTGAGCAGCCGCACCTGCTGCTCGCGCGGCGCCCTGGCCTTGCCGAACAGGCCGATGAGCTCCGGGGCGTAGGCGTAGACCGCGCCGATCAGCGCCCCGGCCACCACGCCGCCGACGTGGTCGCGCCAGTCGATGTTGGTGTTCTGCAGCGGGATCACGATGTTGATGACCAGCACCACGACGATCATGCCGGGGTCCAGGATCTTGCGCCGCAGCCCGATCACCACCAGACAGCCGAACACCGCGGAGATGGCGCCGGAGGCGCCCAGGCTCGCCGGGCTCAGCGCGGTCATGAACCAGTAGGACGTCACCGCCCCGGCCAGGCCGCCGATCAGGTAGACCAGCGCGAAGCGCAGCCGGCCCAGCATCGCCTCCAGCATCGGGCCGATGAAGAACAGCGAGATCATGTTCGAGGCGATGTGCACGATGTTCGCGTGCAGGAACATCGAGGTGACCAGGCGGTACCACTCGCCGTTGGCCACGCCTATCGGCTGGCCGTCCACCCAGGTGCCCTTGGCGATCAGCTCCAGCCGCATGTCCAGGGTGTTGACCTGGAACACCCCGCCGCCGGCCGCGCCGACCTGCGAGGTGCCGACGATGTGCTGCAGGCCGAACATCACGAAGTTCAGCGCGATCAGACTGTAGGTGACCACCGGGACCACCCGGGGCCGCAGCACCGCGCCGAACGGGGACCGGGCCTTGGGCACCTGCTGGGCGCCGCCGCGGACGCAGTCCGGACACTGGAACCCGACCGAGGCCGGCACCATGCACTCCGGGCAGATGCGGCGCTCGCAGCGGGTGCAGCGGATCTGCGCCTCCCGCCCCGGGTGCCGGTAGCAGGCCGGGAGTTCGGTCGCGGGCACGGAAGGGCTGCCTGGGCTGCCTGGCGGCATCGTCACGGTGGTCCTCTTTTGATACTGCGACGCGAAGGTTCCGGTTTCGATCGGCCGGATCGAATGTAGAGGAAACGAACACGCGGGGCACGGAGTTTCCTCCGGGCCCCGCGCGTGCCGGGCTCAGCCCTCGCGGCGCTCGACGACGATGCTCTCGATCACGACCGGGTTCAGCGGACGGTCCTGCGCACCGGTCGGCACGGCCGAGATCTCGTCCACGACCTTGCGGCTGTCGGCGTCCACGACCTCACCGAAGATGGTGTGCTTGCCGTTGAGGTGGGTCGGCCGGCGCGGGGTCGGCACCGTGATGAAGAACTGCGAGCCGTTGGTCCCCTTGCCGTTGCGGACACCCGCGTTGGCCATGGCCAGCAGGTAGTCGCGGTCGTTGAAGGTCTGGTCCGGGTGCGGCTCGTCGTCGAAGACGTAGCCGGGGCCGCCGAAGCCCTGGCCCAGCGGGTCGCCGCCCTGGATCATGAACTGCGGGATGATCCGGTGGAAGATCGTGCCGTTGTACAGCGGCTTGGTCGACGTCTCGTTGGTCTCGGGGTGCGTCCACTCCCGGGTCCCCTCCGCCAGACCCACGAAGTTGGCGACCGTCTTCGGCGCGTAGTCCGGAAGCAGCCGCACCACGATGTCACCGTGGTTCGTCTTGATGGTGGCGTACAGGTTCTCGGCCACAGTCTGTTGCCTTTCGGTTTCTGTCGTATGGACGCTCTCCATCCTCGCACGGAAGCACGCTCACCCTCTGAGTAGCCCCAATGGCCCTGAGTGAGGTTGTCTGGAGGGGAGGCCGGGCAGGCACGAACTCGAGCCGCTTGCCAGGTCGACCCTGCTTCCGGCGGCGCTGCCCGACGGGGCCGCCGGGCAGCGGTGAACACCAGATGTGAGGAGAGGCGAGGCGACGATGAGGATGCCGTTCAGTCACGAAAAGCCGGCCAGTCGTATGGAGCGGGCGCGCTGCGCCGTCCGCGACAGGACCTCCGGCGCGGCCCAGACGGTCTCGGAAGCGGCCGGGACCGCCCAGTCCGCGGCGATGCAGGCCGCCGGGGTCGCACAGGGCACGGCGGTGCAGGTCGCCGACCGTGCGAACGTGGTCGCCCAGCAGGTCGCCGACCGGGCCTCGGTCGCGGCCGCGGTGATGGCCGAGCGGGCCCGCCCGGTGGCCGCCGAGGCCGCGGCCCGCGGCGGCGCGGCCTGGCAGGCCATCCGGTACGGCGCCCCGCAGCCCTCGCCGATGACGCGGATCGCCTCGGTCATGCCGGTGGCCGTGGTGACCTCGGCCCGGCGCGGGCGCGCCCCGCTCGGCCTGATGGTGCTCGGCGCGGCCGGCGCGGTCGGCCTGCTGTGGTGGCGCCGGTCGCGGTCCAACGCCGACAGCGTGTGGATCCTGGACACCGACACCGACGTCGAGCCGGTCGGCCGCTGGCAGGAGCGCGACAGCCGGGCCTCGGCGGACGACACCATGGAGTCCGGCCGGCGCGAGTCGCCGGCCAACCGCTGGCCCTGAGCACCGCCTCCCGCCTGATCCGACCACCCCACCGAAAGGGGTCGCGGGATGATAGCCGTCGCGCTGGGGCTGCTCAGCCTCGTGGTGATGATCGCCACCGGAGTTGCCGCCTCCAGCACCGGCGGGGACCACCTGGTCTTCCTGGGGGTGGGCGTCCAGACCACCACGGCGCAGGTCTTCCTCACCGGCGCGATATTCGGCTGGGTCTTCGTGATCGCGCTCTGGCTGCTCCGCGTGGGGATGCAGCGGTCCGGGGCGCGGTGCGCGCAGCTGGCCGCACGCCGCAGCCGGCGCGCGAGCCGGTGGCTCGGTTTCGGCGAGGACGACGCGGACGCCGACGGCTGGGGCGGATGGGACGAGTGGGGCTCCGTGGGGTGGCGAGGCGGGGGTGACCGGAGCGGCCGGAAGACCGGCGGTCTGCGCTTCCAGGCCGGCACCGCGCTCGACCCCGACGGTGCCCGGCCCGACGCCGCCCTGCCCGACGGGATCGTCGGCCGGACCGGCGCGACTGGTCACGGCCGCGGCACCCCATGGCGTCCCGACAGCGGCGCCGACAAGACACACCGGGCCGTCGCAGGCACAGCGGATCACCCTGGCGCGTTGGGCGGCGGCCACCCGCCGCGCCCAGTCACAGGGCACTTCCCCGGCATCGGCGTGGACGGCCGCGCTCAGCGCCGCCAGATCGGCGGCGGCCCCGGCCCGGTGCCGGGCGAGGACCGCGGCGCCGAGGGCGAGTACCGCCCCGGTGAGGGCGGTCAGTAGGCCCGCCAGCAGCGCGGCGTAGACCGTGGCCGAGCCCCGGTCACGGACCCGGTGCGTCGTCTGGGTTCTCACTTCCCTCACCTCCCTCATCTCCCACGGTGGCTTCGTCGGCCTCGTAGGCCTCGGCGTGCACGGTGAACGCCCGCAGCATCGGCAGTCCGGCCACCGGCGCGGCGACCGAGACGCGGATCAGGCCGTCTTCTGTCGTGATGCGCACCGTCGCGCCGGGAGCGGCGCGGGCGACCGCGGTCTGGACGGCTGCGGCCGGCTCACCGCGGGCCGCGGCGCGCGCGCCCAGGCGTGCGGCGTCGACACAGCGGATCTGTGTCGCCAGACCGGCCAGGATCCCGGCGAGCGCCACGGTGAACAGCACCAGGCTCGGAATGGCCAGCGCCGCCTCGACCGTGGCGTAGCCGGCATCGGGCTGTCTGGGCTGTCCCGGCCGGCGCATCAGAACGCCGTGTTCAAAGCCTTGCGCAGCACCGCGGTGAGCCCGTTCTGCACCATCGGGCTCGTGATCACCTTGTACAGGATCACGGCGAAGGCGCAGGCGGCGAGGGTTCCCAGGGTGTACTCGACGGTCGACATGCCGTCGTCGCGGCGGAGTCTTCGGCCGATGGGGTGTCTCATGGTTCTTCCTTCCGGTCAGAGCAGGTGGTGGGCCAGGCCCAGGACGATCGGGACGACGCCGATCAGGACGAAGGCGGGCAGGAAGCAGCCGGCCAGCGGGGCGACGCCCCGGACCCCGGCGCGACGGGCCGCGGCCGTGCTCGCGGCGTGCCGTTCCTTGCGCAGATCCGTCGCGCAGGCCCGGATCGTGGCGACCGGCGGGGCGCCGGACAGGCCGGCCCGGCCGATGGCCTCGGCGACCGGGCGCAGTCCGGGTTCGGCGGCGACCACCCGCCAGGTGGTGATCGGGTTGCCGCCGAGCCGGAGCAGGTGCGCGACCTCCTGGAAACGGTCGGCCATCTCGGCCGCGGCCTGTTCGCCGAGGCTGCTGAGCCGTCCCGGAGGCCGCAGGCAGTACGCCACCACCTCGGCGGCGCGCAGCGGATCGGCGCCGGAGGCCAGGCACGCGGCCAGCAGATCCGCGGCGATGGGACATATGCGCGCCGTTGCCTCGCCGTGCCGTCGTTCGTGGCGGGCGGCGCTCCAGGGGTTGTTTCTCAGATGTTTGAGAAAACCGGCCCACGGTCGCGAGCGCGCGGGATCGGCCGCGCAGTTCTGCGTCGTCAGAAACGCCAGCCGGCGCGCGGGATGGCTCTGCTGCCGTTGCGGCCAACAGAGCACTGACAAGCCAGCCGAGACCCCAGCCACGACACCGGTGAACGCGACTCCCAGGACGGTCATGACAGAGCCTCCGCCGACCGCGCGATGCGGTCCATCCACAGCACGCCGCCGAGGACGAAGGCGATGCCCAGCACCAGGCAGGTCTCGCCGACGCCGGTGTGCAGGAGCATGGGGATCGGTGAGAGCCCCATACCGGAGCCGATGATCAGCCCGGCTACCGGGAGCAGCGCCAGCAGCCGCGCCGACGTGCGGATCCCGGCGAGCTCGGCGTCCAGCTCGCGGCGCTGCGCGCGTTCGGCGCGGAGCCCGTCGGCCAACTCCCCGATCGCCGCGGTCATGCCCGCGCCGCCCTCGGCGACCTGCCAGCACGCGGCCAGCGCGGCGAGCGCCTCACGTCCCGGCGTCCCGGCGGCCGAGCGGAGCACGGTCACGACATCGTCCCCGGTGGACAGTGGACCGGCCAGGCGCACCGCCAGATCCGGGCACGCGGCGGAGGCGGCGTCCCGCAACGCGTCGCGCGCCTCCCGGCCGGCGTGCAGTTCGGAGCAGATGGTGACGCAGAGTTCGATGACCTCCGTCTGCCGCCGCTCGACGGCCAGCCGCGCGGTGTGCGCGGTCCACGCCCGGTACCCCCGCCACGCGCCGAGCGGCACCAGGAACGCCAGGACCGTCGAGCGGGCCAGCAGAGAACTGAGCACGCCCACCGCGATCGCCGACAGCACCGTCGGCCACGCGCCGGCCAGCCGCAGCCGCCATTTCGGGTCCCGGGGGCCGCCCAGCACGGCGGTCTGCAGGCGGCGGCGCGTGCCCGGCCCCGGGAAGGCCAGGACCGCCGAGGCGGCCAGGATCCCGGCCAGCGCGGAGTTCATCGGCGGCCTCCTCGGCGGGTCGGGGAGGGGCCGTAGTCGGCGACGAACGGTGCGTCGGAGCCACTGCCGCCATCGCCTCCGGTGCTCTTGAGGACCGGCAGGAGACGGTCGGCGGCGGCCAGCGCCTCCTGCCAGCCGGCCAGTTTCTCCAGATCGTCGTCGGGATCCGCGGTGCACTGTTCTTCAGACGGTTCCTCAGTTCTGTCCCGGACGTCGAAGCCCAACAGGGAGCTGAGACGGTCCGAGCCGGGCCCGTAGGACGCCGTGCCCGCGGTGTCGAAGTCCACCGCGGGGAGCACCTCGGTCTGCCCGAACCCGCGGTCGGTGACGCCGATCGAGGCCAGCCGCCGTTTTCCCTTGTCCCGCACCAGATGCACGACCGCCTGCACCGCGGAGGCCAACTGCGCGTGCAGCGCGTCGCGCTCCAGACCGGCCGGGGCGGCCAGGGCCTCGACCCGGGCCACGACGTCCTCGACCCCGTTGGCGTGCAGGGTCGCCGCGCATCCGTCGTGGCCGGTGTTCATGGCCGCCAGCAGTTCCAGCACCTCGGGACCGCGCACCTCGCCGACCACGACCCGGTCCGGCCGCATCCGCAACGCCTGCCGGACCAGCGTTCGCAGGTTCACCGCGCCCCGGTTCTCCTGATTGGCGATCCGGCATTGCAGCCGCGCCACATGCGGATGGTCGACGACCACCTCGGCGCACTCCTCGGCGACCACGATCCGCTCGTCGGCCGGCACCAGGCCGAGCAGCGCGCCGAGCAGGGTCGTCTTGCCGCTGCCGGTTCCGCCGGTGACCAGATACGACACCCTGGCCGCGGCGACGGCCCGCAGCAGGCGCGCGCCGTGCTCGGTGGTCAGTCCGCCGGCGCAGAGCCGGTCGACGGTGAACGCCCGGCGCGGCGGGACTCGCAGGGAGATCAGCGTTCCGCGGACCGCCACCGGAGGCAGCACGGCGTGCAGGCGCGCGCCGTCGGGCAGGACGCCGTCCACGCACGGTGCCGCGTCGTCGAGCCGGCGTCCGGCGTGGGCGGCCAGGCGCTGCGCGAGCCGCCGTACCGCGGCCTCGTCGGGGAAGCGCACGTCGGCCCGGCTCAGCGTCCCGGCCCGCTCGATCCACACCGAATCCGGCGCGTTGACCAGGACGTCGGTGACCTCCGGGTCGGCCAGGAAGCGCTCCAGCACTCCGGCCCCGGTGAGTTCGGAGCGGACCTGGTAGGCCGCCGCGCGCAGATCGCGGCCGTCGAGCATGCACCCCTCGGCGCGCAGCGCGGCGAGGATGGCCTGCATGTCGATCCGCACCGGCGGGGTGGCCAGCCGGGTCCGGACCCGGTCCACGAGCGCGGCGTTGAGCCGCAGCCGCTCCGATCCGGGTAGGGGCGCGGGGGACAGCGGAGCGGAGGGCGGCAGCGGCAGCGGCATCGGTGCGGGGGCCGGGGCGCTCATGCCGCCACCCGGGACTCGGAGCCGCGCCGTCCGGACGGCAGGGCGAACAGGTCCTCCAGGAAGGCCCGGCAGAAGGCGGACACGGTGCCCCGGGCGCTGGCGCCAGGCGGATAGCCGTGCTCGGCGGCGATCGGCAGCCGGCGGTCGGCGTTGATCACCCCGGCCAGCGGCAGACCGCCCATGACATCCGTTATGTCGAGGGGTTCCAGCCCGCCGGGCGCCGGCAGCCGCACCACCACCCGCAGGTCCGGCGTGATCAGCCGGACCGCGGCGGCCAGCTGCGAGGCCGCCGCTGAAGCCCGGACCTCGGCCGGGACCACCATGAGCGCCACGTTCGCCAGGGCCAGCGCCTCGGTCGCGGCCTCGTCCAGGGCCCGCGGCAGGTCCACCACGACCAGATCGCCGGCCTGCGCCAGGGCGGTGAGCACGGCGCGCACCGGCTCGGCGGCGACCGCCGGGAGCGGGAGGTCGGTCCGGGTGCGCGGCCAGGTGAGGATCGGCAGACCGCGCCGCGGCCGGGTCGCGGCCCGCGCCGCGCCGCCGATCCGGTCGCGGCTCGCGGAACCGTCGGCGACTTCGCCGGATCCCTCTGAATCAGAGATTTCCAAGGCGATCACGCTTGCCCCGGAAAGGGATTCCGCTGATGAGGCGTCAGCATTGAAGCGGCGTCCACCCGGCCCCGGAGCGGCGGTTTCCTTCCGGGTCGGCGAATCGCCGCCGGACCACAGATCCTCAGTCGAGCGCAGATCGTCCGTGGCGGTCAGATCCTCGTTGATGTCAGGGGATGTCGTGCCGAACAACGGATTCCCGGATCCGGCGGCAATGTCGCCGCCGCGGGCCGGGCCGTCCGGCACCAGCCAGGGGTCCGCCTTCGCCGGGTCGGCCGGCGTCCCGCTGTCGTACCAGGGGTCCTCGGGAGCCGAGGGCCGGGCGCCGAGCCAGCCGGGGCCGTCGTCCTCGGGCCCCTCCCCCGGCCGGGCGCGCGGCCAGGCCAGGACCGGCAGCCGGTCCGCGCCGTCGGCGGCCAGGCCCAGGCCCGCGGCCAGGCCGTGCCGGGAGTGCGCGGCGTAGGTCGGCAGCGCGTCCCGCAGCGAGCGGCCGGACAGCCGGCCGTCGCGCCACTGCGCCAGCTCCGACCAGCGCGGTCCGGGCTCGGTCTCCAGCCCGAACAGCAGGTCGATGCCGCCGCCGGCGGGGTCCAGGTCGACCAGGGTGCAGCGCAGGCCGCGCCGGACGCCGGCCAGGGCCAGCGCGGCGGCCAGCGTCGAGCCGCCGGCGCCGCCGCGCCCGGACAGCACCGCGACCACCGCTCCGGGCTCCTCGCGGGGGCTGTCGGCCTCGGCGAGCAGCCCGGCCAGCCAGCGTTCGCAGTCCGGCAGGATCAGCACGTGCGCGGCGCCCACGGCGCTGCCGCGCTGCCAGACCGAGGCGTCGTCCAGGTCGCGGCCGATCAGCGCCACCTCCGGCCGGCGCGGCAGGCCGGCCCGGGCCACCTCGCCGGCCTGGTCGGCGCCGACCAGTACCAGCGGCGCGGCCGACCAGCGGTGCCGCGCGGCGCTGGGACCGGGCACGATGTCGATCCGCACGCCGGCCTCGGCGGCCACCCGCAGCAGCGCCTCGGCCAGCGCCGGATCGGAGGTCACGGCCAGCGGCGCCGGGGCCGGGGTCGGGCCCCGACCGGGGCGGGGCGGGGGGTCGGGACGGCGGCCGCGGCCCGGCCGGCCGGGCACCGGATGCTGGGTGAGGTCTGGCATGGCGGCTCCCTGGGATCGGGGCCCGCCTTCGGTCGGCGGGGCACCGGCCCACGGTCGCCGAGGAAACGCGGAGGGCGCCAGGAGCGGCGGAAGCACTTGTGGATAAACCCGGGTTGGGGATAACGGCTATCCCCCGTTCGGTCTAACGGCCACGCTGTTATTGGATGCGCGGTCTTAGTTCGTGTGCGAACTTGTGGATTTCTCAGGTAAGGGCAAAACCCGACAACGAAATATCCGAACGTCTGTTGTCGCAACTGTGCGGGAACTGCGCCGGATCCGCGCGGGATCTGTCACCGATCCCTGCTCGAGCCGCCCGGGAAGGGGCGGGATCAGGGCTCGGAGAGCGGGCGCGGGCCGGTGCGGCGAACCGGTTGTCAGCACAACCGGGGCCCGGCGGAGGCGGACCGGCGGACGGCGGGCGGGGCGCCGAAGTGGGAAAAGTGAAGACCCCCGCCGGGGGGGAGAGCGGGGGTCTTCTCCACGACCAGGCTCGGGGGGGAGGAGCCGGGCCGTGGTAGCACGGTCGCGAACGATCCGTGACTTCCATGGTGTACCCGAGGCTCGCAGAATGCAAACCCCACCCTCATCCATTACGCCGAATGACTGAAGAGAGGCCCTCTACCGGGCGCAACTGCGCTTCAAAGCCGTCACTGAGGGCGCAACTGAAGCGGTCCCGGCGTAGGACCTACCAACGACGCTATCCTCGATTGTGTGGATGAGCATGCGGACGCACGTGCGGATGGCGCGGGCCGTCCGGCGGCCTTCTTCGACCTGGACAAGACGATCATCGCCAAGTCCTCGACCCTGGCCTTCGGCCGGTCGTTCTACAACGGTGGCCTGATCAACCGGCGCGCTGTGCTGCGGACGGCCTATGCCCAGTTCGTGTACCTGGCCGGCGGCGCGGACCACGACCAGATGGAGCGGATGCGGCAGTTCCTGTCGGCCATGGCCACCGGCTGGGACGTCGAACAGGTCAAGGAGATCGTCGGCGAGACCCTGCACGACCTGATCGACCCGTTGATCTACTCCGAGGCCGCGGCGCTGATCGCCGAGCACAAGGCCGCCGGGCGCGACGTGGTGATCGTCTCCACCTCCGGCTCGGAGGTGGTCGAGCCGATCGCCGAGATGCTCGGCGCGGACCTGGCGATCGGCACCCGGATGGCGGTCGGCGAGGACGGCAAGTACAGCGGGGAGATCGAGTTCTACGCCTACGCCGAGAACAAGGCGAAGGCGATCGTGGAGCTGGCCGCCGAGCGCGGCTACGACCTGGGCCGGTCCTTCGCCTACAGCGATTCGGCGACCGACGTCCCGATGCTGGAGTCCGTCGGCCACCCCTACGCCGTCAACCCCGACCGCGCCCTGCGCAAGGAGGCCACGGCCCGCGAGTGGCCGATCCTGGTCTTCGACAAGCCGGTGGCGCTGCGCTCCCGGGTGGGCGAACTGGCCGCCAGGCCCGCGGTCTCCGGGACGGCGCTCGGGCTGGCGCTGGCCACGGCCGGGACGATCTGGTGGCTGGGGACGCGCGGGCGGCGCCGGCGCGGCTCCGGACTGGCCTGACCCGGTCTGTAAAGCTCTGAGACGGTCCGGGGCGCCCTCGGGCGGTTGAAGCGGCTTTGAGGGTGGCTTGAGCTGATCCGAGGCGATCTCGGGCGGTCTCAGGCCCCTGGCCGCCGGTTGTGCACCGAGCGCACCACGACCAGGCGGTCGGTCAGCTCGATGGTGCCGATCGCCACGTCGTCGTAGCGCATGGTCCGCGACCCGCGGATCACCGCCAGGACCGGCTCCTTCACCGCCCCGGGCTCCTTGCCCGCGTCGCCGGTGTCGGCCGGGCGCTCCAGCAGCTCCAGGCCGTCGCCGTAGGACAGCAGGTCCTGCACGACCTGGCTGACCCGGGGGCTGATGGTGGCCACGCCCAGCAGCTGCCCGGCGGTGTCGGAGCTGGTGACCACCGAGGAGGCGCCGCTCTGGCGCAGCAGCGGGGCGTTCTCGGCCTCCCGGACCGAGGCCACCACCGTGGCGCGGCGGTTGAGGCGGCGCACAGTGAGGGTGGTCAGCACCGCGGTGTCGTCACGCTCGGCGCTGATCACCACGTTCCTGGCCTTGGCCACCTCCGCGCGCTCCAGCACCTCGCCGCGGCTGCCGTCGCCGACCACGCCGGCCAGGCCGCGCCGGTTGGCCTCGGCGATCCGCGTCGGATCGGTGTCGACCACCACGATGGACTCCGGGCTGTGGCCGTTCTTCAGCAGCGTCTGTACGGCGGAGCCGCCTTTGGTGCCGTAGCCGACCACGACGGTGTGATCCCGCACCTTCGACCTCCACCTCTCCTGCCGCCATTCGTTGCGGGTCCGCTCGGTGAGCACCTCCAGGGTGGTGCCGACCAGCACCAGCAGGAACAGCACGCGCAGCGGCGTCACGACCAGGGTGTTGATCAGCCGGGCCGAGTCGCTGACCGGCACCACGTCGCCGTAGCCGGTGGTCGACAGGGTCACGGTGGCGTAGTAGAAGGCTGTGAGCCAGCCGATGGGCTTGCCGGAGGAGTCGCGGTAGCCGTCGCGTCCCAGATAGACGATCACCGCGGAGAGCACCAGGATCCCCAGCGCCAGCAGGACCCGCTTGAACACCCCCCACAAAGGGCCCGAGACCGCGCGCGGCAGCACGACGGTCGGGCGGAACGGGGCTGCGTACGTGGTGTTCTCGCTCAGACCGTCAGCACCTCCACCCGCTGCCCGGCGCCGAGGGCGACCACCCCTCCTCCCGGCGGTACGACGGCCAGCCCGTCGGCCAGCGCCAGTCCGCGCAGCATCGCCGGGCCGGTGAACCGCAGGGGGATCGCGCAGGCGTCGGTGACGGAGACGGGCACCAGTCGAGTGTCGGTCGGATGGGTGCTGACGGCATCCCCGAGCGGCAGGAAGTGTGACGGGTCCGGCAGGCCCGACAGCCGGCGCAGCAGCGGCCGCACCACGGTGACGAAGCCGACGACCGCGGCCAGCGGGTTGCCGGGGAGCCCGGCGACGAACCGGCGGTGCTGCCGGGTCCCGCCGTACTGGGCGAGCAGCATCGGGTGCCCCGGCCGGACCGACACGCCGTCGACGAGCATCCGCGCGCCGAGTTCGCCCAGCACCTGGTGCACGTGGTCCATCGGGCCGCGGGCCGTGCCGCCGGTGGTGATCACCACGTCGGCCGGGGAGGAGGCGACGACCGCGAGCAGTTCCCCGGCATCGTCGGCGACCCGGCTCACCGTCGCCTCGACCCCGAGCGCGTCGAGCCAGGCGGTGAACATCGGCCCGAGCGCGTCCCGGATCCGGGCGCCGTCCGGCAGGCCGGAGCCGGCCAGCTCGTCGCCGATGACGACCAGGGCGACCCGGGGCCGCTCGTGGACCGGCAGGTCGTCGTAGCCGGCGGCGGCGGCCAGGCCCAGGACCGCCGGGGTGACGCGGGTGCCCGCCGACAGCAGGGTCTCGCCGCGGCGCGACTCCTGGCCCTGCGGCCGGATGTCGGCTCCTATCGGCAGACCCAGTTCGGTGCCGCGCGGAGTGCGCGTGGCAGTGGTCCCGTTGGACACCGCCGCGTAGGAGCGCTGCGGCACGGTCGCGGCGGCCGAGGCGTGGCTGCGGTGTCCGTCGCCGGCCTCGCCGCCCTCGCTGGCCTCGCCGCCCTCGCTGGCCTCGCCGCCCTCGCTGGCCTCGCCGCTCTCGCCGACGTGGAGCCGGCCGTGCCCGTCGACGAAACCGCGCTCCCGCCGCAGCACCGACGACGCCCCGGACGGCACCCGCGCTCCGGTGGCGATCTCCACCGCCTCGCCGTCGCCTAGCCGGGTCGCCTCCTGGCCGGCCAGCACCCGCCCGGCGACCCGCCACGGCCCGGGCCCGGCCACCGCCCAGCCGTCCATCGCGGAGGTCGCGAACGGCGGCAGGTCGACCAGTGCGGACAGTGACTCGGCGAGGACCGCGCCGCGGGCCTGGGCCATGGGGACGCGGGCGGCGGGCAGGGGGATCGCCGCGGCGCCGGCGATCTTGCGGGCCTCGGCCCAGGACGTGTTCACCGGCCGCCGGATCCTGTGGAGTCGCCGGACTCGTCGCCGGGGGTGCCCGCGGAGTCGAGGTCCGGGGCGCCGGTGGTCCCGGGAGCGCCGCCCGCCACGCCGCCGCCCGCCACGCCGCCGGGCGTCGCAGCCGCCGGGCTCGCCGCGACCGAGCCGCCGACCGTCGCGCTCACCGCGCCGCCGGTGCCCCGGGCCGGGCCGTCGGCGGCCGGGTCCCAGGCCTGAGCCAGGGCGCTGAGCTTCGCGATCGGCCCGTCCAGCGCGCCGCGGCCGCCGCCGGCCGAGCTGCGCAGCCCGACCGCGTAGCCGGCCAGGAACGTGGTCAGCGGCGCGGCCGGTCGCAGAACGTTGTGGGCGGCGACCCCGGCCAGGCCGAGGATCGCGTCCAGGTCGCCCTCGGCGAGTTCGTGCCCGGTCAGCCCGAGTTCGGCCGCGGCCGCGGCGCACCAGTCGGCGAGCAGCTTCTTGTCGTCCATGTCCCCCATCTTCGTCTTTGTGGCGGGTCGTGTCGCGACCAGAGCGCGGGCCGCGTGAACGGCGTCCCACGTGTCGCAGTCTGCGGTGACTCCTCGCGTGTCCGGGATCCGGGTCGTGTCCAGCCCTTCGACGATCGCGAACAGGCGTGCGCCCCGCAACTCCGACAGTGCGCCCAAGGCTGCCCCAAGCGCGTTGCGCCGATATATCGCCGCCAGCGGCTGGTCCTTGCCCCGCTCGTCGGTGAAGAGCACTGCGTCGGCGGTCAGCGAGCGCCGCAGAAGGGTGACGGCCTCCACGTCCAGGAACGGCAGGTCGGCGGCGAAGACGGCGACGTGGTCGGCGGAGCCGACGGCCATCCCGGCGGCCAGAGCCGGCACCGGGCCGCCGCCGGGCGGGTACTCGCGGGTGAACACCACCGGCCTGCCGACCGGCCGCGGCGGGCCCACGACCGCGACCGACGCCGCGCCCCGACAGGCCGCCAGCACCCGGTCGAGCAGGCTGATCCCGCCGACCTCGAGCGCCGGTTTGTCCGCCCCGCCCAGTCGGCGCGCGCCGCCGCCGGCCAGAACGATCACGTCGAAGGGTTCTCCGGGTCCGCTCAGAGCGTCCATGCCGCCACCCTAACCCGGTGTGGCCTTCCAGTAGAACGTGTTCTAATCTGACGAGTGCTCAGATCGCGTTCGGCCCGCCGCGAACCGCCGGTCGGGCGCAGAGCAGCACTTCAGCACCCACACGTCCAGCCGATCACGCCGACCGCGGGAGACGCCGCCGTATGCATCCTCCGGAACATCTGGCCTACACCCCGGCCCAACGAGCCCTGCGAGCCGAACTGCGGACCTACTTCGCCGGACTGGTCACCGATGAGGTCCGCCACGATCTGCGCCTGCCGGACTCCTCCACGGACACGGCCCGCACCCTGCACCGGAAGCTCGGCGCGGACGGCTGGCTCGGGGTGGGATGGCCCCAGGAGTACGGCGGGCGCGGCCTGACGCCGGTCGAGCAGTTCGTCTTCTTCGACGAGGCGGCGCGCGCCGGCTGCCCGTTGCCCCTGGTGGCGCTCAACACTGTCGGGCCGACGCTGATGCGTTTCGGCACACAGGAACAGAAGGACCTGCTGCTGCCGGGCATCCTCTCCGGGGAGATCGACGTCGCGGCCGGCTACTCCGAGCCCGGCGCCGGCACCGATCTGGCGAGTCTGACCACGCGGGCCGTGCGCACCGAGGACGGCAGCGCTTATGTGGTCGACGGCCAGAAGATCTTCACGACCCACGGGGACTCCGCCGAGTACGTCTGGCTGGCCTGCCGGACCGATCCGGAAGCACCGAAGCACAAGGGCATCTCGATCCTGCTGGTCGACACCCGGGATCCGGGTTTCGAGGCGACGAAGATCCACACGATCGCCTCGCACTACACGACCGCCACGTACTACCGCGACGTGCGCGTCCCGGTGACGATGCGGGTCGGCGGCGAGAACGAGGGCTGGAAACTGATCACCACGCAGCTGAACCACGAGCGGGTGGCGTTGGCCGCGGTGGCCCAGGGCGTGATCCGCTCGTTCGCCAAGGTGCAGAGCTGGGCTATGGAGACACCGGCCGCCGGCGGGCTCCGGATCATAGATCTGCCCTGGGTGAAGAACACCATGGCGCGCGCCTACGTCCGCATCAGCGGTCTGCGGCTGCTCAACGGCCAGATGGTCGCGGCGCTGCAGAAGGACCAGACCGGCGGGCACCTGTCCCCCGCCGACGCCTCCGCGGCGAAGGTGCACGGGACGGAAACGCATATAGAGGCGCTGGCGGAGTTGCTCCAGGTGCTCGGCGCAGGAGGAGTCCTGAAGACGGGATCCCCCGGCGCGCTCCTGGCAGGCGACCTCGAATTCCTCTACCGCTACGCGGTGACCAACACCTTCGGCGGCGGGGCCAACGAGATCCAGCGGGAGATCATCGCGATGACCGGGCTGGCGATGCCCAGGGTGCGGAGATAGGGAGAACTGTGGAGACCGATCCGCTGTACGAGACAGTGTCCGCGCACATAGCCGACCCGCCGTCCGAGCCGGTCCCGGCCTGGGACCCGGTGAACCAGCCGATGATCCGGCACTGGTGCGACGCGATGGGCGACGAGCTGCCGATCTACACCGACCCGGCGGCGGCCCGCCGGGCGGGCCACCCCGACGTGGTCGCTCCGCCGGCGTCGTTGCAGGCCTGGACGATGCCCGGGCTGCGGATGCGCGGGGCCCAGGACGGGTCCACGCGGGCCCAGGCCACGCTGATCGAGGCGGGCTACCGCGCCGTGGTGGCGACCGACTGCGAGCAGACCTATCACCGGTACCTCACCGTCGGGGACCATCTGTACGCCACCACACGGCTCGACTCCGTGTCGCCGCTTAAGAGGACGGCGCTCGGCGCGGGCTACTTCCTGACGTCGATCACCGAATACCGCGACCAGCACGGTGAGCTGGTCGGCGAGATGTTGTTCCGGACTCTTTGGTTCAAGCCCGCGCGGGTGCAAGACACAGGGGCGCACGCATGAACCGCCCCCTGCCGGTCATCGGCCGCGACAACGCCTACTACTGGGAGGGCGTCGCCAAGGGCGACGTACTCATCCAGAAGTGCACAGCCTGTGGATCGCTCCGGCATCCTCCGTCTCCCATGTGTCCGGAGTGCCAGTCCCTGGACTGGACGACGGCGAAGGCGACCGGTCGTGCGGTCCTGCACAGCTACACGATCTGCCATCACCCGCTACCCCCATGGGAAGAGGGTCCCTATGCGGTCATCCTTATTGACCTGGAGGTAGAGGACAGCGATGCGCGGCCCCGCATCGTGTGCGGGGCACGCGGCATCGCTAATGAGGACCTGCGTATAGGGATGCCCATGAGCCTCGTTTTCGAGGACGGGCTCGTCTTCGCCGGACCGGAGGTCTCACCGTGACGGTCGTGGACCAGTCCGTGGACGACGCGCTGGAAGCCGTGGGAGAGCTGTCCGTCCAGGTCTTCAAGGACCTCGACGTAGAGAACACCCGGAGTCCGGCCCACAGCAACGAAGCGGTGTCCGACGAACACGACCGCCGACTGTGGCGGACCCTGGCCGACACCGGACTGCTCGCCGCGGTCCTCCCGGAGAGCGTGGGCGGCGGCGGTACCGGAGTGCCGGGCATGGTGCGGTTGCTGACCGACGCCGGTGCGGCGCTCGCGCGGCTGCCGCTGGTGGAGACGTTCGTCGCGGCTTTGGTGATCGACGAGCAGTACCTTCCGGCGATGCTGTCCGGCGAGCTCGTCATCACCGCGGGGCTCACCGAGCATCCGTCCACGCTGGCCGCGCCGTTGCGGCTGACCGGCCGGCGGCTCAACGGGATCACGCAGCTGGTGCCGTACCCGCTCAGCTCCGACCTGGTGCTCGTCCCGGCCCTGCGCGAGGACGGACGGGAAGTCCTGGCGCTGGCCTCCCTGTCGACGGCGCGCATCGGCGACCAGGTGACCACCACCGGCGAGCCGCTGGGCGTCCTGGAGTTCATCGACGCCGAGGTCATGGAGATCAGCGACGCGGTCGGCGAAGCGCGTGCCTACGCCGCGCTCTTCTCCTCGGCGATGCTGTGCGGTATCGCGGCGCGGGCGCTGGCGATGACCGCCGAATACGTCGGCGTACGCGTCCAGTTCGGACACCCCTTGGCCACGTTCCAAGGCGTGGCGCTCCGGGCTGCGGACCGCTATATCGATTCCCGCGCTATGCAGGCCGCGCTGTGGGATGCCGTACACGCCATCGCAGAGCACGGCATCAGCTCACCCCGAGCCCGGTACGCGGTCGCCTCCGCCAAGATCTGGGCCGCGGACGGCGCGCGCCGGGTCGTCGGCTCCGCGCAGCACCTGCATGGCGGTTTCGGGGTGGACATCACCTATCCCCTGCACCGGTACCACGCATGGGCCCGCTACTGGGAGCTCTATGGCGGCTCCGCGGAAGCCTGGTCCGGCGACCTCGGCGAACTGATCTCCGCTTACCCGATCGAGGAGGACGAATGACCGCGCTGCCGAAGGTCGGGGAGACGTTGCCGGAGCTGGTCATCCCGATCACCCCGACGAGGATCGTCTCCGGCGCCATCGCTTCCCGGGACTACCAGGACGTGCACCACGACGTCCCGGCCGCCCGGGAGAAGGGCTCCCCCGACATCTTCATGAACATCCTCACCACCAACGGACTCGTCGGGCGCTTCGTCACCGACTGGGCCGGCGCCGAGGCGCGCATCCTGAAGATCGCGATCCGGCTCGGCGTCCCGAACTACCCCGGCGACACGATGACCCTCACCGGGTCCGTGGCGCGCGTCAGCGAGGACGGCACCGTCGAGATCGCGATCCGGGGTGCGAACCAGCTCGGCAACCATGTCACCGGAACCGTGACCCTGAAGGGCGGCGGCGAGTGAGCGGGTCCCTGTCCGGCGCAGTAGCGATCGCCGGTATCGGCGCCACGGAGTTCTCCAAGGAGTCGGGACGCAGTGAACTCCAACTGTGTCTGGAGGCGTGCAAGGCCGCGTTGGACGACGCCGGGGTAGCACCGCATGACGTCGACGGTCTGGTGACCTTCTCGATGGACTCCAGTCCCTCGATCATGGTCGGCCGGGGTCTGGGCGTCGCCGAACTGCGTTATTTCTCCCTGGTCGACTACGGAGGCGGTGCCGCCTGTGCGACCGTCGCGCACGCGGCGGCCGCGATCACCGCGGGCATGGCCGACGTCGTGGTCTGCTACCGCGCTTTCAACGAACGCTCGGGCCGGCGCTTCGGCTCGGGGGACGCCGCGGTCCAAGCCCGCGGCGAATCTCCGATGGCACAGCACTTCGGCTACTACTCGCCCTACGGCCTCATCACCCCGGCAGCCTGGGTCGCCATGGCCGCGCGCCGCTACATGCATACGTACGGCGCCACCTCCGAAGACTTCGGGCGCGTCGCCGTAGCGGCGCGGACCCACGCCGCCACGAACCCCGCGGCGTGGTTCCACGACCGGCCGATCACCTTGGCCGACCACCAGAGCTCGAAGCTGATCGCCGATCCGCTGCGGCTTCTGGACTGCTGCCAAGAGTCCGACGGCGGAGTCGCGTTGGTCGTCGTCTCTGCGGAGCGCGCTAAGGATCTTCCCGGCAAGGAAGTCCTTATAGCGGGAGCCGCACAGGGCTCCGCCCACGACCAACAGATGATGACCAGCTATTACCGCGACGACATCACCGGACTGCCGGAGATGGGGACCGTCGCGCGGCAGCTGTGGCGCCAGTCCGGTTTGGGGCCGGACGACATCCAGACGGCGGTCATCTATGACCACTTCACTCCGTTCGTCCTGACGCAGCTGGAGGAGTTCGGCTTCTGTGGTCGGGGCGAGGCGCGCGACTTCATCCGCGACGGCGCCATCCACCTCGGCGGGCGGCTTCCGCTGAACACCCACGGCGGCCAGCTCGGCGAGGCCTACATCCACGGCATGAACGGCATCGCCGAGGCGGTGCGCCAGGCCCGGGGCACGGCCGTGAACCAGGTGCCGGACGTGCGCAACGTGCTGGTCACGGCTGGCACCGGGGTCCCGACGTCGGGGCTGGTGCTCAGCGCGGTCTGAGCGGGGGCCGGCCGGCGCCGGCCCCACCGGCGGTGAGCGGCACCCCCGCCACCAGCCGTAACCCGGTGTTCCGTTGGGCGTCGGAACGATCAGTTAATCTCGGAGCCATGCCCCGTCTCGCGCTCTTCGACCTGGACGACACCCTGATCTTCTCCAAGGGCGCCTTCGTCGCCTGGGCCGAGGAGCTGGTCGCGACCCACGGCGCCACCGGTGATGTGCGCTGGTTCATCGACAACGAGCACATCTTCTGGACCGGCGCGCCGGACGACGCGTTCCGCGGCCTGGTGGAGTACTTCGGGCTGGACGCCGACCCGGCGGAGCTGCTGACCGACTACCGGCTCCGCATGGTCGACCTGCTTAAGCCCTTCAACGGGGTAGTGGACGGGCTGGAGGCGCTGCGCGACGCCGGCTGGCGGACCGGCATCGTCACCAACGGATTCGGCGACTTCCAGAACGCCAAGATCGACGCCGTCGGCCTGCGCGCCTATGTGGACGTCGTCTGCATCTCGGACGTCGAGGGCAGCTGGAAGCCCGAGTCGAAGATCTTCCAGCTGGCCTCCGAGCGCGCCGGCGCGCCCCTGGAAGGCGGCTGGATGGTCGGCGACTCCCTGAGCTCGGACGTCGCCGGCGGCAACGGCGCGGGGCTGCACACCGCCTGGATCCGGCACGGCCGGACGCTCGGCGCCACGGACCCGCAGCCCGAGCAGGTCCTGGAGACCACCGCCGAGGCCTTCGAGCTGATCCTCAGCCGCCCCTGACCGGTTTTCGCGCCGCCGGAACTGCGGCGCCGGCGAATTCGGCTTGACCTTGCCGTAACGGAAGCTTCTACCTTCGAAAAGGCAGCTGGAAGGACCGGCTGTATATCGATGGGAACCGCTATGAGCTGGTCGATCGCGCAGGTGGCACGGATCTCCGGGATCACCGCCCGGACCCTGCGCCACTACGACGACATCGGGCTCCTCAAGCCCGACCACGTCGGCGCCAACGGCTACCGCTATTACGAGGAGTCGCAGCTGCTGCGCCTGCAGCAGATCCTCGTCCTGCGCGAGCTGGGCCTCGGCCTGGCCGACATCGCCGAGGCGATCGACTCCGAACCGGACACGCTGGCCGCGCTGCGCCGGCAGTACGGCCGGCTGATCGTCGAGCGCGACCGGCTGTCGAGAGTGGCCGAGACCGTGCGGCGGACCATCGTCGAGCTGGAAGGGAAGCCAGAGATGTCCGTGCACATCAACCGGCCGGAGAACCTGTTCGAGGGGTTCGACCAGTCGCAGTACGACGACGAGGCGCGCGAGCGCTGGCCCGAGGAGTTCGAGCGGGCCCAGGCCAAGCGCGTGGCCATGACCGACGAGGACATGGAGCGCTGGCAGCGGGAGGCGACCGCGGCGATGATCCGGATGGCGGAGTTCATGGCCGCCGGCACCCCGGTCGACGACCCGGCGGTGCAGGACGAGGTCCACCAGCACTACCAGGGCATCTGTGTCTGGTGGACGCCGAACCGCAAGGCGTACAAGTGCCTCGGCCAGATGTACGTCGACGACGAGCGCTTCAAGGTGAACTACATGAAGATCGCCGAAGGTCTCGCCGAGTACCAGGCGGCCGCGATGGCTGCCTATGCGGACGCACGTCTGGCCGACTAGTGCTGATCCGCTAAGCGCGGAAACCCAAACGCGTCCCCTCCGCGGCCAGTGCGGAGGGGACGCCGCACTATTCTCGCCCGAGCGCCGGTTCCCCGTCTTCCTCCGCTTCAGCGATGCACAGCTGATCGTAGAAGCGGTCCCTGCGCCGCAGGAGTACGACAGCGACGAGTGCGGACACCAGAGAACCGAGCAGCACTCCGCCCTTGGCGAGGTTCAGCAACTCCGGGGTATCGGTGAAGGCGAGCTCGGAGATCAACAACGAGACGGTGAACCCGACGCCGGTCAGGGTGGAGACCGCGGCGATGTCTCGCCACCGCAGCTCGTCGGACAGCTCGGCGCGGGTGAAACGCGCGGTCAGATAGGCGCCGCCGAACACCCCGACCGCCTTGCCGACGAACAGGCCCGCGGCGATGGCCAGCGGGATCTGGTTGCTGACCAGGCTGCCCAGTGTCTTGCCGCCGATGTACACCCCGGCCGACATGATCGCGAAGACGGGGACGCAGAAGCCCGCGGAGAACGGTTGGAGCACCCACTGCACATTCTCGGCCGGCGACTGGGGCTCGTGGTCGCGTCCCTCATCAGCTTCCGCATAGCCGTCGCCATGGTGCCGGCCGTGCAGCATCAGGCCGATGGCCACACCGGCCACCGTCGCGTGGACGCCGCTGGCGTGCACGGCGATCCAGATGGCCAGGCCCAGCGGCACGTTGAGCCACAAGCTGGTGATCCGCTTGCGTTGCAGCACATAGAAGGCGACGAGCAGGAGCGCAGCGATCGCCAAGGCGGCGGCGTCGATGCTGGCCGTGTACGCGACCGCGATGATGATGATCGCCCCGAGGTCGTCGACCACGGCCAGGGTCAGCAGGAACGCCCGCAGCGCCGACGGCAGGTTCTGCCCGACGACGGCCAGCACCGCGAGCGCGAACGCGATGTCGGTGGCGGTCGGCACGGCCCAGCCGGAGCCCGCGTTCGCGTGCCCGGCGCTGACCGCGAGGTAGACCCCGATCGGCACCACCATGCCGCACAGCGCCGAGACCACCGGAAGCACCGCGGCGCGCGGGTTCGACAGTTCGCCGGCCTGCAGCTCGTGCTTGAGCTCGATCCCGGCCACCAGGAAGAAGAACGCGAGCAGGAAATCGGCGGCCCAGTCCGCCAGGGTCAGGTCGAGGTGCCACAGGTGCGGTCCGACGACGGTGTTCTTGACGGTGTCGTAGGAAGCGCGCCACGGGGAGTTGGCCCACAGCAGCCCCAGGAGCGCGAAGACGATGAGCAGCGCGCCGCCGACGGTCTCGGTCCGCAGGACTTCCGCCACGTGTCGGCGTTCGATCCGCCTGAGCCGGGCGAAGGCCCGGAACGGGACGGCGGGGCGGTCCGGGGGCGTCATCGGGGCGTCCTGGTGGCTCGGCGGTCGGCGGCGGACGGGTGGTGATCAAGAAACCACTACCCATGCCGACCAGACTTCCCGGCGCTCCTGAGCCGTTCAGGTTACGCACTATGAGGAACCTGTGTGCGGCGGTCCGACTCCTGAGAACACGGAACCGCCGGGTGCGACGGGCCAATGAGGCCCGCGCACCCGGCGGTCGAACACTCAGGCAGACTGGATCAGTCCTCGCTGGCGTGCGGCAGCTTTGCCTTGATCAGGTCCATGACCGTGGAGTCGGCCAGCGTCGTGGTGTCGCCGACGGCGCGGTCCTCGGCGACGTCCTTCAGCAGGCGGCGCATGATCTTGCCCGAGCGGGTCTTGGGCAGCTCGGCCACGATCTGGATCTGCTTGGGCTTGGCGATCGGGCCGATCTCCTTGGAGACGTGGGCCTTCAGCGCGGCGTCCAGCTCAGCGGTCTCCTCCTGGCCGGCCCGCAGGATGACGAAGGCGACGATGCGCTGGCCGGTGGTCTCGTCCTTGGCGCCGACCACGGCGGCCTCGGCCACGGCCGGGTAGGACACCAGGGCGGACTCGACCTCGGTGGTGGAGATGTTGTGGCCGGAGACGAGCATGATGTCGTCGACGCGGCCCAGCAGCCACAGGTCGCCGTCCTCGTCCTTCTTCGCGCCGTCGCCGGCGAAGTAGTAGCCCTGCTCGGCGAACCGGGCCCAGTAGGTGTCGACGAAGCGCTGCTGGTCGCCCCAGATGCCGCGGGCCATCGAGGGCCAGGGCTGGTCCAGGACCAGCAGGCCGCCGTGGCCGTTCTCGACGATGGTGCCGTCCTTGTCGACCACGTTCGCCGAGATGCCCGGCAGCGGCCGCATGGCCGAGCCCGGCTTGGCCTCGGTGACGCCGGGCAGCGGGGAGATCATGATGGCCCCGGTCTCGGTCTGCCACCAGGTGTCCACCACCGGGGTGCGGCCCCCGCCGATGTTCTCCCGGTACCAGATCCAGGCCTCGGGGTTGATCGGCTCGCCGACCGAGCCCAGCAGGCGCAGGGAGGAGAGGTCGAACTTCGCCGGGATGTCGTCGCCCCACTTGGCGAACATGCGGATCGCGGTGGGAGCGGTGTACAGCAGGGAGACCTTGTACTTCTGGACGATCTCCCAGAAGCGGCCCTGGTGCGGCGTGTCGGGGGTGCCCTCGTACATCACCTCGGTCGCGCCGTTGGAGAGCGGGCCGTAGACGATGTAGGAGTGCCCGGTCACCCAACCGACGTCGGCGGTGCACCAGTACACGTCCGACTCCGGCTTCAGGTCGAACACCGCGTGGTGGGTGTACGAGGCCTGCGTCAAGTACCCGCCGGTGGTGTGCAGGATGCCCTTGGGCTTACCCGTGGTGCCGGACGTGTAGAGGATGAACAGCGGGTTCTCGCTGTCGAACGCCTCCGGGGTGTGCTCGGTGCTCGCGGCGCCGACCGCGTCGTGCCACCAGACGTCCTTGTCGCCCCACGTGACGTCCGCGCCGGTGCGCTTGACGACGAGCACGTTCTCGATGCTCTCGGCACCGGTCACGGCCTCGTCGGCGTTCGCCTTGAGGTTCACCGTGCCGCCGCGGCGGTGGTAGCCGTCGGCGGTGATCAGCAGCTTGGCGCCGGCGTCGTCGATCCGCGCCCGCAGGGCGTCGGGGGAGAACGCCGCGAAGACCACGGAGTGCACCGCACCGATGCGCGCACAGGCGAGCATCGCGACAGCGGTCTCCGGGATCATCGGCATGTAGATCGCGACCCGGTCGCCCCGGGTCACACCGAGCTCGGTCAGGGCGTTGGCGGCCTTGGAGACCTCGTCCTTGAGCTCGGCGTAGGTGATGGCGCGGGAGTCGCCGGGCTCACCCTCGAAGTGGATGGCGACGCGGTCGCCGTTGCCGGCCTCGACGTGCCGGTCCACGCAGTTGTAGGCGACGTTCAGCTTCCCGCCGACGAACCACTTGGCGACCGGCTTGCCCGACCAGTCCAGCGTCTCGGTCCAGGGCGTGTCCCAGGACAGGCGCGAGGCCTGCGTGTCCCAGAACGCCAGCCGGTCCGCGTCAGCCGTGGCGTAAGCCTCGGCCTTGACGTTCGCGTCGGCGGCGAAGGCCGCGGACGGCGCGAACCGGCGGTCCTCACGGAGCAAATTGGAAAGGGCCTCGTTCGACACCGTCTCTCCTCGTTCGATGCATTATGACAGCGGTCACACTTTATCCAGGCAGTAGCACACCAAGGGAGGGCCCGGAACACAAGGGTTTCGGAGCCATTGGTATAGACCTTTTACCTGGAGACACCCAGACGCCGCCCACCAGGACCCGATTCGGTGGGCGGCGTGCTCACGGTGCCGTGCCGTCATCGACGTCGGATGGACGGGCGGTCACCTCACCGTAGGCGGTAACGGGCAAACCAGGGCAGAGGGTGAGAGAGCCCGATCCATGGACGGTCCGCGCCGAGCGTTCAGCGGTCGGGACGGCGCGATCAGCGGTGGCTGAGCCGTTCGCGCACTTCACGCGTGTGCCGGCGGGCGACCGGGAGGGGGATCCCGCCGACGATGACGGTCAGGTGGCCGCTCTCCCACCGGGCCTCCGAGACGGCGTCGACGCGGACCAGGAAGCGGCGGTGCGTGCGGGCGAAACCGGCGCCGGACCAGTGCTCCTCCAGTACTGCCAAGGGGATGCGGACCAGATGGCTGCTGCTGTCCGTGTACAAGCGCACGTAGTCGCCTTGCGCTTCGGCATAGGAGACGTCCTGGCGCGGGATGAAGCGCGTGACGCCTGCCAGCTCCACCGGGATGACGTCGTAGGGCCCCGGTTCGGGGGCCCTACGGGGCGTGGACGCCGGTGTCATCCGGCGGATGGCTTCCGCGAGGCGTTCGGCACGGACCGGCTTGAGCAGGTAGTCGGAGGCGTGTAGGTCGAACGCCTCCAGAGCGAATTCCTCATGAGCTGTCACGAAGACGATCTGCGGCGGCGTGGCGAACTGATTGAGGAGCGCCGCTATCTCCAGACCGTCCAGACCCGGCATGCGGATGTCGAGGAACAGGGCGTCTACAGGGGAGTTCTTCAGGACCCTCAGCGCGTCCTCTCCGTCAGTGGCGGTCCGTACCGAGGAGACGCGGGGGTCGCGGGACAGGAGGTAGGAGAGTTCGGCGACGGCCGGGGGCTCGTCGTCGACCACCAGCACGCGCAGGCCGGTCGGCGTCGCGATGGTCATGCGGTATGCCCTCTGCTTCTGTGGCCTTCTACTTTTTCGGGACCCGGATCACCACAGTGGTACCCGCTCCGGGCTGGGATTCGATCGCCAGGCCGTAGGCGGTCCCGTAGACGGCGCGGAGCCGTTCGTGGACGTTGGACAGCCCTACGGAGGTGCGCGTGCCCGGCTCGGCCGGGGCTAGGGCGTCGCGCAGGACGTCCGGGGTGATCCCGACTCCGTCGTCCTCGACCGTGATCCGGTAGTGGTGCCGGGTCGGCTCGGCGGTGATGGTGACATGGCCGGGGCCGGGCTTGCCTTCCAGTCCGTGCCGTACTGCGTTCTCCACTATGGGCTGTACACATAGGAACGGAACTTCTACAGGCAGCACCTCAGGGGCGATCCGCAGGGCCACCTGGAGGCGTTCGCCGAAACGGGCACGTTCCAGCAACAGGTAGCGGTCCACGCTGCGCAGTTCCTCGGCGAGCGTCGTGAACTCGCCGTGCGCACGGAACGAGTAGCGGGTGAAGTCCGCGAACTCTAAGAGGAGCTCTCTGGCGCGTTGCGGATCGGTGCGCGTGAAGGAGGCGATGGCGGTGAGCGAGTTGTAGACGAAGTGCGGCGAGATCTGTGCCCTCAGTGCCCTGAGTTCGGTCTCCATCAGGCGGGTCCGCGACCGGTCGAGTTCCGCCAGTTCGATCTGCGTGGCGACCCAGTACGCGACCTCGCCGACGGCCCGTACCAGGGCCACGGAGGTGCTGGAACTGTAGACCGACAATGTCCCGATCGCCGGGCTGCCGCCGTCGTCGCGGATCCCGCCGATGCTGCTCGGCGGGATGATCGGCGCGACGACCGCGTGGCGGATCACGCAGGAGTCGCTGCCACAGTGCACTTCCTCCGGACCGAGGACGGTCACGCTGCTGGACTTGAGCGCCGTGGTGGACAGTTCGTAGGAGTCCTGAGAATGCCGGTGCTGCCCGGCACCGTCCCAGGTGAGGTTCCGTTCGGTGTCGTTGAAGGCCAGCGCCGCGGTGCCGAGCAGCGGCCGCAGGTGGCGGGCCGCGCGGCGGGTGGCGTCCGGCGTCAGGCCGGCCCGCAGAGGGGGCCCGGCGAGGGCGACGGCGTGCATGGCGGCGTAGGCGGCGCGTTCGGCGGTCGTGCCGGCCAAACGGTGCCGCTGGACGGCGCGGGACACCGCGACCGCCGGGGCGACCAGGGCGGCCACGATGCCGACGGTGGCGGGGTTGGATGCCACATGCCCCAGTCTGATGCGGTCGGGGTGCGAAGTCGAGGGTGTCGGGGGTCTGAGATCGCTGAGAGTGACCGGCCGGGAGTGGTCGGCCGGCAGTGGCCGATGATGGGTCGCGCTCGCCGAACGGTCGTGCTATTTTCTGAGTGTGAGCAAGGGCGAGGAGACCCGCAGGCAGGTCCTGGAAGCCGCGGTCGAGGTCGCGGCGTCCAGCGGGCTGGCCTCGCTCACCATCGGCTCGCTCGCCGAGCGGACCGGGATGTCCAAGAGCGGCCTGTTCGCGCACTTCAAGTCCAAGGAGGCGCTGCAAGTCCAGGTCCTGGAGTTCGCCAGCGAGGCGTTCGTCGAGGACGTCGTCCGGCCCGCGCTGTCCGCCCCGCGCGGTGAGAAGCGGATCGCGACGCTGTTCGAAAGCTGGCTGGCGGTGTCGCGGGACGGGACCGCAGAGTGCCTGTTCGTCTCGGCGGCGTGGGAGTACGACGACCAGCCGGGGCCGGTGCGGGACCGCCTGGTCCGCATGCACCTGGACTTCAACGACTCGGTGGCGCAGATGTTCCGGACCGGGATCGCCGAGGGCTTCTTCGCCGCCGGCGCCGATCCGGAGCAGTTCGCCCACGACCTGCACGGGATCATGCTCATCTACTTCCAGGCGCACCGGCTGCTCGGCGACGCCAGGGCCGAGGAACGGGCGCGCAACGCGTTCTCCCGACTGATCGAATCCAACCGCTAGAGGGGGTCATCCAGATGACCGCGTCATCGTCGTCGCGTAAAAAAAGCACGACCGTTCGTGCTAAAAAGGCAGTTGCGATTGGTGCGCTGCGTACCGCTTTCGGGGTGCTGGAAGTCGTCGCGCCGGGTCCGGGCGCGCGCTGGGCCGAACGGATCTGGCTCACCGTTCCCAAACGGCCCTGGAGGCCGAGGACGCCCGTCGCGGTGTCCGCCGGCGAGCCCTTCACGATGACCGTGCGCCACAGCACAGTGCGCGGCAATGTCTGGGGCGCGGAGGGGCCGGTGGTCTACCTCGTGCACGGCTGGGGCGGTGTGGCCGAACAGCTCGATGCCTTCGTGGAGCCGCTGCTGGCCTCCGGCCACCGCGTGGTGTCGTTCGACGCCCCCGGCCACGGGAAGTCGTCGCGGAGCTTCGCGGGGCCGGGGCGGGCGACGCTCCCGGAGTTCTCAGAGAGCCTGTCCTGTGCCGTGGACCGTTTCGGGCAAGCGCATGCGGTGATCGCGCACTCCTTCGGCGCGGCAGCGGTCGTTCTGTCGGTGCTCGACGGCCTCCGGGTGGGGAGGCTGGCCGTCGTGGCGCCGGTGAGCGACCCGATCGGGTTCTCTTATGAGTTCGCGAAGATGCTCGGCTTCAGGGAACGCATACGGACGGGTTTCCTCAGGGTTCTTGAGAAACGCGTAGGCGAGTCCATGGACCGGTTCGACATCCCGCAGCGGATGCGCACCGCGGACCTGGCCGGGCTGCCGCCGCTGCTGATCGTCCACGACCTCGGCGACCGCGAGGTCCCGGTGGCCAGCGGCGACCGCCTGGCCGCCATGTGGCCCGGGGCCGAACTCGACCACTGGACCAGCCTCGGCCATTTCCGGATCCTGATCGACCCGGACGTGGTGCGGAAGGTGACGGCGTTCAGCTCGGTGCCGCGAACGCTTCCGGTCCCATGACGAAGTCCGGGTCGACCTGCGCGCCGAGGTCCACGCCGGTCGCGCGGTCGCCCCAGGCCTGAGCGTTCTTCAGGTGGAAGTGGACCGCCTGCCGGGTGAACTTGGCCCAGTCCTGCGGCACCGAGTCCACTTCCAGTTGTAGGCGCGCCAGGGCGGTGCGGTTGGCCGGCTCAAGGGTGTCGAAGCCCTTGTCCCGGCCCTGCTCCTGGGCCCGCACATACTGCGAGGCGCCGAGGCAGGCCACGAGGTCGGCGCCGGTGTGGTCGCGCAGATAGGCGACGTCCTCCGGGCCGGTCACCTTGTTGCCGACCACGCGGATGGTGACGTCGTACTCCTTGGCGTACTCGCGGTACTGCTGGTAGACGGACACCGACTTGCGGGTCGGCTCCACCACCAGGCAGGTCAGGTCGAAACGGGTGAACAGGCCGGAGGCGAAGGCGTCCGCGCCCGCGGTCATGTCCATCACCAGGTACTCGTCGGGCCCGTCGACGAGGTGGTTCAGGTAGAGCTCGGCGGCGCCGATTTTGGAGTGGTAGCAGGACACACCCAGGTCCTGCTCCTCGAAGCCGCCGGTCACCATCAGCCGGACGGTCTCCAGGTCGCCGCCCAGCCGCGTTGCGCACAGGCTGTGGACGGCGTTGTCCTCCTCCAGGCGCAGCAGCCGCGAGCCGCGTCCCGGCGGTGTGGTCTTCACCATGGCCTCGGCGCCGGCGATCAGCGGGTTGTCGCCGCGCAGGTAGTCCTTGATCGCCGACAGGTGGGCGGACATCGGGCTCAGCGCCGCGGCCCGCTGCTCCGAAAGGCCGAGCGCCAATCCGAGGTGCTGGTTGATGTCGGCGTCCACGGCGACGACCGGGCGGCCGCCGGCGGCCAGGTGCCGGATCAGGAGGGCCGAGACCGTGGTTTTGCCGCTGCCGCCTTTGCCGACCAGGGCGATGCGCATGTCGGGACCTCCAAGCGCTGGGAAGGGGAACAAGCCGCGGGCTCCGCGGGGCGGCCGGGCTTGATGACAATCGTTTTCATTAAAACGGGTACGCGCCGAGTCTCGACGGCGGCGCCCCGGCGCGTCAACCATGCGTCCTCCGATCGGGTGGCGGCCCCGCTACCATCCCCGCAGCCTGCGCGCACGGCTTCTGCGAAGCCTGGAGCGCGCATTGCGCGTGGGCCCAATCGGTAGAGTCCCTGAAATGGACACCCGCTCCCCGATCCGGCGCCTGGCCGCCGTCCCGAACGCCGCCGAGGCCGCGGAGACCGCCCGCGAGGCGGTGGACCGCGTGCGCAAGCACAAGGTCCTGCGCAGCCAGTCGGCTCGCGTCACCGCCGAGTCGCAGCTGCGCGGCGCCCGGGCTTCAGCCGCACTGGGCTCGCTGAGCGAGGCGGGCACGGACTGGCCGCTGGAGGAGGTCCGCCGGCGGACCGACCTCGGCGACGAGGACGGCTCCGGCCAGCTGCGCGGGGCGCTGCGGATCTCCGGCGAGCTGGGCACGCTCGCGCCGGTGTGGAAGCGGTCCCCGATCCAGGCGCTGTCCCGGATGCACCTGCTCGCCGCCGCGGGACACCTGGAGCAGGACCGAGTCGGCCGCCCGCGCGACCCCGAGGCCGCGGCCGTGCTCACCACCCTGGCGAACGACCTGCGCGATCCGGCCTCCGCCGACGTGCCGGCCGTGGTGGCCGCGGCGGCGGTGCACGCCGAGCTGCTGGTGAGCGAGCCGTTCGGCTGGGGCGACGGCCTGCTGGCCCGGGCCGCGTCCCGGCTGATCCTGGCCGACCGCGGCCTGGACCCGCAGTCGCTGGCGGTGGTCGAGGCCGGGCACGTGGACCTCGGCGTCGAGGCGTATCTGGACGCCGCCCGCGGCTACGCGTCCGGCACGGAGGAAGGGCTGGCCGCCTGGCTCGCGCACTACGCGGAGGCGGTCGCGATGGGAGCGCGCGAGTCGCTGGCGGTGTGCGAAGCCATCATGCGCGGCTGAACAGCGGGACAGCCGGACAGCCGGACGCGTCATCGCGCCCCGCCGCCCGGCCGTCCGTGGCCTGATCCCCGTCAGCTCCTGGCCAGCGTGGTCCCGCCGTTCACATCCAGCACCACGCCGGTCGTGAAGCCGTTCCCGGCCAGGAAGAGCACCGCGTCGGCGATGTCCTGAGGCTGTCCGACGCGCCCCACCGGAGTGGCGGCGGCCTGCTGCTCCATGAACCCGTCGCGCTGCTCGCCCAGCGGATGCCACCAGGCGGTGTCGATCACGCCGGGGGAGACCGCGTTCACCCGGACCGGGGCCAGTTCCGCGGCCAGCGGGCGGACCGCGGCGTCCAGCGCGCCGTTGGCCGCCGCCAGGGCGGTGGTGCCGGGGAACGCCGCGCGCGAGCTGCCGGCGCCGATGAAGGTCACCGAGGCGTCCGGGGCGAGGTGCGGCAGCGCCGCCCTCAGGATCCTGAGCTGGGCGAACACCTTGCCCTCGAAGCCCTCGCGCAGGGCCTCGTCGGTGAGCTCGGCCAGCGTGCCCAGCCCCACCATGCCGCCGCTGACGGCGAGCACGAGGTGGTCGATCTTCGAACCCGCGGCCGCGAACAGCGCGTCCACGTCCTCCTGCCGCCGCGCGTCGGACTGGAAGACGCGCACCGGGTGGCCGATGCGCTCGGCCGCCGCGTCCAGGCGCTCCTTGGTGCGGCCGGTGATCAGGACGTCGGCGCCGCCGGCGGCGAACGCGCCGGCGATGGCCTCGCCGATCCCGTGGCTCGCGCCGATCACGTACACGGTCTTGCCGGTGAACTTCCCCTCGGTGGACATACCCGTCCCCTCCGTCGGATGACTCTTTGTCGAAACGATCCGTCTCGACAAGTATTGCCGAGACGACGCGTCTAGACAAATCCGTTAGGCTGCCGGGCATGGAGCGCCCGCACACCGGAAGACGCCGCAACGAGGCGGCCCGAGAGGCGATCATCGACGCCGCGATCGGCCTGCTGCAGGAGGTCGGCTACGAGGGCTTCACGATCGAGCGCCTGGCCCGCGACGCCGGCGTCGGCAAGCAGACGGTCTACCGCTGGTGGCCGTCGAAGGCCGCGGTGATCGCCGAGGCCGTGGCGACGCGGGCGCGGCACACCATCCCGCTGCCCGACACCGGCACGCTGGCCGCCGACCTGACGGAGTTCTTCAAGGCCACCTTTCAGCAGTCCGCGGACCCCAAGGTCCTCAGCGAGCTGAAGAGCATGATGGTCGCCTCGATCGAGAACCCCGACTCCGCGCGCCCCTTCTACGACTTCCTCGCCAGTCGCCGGGCGACGCTGAGGGTCCTGCTCGAACGGGGCGCGGCCCGGGACGAGGTCTCGGCCGAGGCCGACCTCGACTTCCTCACCGACCTGGCCTACGGCCTGCTCTGGTATCGCGGTCTGGTGGGCCACCGGCCGCTCGACGACGAGGCGGCGCATAAACTCGCCGGCGCACTTGTCGCGGCCGCCGCGGATTCGCCAAGGTAATCCCCTTTTGAAGCGTCGACAGAAAAGGTCAGCGGTGCCGCTGCGCAAGCGGCACCGCCGTTATGAATGACACCAAGAACGAGTTAACAAGCGTCTGTATGCCGTAGTCGCCTTCCAGGTCCTCGCGGTTTCTCTCCGTCTGCCTGGCTGGCTGGCCCCTTAAGGGGTCGGTCTTTGCGTGGGTTCCCGATTCGATGTCGAGGTCGAGCGGCCTTGTGCCAAACCATTCCTTCTCTTTGAGTTGGGAGGTCGCCGGGCCTTGCTTTCTTTCTACGACCGATCAAGGTCGGTGCCAAGTGCTACTGGCGGGTTTTTACTCGTTGTCGACCGAATGGGGGAACAATCGCGCCTCAAGGTTCCCAGCGGCCCCAGTCGTGGTCAGGTGTCCCGCCCAGAGCCGTCCTCCCGCCCGGATCCGGCCCTTGTGCACGGGTCTCGCTAGGGTGAAGTCATGCGCGCCATCACGATCGCAGAGCCGGGCGGACCGGAGCAGTTGGTGTGGGCGGAGGTGCCCGATCCGGTCGTGGCGGCCGGCGAGGTGCTGATCCAGGTCACCGCGACCGCGGTGAACCGGGCCGACATCCTGCAGCGCATGGGCTTCTACACGCCGCCGCCGGGTGCCTCGCCCTATCCGGGGCTGGAGTGCTCCGGGCGGGTCGTCGAGGTCGGTGCCGGGGTCGGCGGGTTCGTGCCCGGGGACGAGGTCGTGGCGCTGCTGGCCGGCGGCGGGTACGCCGAGCTCGTCGCGGTGCCCGCGGGGCAGGTCGCGCCGTTGCCGACGGGCATGAGCGCGCTGGATGCCGGCGGGCTGATGGAGACGGTGTGCACCGTCTGGTCGAACGTCTTCATGCTCGCCGGGCTCGAGGCCGGCCAGACGCTGCTGGTCCACGGCGGCTCCAGCGGCATCGGGACCACCGCGATCCAGCTCGCGCACGAGCTCGGCGCACGGGTGATCGTGACGGCCGGCAGCGCCGCGAAGCTGAAGGCCTGCCGCGAGCTCGGCGCCGACGTCGCGGTGAACTACCGGGACGAGGATTTCGTGGAGACGGTGGCCGAGGTCACCGACGGCCGCGGCGTGGACGTGATCCTGGACAACATGGGCGCCGCCTACCTGGACCGCAACGTCCAGGCGCTGGCGGTGGGTGGCAGGCTGGTGATCATCGGCCTGCAGGGCGGTGTCAAGGGCGAGGTGAACCTGAACACCCTGCTGCGCAAGCGGGCGAGTATCAGTGCAACCACACTGCGCGCCCGGCCGTCTGAAGAGAAAGCGCAGATCGTCGCGGCGGCGCGGGAGGCGGTGTGGCCGCTGATCGAGCAGGGCCGCTTCCGGGTCGTCGTCGACCGGGTGCTGCCGGTTGAGCAGGCAGACCAGGCGCACCGGGTGGTCGAGGAGAGCGGACACGTCGGCAAGGTCGTGCTGGACGTGGCGGCCGGACGCAGCAGCAGCTAATCGAGGGACGGATACATGACGGGATTGAACGGCGACATCTTCGGAGCCATGAACATGAGCCTGAACAACGACCCCGACCACGACGACGACATGGCCGGCCGGGTCATCGTGGTGCCCGCGGAGGTCGCCGGCGGCGCGCGCGGCGACGACGAGTCCGGCGAGAACCCGATGAACGTCGCCGAGATGGTCGAGCAGCCCGCCAAGGTGATGCGGATCGGCTCGATGATCAAGCAGCTGCTGGAGGAAGTGCGGGCCGCGCCTTTGGACGAGGCTTCCCGGGCCCGCCTGCGCGAGATCCACCGCTCCTCGATCGCGGAGCTGGAGAAGGGCCTGGCCCCCGAGCTCGTGGCCGAGCTGGAGCGGCTGTCGCTGCCCTTCGCCGAGGACGAGGTCCCCAGCGAGTCCGAGCTCCGGATCGCCCAGGCCCAGCTGGTCGGCTGGCTGGAGGGGCTGTTCCACGGCATCCAGACCGCCCTGTTCGCGCAGCAGATGGCCGCGCGGGCGCAGCTGGAGCAGATCCGGCGCGCGCTGCCGCCAGGATCCGTGCCGCCCAACATGGCGGCCGACGGTGAGCAGCCGGGGCGGATCAGCGGCGCGGGACCGTACCTGTAGCCGACGCGGCGCCTTCCAGGAAGGCGTCCAGGACCTTCGCGTAGTTCTCCGTCCACCACGGCACCAGTGCCGCGGTGGCGGGGAACAGCGAGTCCGCCCGGTGGTCGGCCTGGTGGTAGTGCCATGTCAGGATCCAGAAGTCGGTGAGGCGCTCCCACCAGACCCGACGTACGGAGTCGGAGAGCTCCCGCTCGGAGAACTCGGGGCGCGCCGCGGCGTAGCCCCCGATGAACGCACGCACCAGATCCAGGTCGAGCTGACCTGAGTACTCCCCGGTGAAGAACACCAAAGCGGTGCTCACCACCTCGTCCCCACACGGCGCGACGGCCGTCTTCTCCCAGTCCACGACCGCTGTCACCCGGCTTCCGGGCTCCAGGGCCGACCACATGACGTTCCCGGCGTGGAAGTCTCCGTGGATGTAGCCGACGGTCCCCACGGCGTCCGGTGCGGGCCGGAGGTGTGCGACCTCGGGAATGAGCGCTAAGCGCTCCCGTAATCGGTGCGCGGACAGCGAGTCCATCTCGTCCCGGCCAGGACCGGTCTCGACCACCGCGAGGAGCTGTTCGGCCTCGGCGACGGCACGGCGCTCGGAGGCGGTCGGGACGTACAGCGGCTGGGGCACCCGGGGAAGGACCCGCGCCAGGCCCGTGTGGATATCGGCGAGCAGGGCGCCCAAACGGTGCGCATCGATTTCCTGCATATGTCTGCCGTGGCGGTGCACGCCGTCGTTCCAGGGGAACACCGCAAAGGGGCGTCCCCTTACATATGCGACCGTACGGCCATGGGGATCCCTTAACGGGGCGACTGCGGGGAGACCCGCCGCCTGTAATCGGATCACGGTTTCGTGCTGCCAGCGCAGTGTTTGGGCTGCTGAGCGCCGTCGGCCGTAGGCGTCCGGGAGTCCGGAACCGATTCCTCGCCAGGGCAGATAGTGCTTTAGGAAGTAGAGCCGGTCTGTGGACGTAATCTGATAGGACCGGTTGAGAAGTCCGCAGTCCACAGGGCGGAAAGCGGTCGGCGCAGGCAGCCCGAACCGCAGAAACAGTGCCTGAAGTGGCCCTGATGTCCCGGGCATGCGCGCACTCTACATTGCGGATCATCCTTAACCTGCGCTTTATGTGCGCTGACTAGCCTCGAATGAACCAGTGGACATCCGGTGTGTCGTCCGTCAGGGCGACAAGACGCGACGGCGCTACAGCGCGGAGCGCGGGGAGGCGGACGGGCTATGGCGGCGAGCGCGAGAGGCAATCGTCGCGCGCCCAAACGCAGCAGCCGCTCCCCCTTGCGGGCTGCCGCCCTGTTCGTCATAAGCGCCGCGCTGGTCGTGGGCTCCGGTGTGGCGTTCGGCTACGCCACCCACCACTTCGGCAAGCATCAGAGCGCCGACGAGGCCGGCGTGGTCGCTCCCCCGACCGGGCCGCTGTCCGAGGCCAGTTCCGACTCCACAGCGACCACGGACAGCTCAGGCGGCACTGATTCCGCCCCGGTGAGCTCGCACCCGGTGGTCAAGGCCGGCGGGCCGGGCACGGTCACCGAGCTGAACGTGCCGTCGGCGGACAGCGACTGGAAGTCGCGGCCGGTCTTCGTCTACCGGCCCGACGTGCCGGCGAACGTCGTGCTGCCGGTGGTCTACCTGCTGCACGGGGTGCCCGGCGAGCCGGACCGCATCATGAGGTCCGTCAAGGACGTGCTGGACCAGGCGTTCACCACCGGCGGCGAGGCGCCGTTCATCGTGGCCGCGCCGACCGGGGAGGGCACCGCGCACAACGACACCGAGTGGGCCGACGCCCAGGACGGCAAGGACATGGTCGAGACCTACCTGGTCAGGAACGTGATCCCGGCGGTCGAGGGCAAGACGCCGCGCCCGGCGAGCATGCGCGCCATCGTGGGGTTCTCCATGGGCGGCTACGGCGCGGCCAACCTCACCCTGCGGCACCCGGACCTGTTCAGCCAGTTCGCCTCGCTGGCCGGGTACTTCCACGTCGACGACCCGGACGGGATGTTCGGCTCGGACAGCACCGTGGAGGCCGCCAACACCCCGGACGACATGGTCAAGAAGGCGGCCGGCAAGCGGGTGCTGCTGTTGGAGGACCAGGACGAGACCGACCCGCTGATCCAGGGTGAGGCATCGGAGTTCGCGCAGCGGCTGCACGACTGCAACTGCGGTGTGGACCTGTCCTGGCATCTGGAACCGGGCGGGCACACCTACGACTTCGTCACCGCGGTCTTCCCGAAGGTGATCAGCTTTCTGGACCAGGGCTTCACCGCGGCGCCCGGTGCGACGCCGACCCCTGCTCCGGCCGGGTGATGCTCCGGCGTTGTTTCACGTGAAACAACGCCGGAGCGTCCTCAGTCCTGCTTCTTCTGCTCGGCCGACGCTTCCTCGTCCAGCCCCAGCATCTGGCGCTCCTCCTTGCTGAGCCGCTCGGTGCCGGTGCGTTGGGAGGCCGGCGTCGTCTCGGCCGGAGTCTGCTCTTGCTGGATGGGGGCTGAGGGCTGAGCCGCACGGTTCTTGTTCGCCGGCGCCGTCGTCGTGATCGCCGGCGGTGCTGACGTGGTCGCCGGGGCCGCCGGGGCCGCGGTCGTGGTCGCGGCGGCGCCGTAGGCGGTCTGATCCGCGGTCCTCGCGGTGCCGGACCGCTCGGCCACCACGGTCTGCCTCGGCCGGCCGGTCATTATCAGGGCGCCGATGATCATCAGAAGCCCGCCGCCGAACGCGTAGGCCAGGCCGGTGCCGAGCCCGCGGTTGTTCGCGCCGGTGATGGTCAGCTCGCCGGCGGCCTGTCCCTGGCGGATCATCCACAGGATGGCGAAGCCGAACGCGACCACGCCGGCGCCGAGCACCAGCGCGCGCGAGCGCAGGACCACGCCGACGACGGCCACGATGGCCGTGACCAGGAAGACCAGGAACACCGAGTCCATGACTCCGGACCTTGAGACGGTGATCCCGGAACCGAAGACCTCGTAGAACTTGTAGTCGCTGCCGTGCCGGTTGTTGTACCAGGGCTTCCAGGGACTGACGAGCGTGGCCGCCGCGCCGATCAGGGCGATCAGGCTCCCAAGGACGTTCCTCATGGTGCAGGCTCCTTCCGCCGCCCCCTATGGCCGACGGTAGGACGGACACCGGTACCGTGCACCTTGACAGCCGGTTCGCACGGCCGTCCGGGCGCAGCGGTCGTCGGCCATTTTGTGCGGCATCCCGCCAGGTCAGACCGCACCTACGCATCAAAGTTGAGTGCGGTCCGCGCAACCTTTTGACTTCGAGCACCCTCACCATGCATCATTGAGCGAACTCGACTCAACCTGCCGCGGGCCTCCCCACCGCAACACCCAGCAGACACGTGGCAGCGACAACGAAACGTCTTCGCGGAGGAATCCCCATGGCACGTCCGGTCGGCATCGACCTCGGGACGACGAACTCCGTCGTCTGCGTCCTGGAAGGTGGCGAGCCCACCGTCATCACCAACGCCGAGGGCTCCCGGACGACGCCGTCCGTGGTGGCCTTCGCCAAGAACGGCGAGGTGCTGGTCGGCGAGGTCGCCAAGCGCCAGGCCGTCACGAACGTGGAGCGCACCATCCGGTCGGTCAAGCGCCACATGGGCACCGACTGGAAGATCAACGTCGACGACAAGGCGTTCACGCCGCAGCAGATCTCCGCGTTCATCCTGCAGAAGCTCAAGCGCGACGCCGAGTCCTACCTGTCCGAGAAGGTCACCGACGCGGTCATCACCGTCCCGGCCTACTTCTCCGACTCCGAGCGCCAGGCCACCAAGGAGGCCGGCGAGATCGCGGGCCTGAACGTCCTGCGCATCGTCAACGAGCCCACCGCCGCGGCCCTGGCCTACGGCCTGGACAAGGGCGAGGGCGACCAGACCATCCTGGTCTTCGACCTCGGCGGCGGCACCTTCGACGTCTCGCTGCTGGAAGTCGGCAAGGACGACGACGGCTTCTCCACCATCGAGGTGAAGGCCACCAACGGCGACAACCACCTGGGCGGCGACGACTGGGACAACGCGGTCGTGGAGTGGCTGGTCACCCAGTTCAAGAACGCGCACGGCGTGGACCTGTCCAAGGACAAGATGGCCATGCAGCGGCTGCGCGAGGCCGGTGAGAAGGCGAAGATCGAGCTGTCCAGCTCGACCGAGACCTCGATCAACCTGCCCTACATCACCGCCTCCGCCGAGGGCCCGCTGCACCTGGACGAGAAGCTCACCCGCTCGCAGTTCCAGCAGCTGACCGCGGACCTGCTGGACCGCTGCAAGACGCCGTTCCACCAGGTGATCAAGGACGCCGGCGTCTCGCTGAGCGCGATCGAGCACGTGGTGCTGGTCGGCGGTTCCACCCGCATGCCGGCCGTGGCCGACCTGGTCCGCGAGCTGACCGGCGGCAAGGAGCCGAACAAGGGCGTCAACCCGGACGAGGTCGTGGCCGTCGGCGCCGCGCTGCAGGCCGGTGTGCTGAAGGGCGAGGTCAAGGACGTCCTGCTGCTCGACGTCACCCCGCTGTCCCTGGGCATCGAGACCAAGGGCGGCATCATGACCAAGCTGATCGAGAAGAACACCACGATCCCGACCAAGCGCTCGGAGACCTTCACCACGGCCGAGGACAACCAGCCGTCGGTGCAGATCCAGGTCTACCAGGGCGAGCGCGAGATCGCGGCGTACAACAAGCGGCTGGGCATGTTCGAGCTGACCGGCCTGCCGCCGGCGCCGCGCGGCCTGCCGCAGATCGAGGTCACCTTCGACATCGACGCCAACGGCATCGTCAACGTCTCGGCCAAGGACCTGGGCACCGGCAAGGTGCAGTCGATGGTCATCACCGGCGGCTCGGCGCTGCCGAAGGACGAGATCGACCGCATGATGCGCGAGGCCGAGCAGTACGCCGACGAGGACCACAGCCGCCGCGAGGCCGCCGAGGTCCGCAACCAGGCCGAGTCCCTGGTCTACTCGACCGAGAAGTTCCTCAAGGACAACGAGGACAAGGTCCCCGGCGACGTGAAGTCCGAGGTCGAGGCCGCGATCGGCGAGACCAAGGAGGCCCTCAAGAGCGAGGACTCCACGGCCATCCGCTCCGCGTCGGAGAAGCTCGCGACCACCAGCCAGAAGCTCGGCGCCGCGCTGTACCAGCAGGCCCAGGCCTCCGGTGAGGCGGCGGGCGCGCCCGGCGGCGAGTCCGCCGGCGCCCCCGGCGGCGGTGCCGAGGACGACGTGGTGGACGCCGAGATCGTCGACGAGGGCAAGGGCGGCCAGGCCTGAGGCCTGCCGTCGCGGGTTCCCCCTGACGAGCGATGAAGCATGACGGCTAGACGGCGCCGCGCGGGACGCTGATCATCGATGATGGTCACGGCTCTGCGCGGCGCCGACCCCAGCGAGACTGAAGTCTTCCCGATGGTGGGGAAGCGGCGGGTTCAGGAGGACCTTTCGTGAGCGACGAGTACGCGGCCGAGCGGGAAGGCGAGGGCGAGCGCGCCAACCTCGCGGTGACCGAGCTGCTGGCCAAACTCGCCGAGCGGACCAACGAGCTGCAGGGCGTGCAGGCGGAGTTGGCCGAGCGCACCAACGACCTGCAGCGGCTGCAGGCCGAGTTCAGCAACTACAAGAAGCGGGTCGAGCGGGACCGCCAGGTGGTCAAGGAGACCGCCGTGGCCGGGGCGCTGTCCGAACTGCTCCCGGTGCTGGACGACATCGGCCGGGCGCGCGAGCACGGCGAACTGGAAGGCGGCTTCCGCCAGGTCGGCGAGGCGTTCGAAGCCGTGGTGGCTAAGCTGGGCCTGGCCCGGTTCGGCGCGGCCGGCGAGATCTTCGACCCGAACCTGCACGAGGCCCTGATGAGCACCACGTCCCCGGACGTGGACGAGGTGACCGTGGCGGTGCTGTTCCGCCCCGGCTACCGGATCGGCGAGCGCGTGGTCCGCGCGGCGCAGGTGCAGGTCGCCGAGCCCGGACCGGCTCCGGAGGCCGAGCCGGCCCCCGAGCCCGCGGCCAAGCCCAAGCCCGCCGCCCCGGCGGCCCGGGCCGCCAAGGGCACGGCCGCAGCGGCGACCGAGGACAAGCCGGCGGACACGCCGGTGGACGTCGACGACGACGACGATTCGGGGCTGTGAGAGCCCCGGGCCCGGCACAGTAGGCGACGCGTGAACGACATGGCACAACCCGGACGGGAGGCGTGGGTTTAGGTGGCCGTCAACAAGGACTACTACAAGATCCTCGGAGTCCCCAAGGACGCGCCGGCTGCCGACATCAAGAAGGCCTACCGGAAGCTGGCGCGCCAGTACCACCCCGACGCCAACAAGGGCGACGCGGCGTCCGAGGAGAAGTTCAAGGAGATCTCCGAGGCCTACGACGTCCTGTCGGACGACAAGCGGCGCAAGGAGTACGACGACTCGCGCTCGGTCTTCGGCAACGGCGGCTTCCGGCCCCCCGGCGGCGGCGCCCCCGGCGGGTTCAACTTCGACCTCGGCGACCTGCTCGGCGGTCTGTTCAACCGGACCGGCGGCCCGACCACCGGCACCGGTACCGGCACGGCCGGCCGGACCAGCCAGGCCCGGCGCGGCGCGGACGTGGAGTCGGAGGTGACGCTGAAGTTCAGCGACTCCATCGACGGCGCCACCGTCTCGCTGCGGCTGACCTCGGACACCCCGTGCTCGGCGTGTTCGGGCACCGGGGCCAAGGCCGGCACCACCCCGCGGGTGTGCCCGACCTGTGCGGGCACCGGCCAGGTGAGCCGGAACCAGGGCGGCTTCGCCTTCTCCGAACCCTGCCGGGACTGCAAGGGCCGCGGCCTGCTGGTCGACGACCCCTGTCCGGTGTGCCACGGCTCCGGCCGGGCCGCCAGCTCCCGCACGATCCAGGCCCGCATCCCGGCGGGCGTCCGCGACGGCCAGCGCATCCGGCTCAAGGGCAAGGGCGCCTCCGGTGAGCGCGGCGGCCCGGCCGGCGACCTGTATGTGGTGGTCCATGTGAGCCCGCACGCCGTTTTCGGACGCGAGGACGACAACCTGACCGTGACCGTGCCCGTCACCTTCCCGGAGGCGGTGCTCGGCGCGGAGATCCAGGTCCCGACGCTGGGCGGCATGCCGGTGACGGTGAAGCTGCCGGCCAACTCGCAGAACGGCCGGGTGCTGCGCGTGCGCGGCCGCGGCGTGGGGCGCAAGGACGGGACCAAGGGCGACCTGCTGGTGCGCTTCGAGATCGCGGTCCCGGCCGAGATCGGCGACGACGCGCGCGCGGCGTTGCAGAAGTTCCAGGAGGCGACCGGCAACCACCACCCCAGGGCGGAGTTGCTGGACGCCGCGAAGGGAGAGTGACGGCACCGTGGCTTCCAAGAATCCGTTCCTGCCGCTGACCGACGAAACTCCTGTCTACGTCATCTCCGTCGCCGCGCAGCTGGCCGGCATGCACCCGCAGACCCTGCGGCAGTACGACCGGCTCGGCATCGTGTGCCCGGAGCGCACCGGCGGCGGTGGCCGCCGGTACTCCGCGCGTGACATCGACACGCTGCGCGAGGTGCAGCGGCTGTCCCAGGACGAGGGCGTGAACCTGGCCGGGATCAAGCGGATCCGCGAGCTCGAGGAGCAGGTCGCGGCGCTGTCCCGGCGGGTCGCCGAACTCGAGGCCGTGACCCTGTACCCGACCGCCAAGAGCGCGGTCCCGGTCGCCTCGCCGGTGACGCCGCCGGCCTCGCCGCTGCCGCCGGCCCCGCCGGGCTACCGCGGCGACCTGCTGCCGGCCCTGCCGGCGACGTTCACCACGGCGCTGGCGGTCTGGAAGCCGCAGGCCAGGTGAACTTCTGAGCCCCGGTGGGGACCGGGCGCCGGACAACTGAATGTCGGGGGGCTGATCTCTTGGAGGATTCACTGTGGATTCGCAGAAGCTGACGACCAAGAGCCAGGAGGCCCTGAGCGTCGCGATCCGCGAGGCCACCCGCGCCGGCAACCCCCAGGTCGAGACGGTCCAGGTCCTGCTGGCCCTGCTCGGCCAGGTCGAGGGCACCACCCGGCCGCTGCTGGAGGCGGTCGGCGTGGACCGGGCCGCGCTCACGCAGGCGGTCGCGGCCGCCGCCGAGCGCCTGCCGTCGGCCAGCGGCTCGACGGTCTCGGCGCCCACCCTGGCCCGCAACACCCTGAACGCCCTCAATGCCGCCGGCGACGAGGCCCGCAAGCTCGACGACGAGTACGTCTCGACCGAGCACCTGCTCCTCGGCCTGGCGCTGGGCGACGACGCCACCGCCGATCTGCTCAAGAAGGCCGGGGCCACACCGCGGGCGCTGCGCGAGGCCTTCGGCAAGGTGCGCGGCTCGGCGCGGGTGACGTCGCAGGACCCGGAGGCCACGTATCAGGCCCTGGAGAAGTACGGCGTGGACCTGACCGCCTCGGCGCGGGACGGCAAGCTGGACCCGGTGATCGGCCGCGACGCCGAGATCCGCCGGGTGGTGCAGGTGCTCTCGCGCCGCACCAAGAACAACCCGGTGCTGATCGGCGAGCCCGGCGTCGGCAAGACCGCCGTGGTGGAGGGCCTGGCCCAGCGCATCATCGCCGGCGACGTGCCGGAGAGCCTGCGCGACAAGCGCCTGGTGTCCCTGGACCTGGGCGCGATGGTGGCCGGCGCGAAGTACC
The DNA here is from genome assembly GCF_041260665.1 of Catenulispora sp. GP43. NCBI lineage: Bacteria > Bacillati > Actinomycetota > Actinomycetes > Catenulisporales > Catenulisporaceae > Catenulispora > Catenulispora sp. GP43. The sequence continues at coordinate 275,776 of NZ_JBGCCT010000003.1, read as the reverse complement.
GCGGCGAGTTCGAGGAGCGCCTCAAGGCCGTCCTGGCCGACATCAAGGACTCCGAGGGCCAGGTCATCACCTTCATCGACGAGCTGCACACGGTGGTCGGCGCGGGCGCCACGGGCGACTCCTCGATGGATGCCGGCAACATGCTCAAGCCGATGCTGGCCCGCGGCGAGCTGCGGATGGTCGGCGCGACCACGCTGGACGAGTACCGCGAGCGCATCGAGAAGGACCCGGCGCTGGAGCGCCGCTTCCAGCAGGTGCTGGTCGACGAGCCGACGGTCGAGGACACCATCGCGATCCTGCGCGGCCTCAAGGGCCGCTACGAGGCGCACCACAAGGTGGCCATCTCCGACACCGCGCTGGTCGCCGCCGCCACGCTCTCGCACCGCTACATCACCTCCCGCTTCCTGCCGGACAAGGCCATCGACCTGATCGACGAGGCCGCCTCCCGGCTGCGCATGGAGATCGACTCCCGCCCGGTGGAGATCGACGAGCTCCAGCGCACCGTGGACCGGATGAAGATGGAGGAGCTGGCGCTGGCCAAGGAGCACGACCCGGCCTCGCGCGACCGGCTGGCCCGGCTGCGGCTGGACCTGGCCGACCGCCAGGAGCAGCTCAACGCCCTGAACGCGCGCTGGGAGCAGGAGAAGGGCGGCCTGAACCGGGTCGGCGAGCTGAAGCAGCGGCTGGACGCGATGAAGTCGCAGGTCGAGCTGGCGCAGCGGTCCGGCGACTTCGAGACCGCCTCCCGCCTGCTGTACGCCGAGATCCCGGCGGTCGAGGCCGAGTTGGAGACCGCGTCCACCACGGTGGATGAGGCCGAGGCCGTGGCCCCGATGGTGAAGGAGGAGGTCGGCCCGGACGACATCGCCGAGGTGGTCGGCGCCTGGACCGGCATCCCGGCCGGCCGGCTGCTCGAGGGCGAGACCGAGAAGCTGCTGCACATGGAGGAGCGGATCGGGGAGCGGCTGATCGGCCAGGCCGAGGCGGTGGCCGTGGTCTCCGACGCGGTGCGCCGCGCGCGGGCCGGTATCTCCGACCCGGACCGACCGACCGGCTCGTTCCTGTTCCTGGGCCCGACCGGCGTCGGCAAGACCGAGCTGGCCAAGGCGCTGGCGGACTTCCTGTTCGACGACGAGCACGCCATGGTGCGCATCGACATGTCGGAGTACTCCGAGAAGCACGCGGTGGCCCGGCTGGTCGGCGCCCCTCCCGGCTACGTCGGGTACGAGGAGGGCGGCCAGCTGACCGAGGCCGTCCGCCGCCGGCCCTACTCGGTGGTGCTGCTCGACGAGGTCGAGAAGGCGCACCCGGAGATCTTCGACGTGCTGCTGCAGGTCCTGGACGACGGCCGGCTCACCGACGGCCAGGGCCGCACGGTGGACTTCCGCAACACGATCCTGATCCTCACCTCGAACCTGGGGACCGCCAGCTTCGACCTCACGATCGACGAGGCGCTGGACCCGGCGCAGGCCCGGCTGGACCGGCGCCAGCGGGTGGAGACCGCGGTGCGGGCGGCCTTCAAGCCGGAGTTCCTGAACCGGCTCGACGCCCAGGTGATCTTCGACCCGCTCGGCACCACCGAGCTCGGCCGGATCGTCGGCATCCAGGTGGCCAAGCTGGCCGCGCGCCTGGCCGACCGGCGGCTGGCTCTGGAGGTCACGCCCGGCGCCCGCGACTGGCTGGCGATCGCCGGCTACGAGCCGGCCTTCGGAGCCCGTCCGCTGCGCCGCCTGGTGCAGTCCTCGATCGGCGACCCGCTGGCCCGCAAGCTGCTGGGCGGCGAGATCCGGGACGGCGACACGGTGCGGGTGGACGTGGACGTCGAGAACGACGCGCTGGTCATCAGCTCGCAGGCGTAATGGGGATGATCGATCGTCGGTGGGGCGTCTAGCGTGGTGTCCATGCCTGCCGCTCTGCCGACCGTCACCGCGACCCGGTACGTGACCCCGCTCCGTGAGGGCGGTTCGCTGCCCGGTCTGGTCGAGGCCTCGGACCTCGGGACGTACGTGGTGAAGTTCCGCTCGGCCGGCCAGGGCCGCAAGGCTCTGGTCGCCGAGGTGATCGCCGGGGAACTGGCCAGGGCTCTGGGCCTGCCGGTGCCGGCGTTGGCCGGGATCGAGCTGGACCCGGTGATCGGAGCCGCCGAGCCGGACCAGGAGATCCAGGAACTCCTTAAGGGGAGCAAGGGACTGAACCTCGGTATGGACTATCTGCCGGGTTCACTGGGATATGACCCCTTAGCGTTTCCCGTGGAGTCCGAACTGGCCAGTCGCATCGTGTGGTTCGACGCTTTGGTGCGGAACGTGGACCGTTCGTGGCGGAACCCGAATCTGTTGCTGTGGCATCGCCAGCTCTATCTGATCGACCACGGCGCCTCGCTGATCTTCCACCACAACTGGCCGGGAGCACAGAAGGGTGCCCTGGCTCCTTTCGACGCGGGTGACCACGTGCTCGCCTCCTATGCGAAGGACATGCCCGGCGCGGACGCCGCGCTGGCTCCGCTCGTCACCGAGGAACTGCTGCGGTCCGTGGTGGCGGTCGTGCCGGACGAGTGGCTGGCGGACGAGCCCGGATTCGAGTCCCCGGATGCGGTGCGCGAGGCGTACGTCAGCTATCTGTTGACGCGCGTCGTCGGGCCGCGCGAGTGGTTTCCACAGGTTGTGGACAGCTCCGCGCAGGAGGCCGCGCGGGCCCAGCAGAGCTCCGATCTCAAGGCGCGCCTCAAGGCGAAGCACCCGAACTGGATGCAGGGACGGGTGAAATGAGCGTTCAGCCTTACGAGTACTCGGTACTGCGCGCCGTTCCCCGTGTGGAGCGCGGGGAGTACGTGAACATCGGCGTGGTGCTCTACTGCCAGCAGCTCGACTTCCTCGGATGCGCGACGCAGCTGGACTCCGTGCGGGTGCGCGCACTGGATCCCACTGCGGACGTCGAGGGGATCGAGGCTCTGCTCAGCGCCGTCTCGAAGGTCTGCTGCGGCGGCCCGGAATCCGGCCCCGCCGGCCAGGACGCGCTGGGCCGGCGGTTCCGGTGGCTGATCGCGCCGCGGTCGACCGTGGTGCAGCCGGGACCGGTGCACACCGGGCTCACCGCCGATCCCGCGGCGGCCCTGGACCGACTGGCCGGATCAGTCCTCGGCTAACACCTTGGCCGCCGGCGGTGTCGCCGCCTGTGCGGCCGCGCCGCCCGGGCCGGTCAGCCGGGAGGAAGCCTCGACGCCGCGCTTCTCGATGTCCGCGAGCATCTCGCGGTCCGCTCGGATCGTGGCGCGGGCGTTGGCCTTCTCCACGATCGCCGGCAGCATCCCGTGGATGCGGCGCAGGTGGTTGACCCAGGAGGGAACGCAGATAACGCGGCTGCGCTTAGCGATTCCATCCGCGACCGCTTGGCCGACCTTCTCCAACGGATACACGCGGGACGCCGGCCCGGGCGCGCTCTTACGGAACTTGCCCAAGACTGGATGCGCGTCCGCACTTGTCACCAGATCCGTCTTGATCCAGGAGAAGTAGGCGACGCCCACATCCACGCCGAGGTGCTTCACTTCGGCGCGCAGGCTGTCGCCGAACGCTTCAGCGCCGGCCTTGGACGCCGTATAGGCGGCGAGCGCAGGGGGATGGATGAGCGCCGCCGCGGAGGAGACCACGAGGACGTAGCCCTTGTTCTTGATGACGTGCGGGAGCGCGGTGCGGACCGTCCGCCAGACACCGAGCAGGTTGATCTCGACGGTGCGCTCGAACGCCGCCGGGTCGATCGAGCGGATGAAGCCGGTCGGCGCGACACCGGCGTTGGCCACGACGACGTCGATGCCGCCGTAGTGGTCGACGATGCCGTCGATCGCCGCGCCGAGCTGCTCCCAGCTCGTCACGTCCGCGTCCCACGCGGTCGCGTCGGGGCCGCAGGACTCCGCGGTCTTGCGCAGTTCCTCGGGCTCCAGGCCGACCAGCGCGACCTTCGCCCCGCCGCGGGCCAGGCGGCGGGCCGCGTCCGCGCCGATCCCGCGCGCCGCACCGGTGATGACCACGACTTTTCCGCTGACGCCTTGCGGTCCCCAGGTTCCCATGAGCAAACCCTACCGCCGGTAACTTACTGATCGGTAGGGGTGGAGCGGCAGTTCAGCTGCCGACCTGCTGGCCGGCGGAGTTGAAGCACAGCGGCGGCGACGGCGCATAGGCGGATTTGCCGTACTGGTTGATCGCCTGGACCTGGATGCAGGAGGTGCTCCCCGCCGGAAGCATGTAGGAGGACGACGTCCCGTTGACCGGGACGTACTGATCGCCGCCGCCGTCGATGGTGTAGTGCAGGACGTAGCTGGTCGCCCCGGCGTCCGCGTTCCAGTACGCGTTGACGGTGGCCTCGCCGAACCAGGCCGGGATCTTGGCGCCGACGCCGGTGACGGAGCCGGGCGCGTTGTTGACCGGCTGCGGGGGCGGGGCCGCCGTCGTGTGCGTGGTCGAGGGGTGGGTCGCCGGGTGTGACGTCGACGAGGCCGGCGGTTTGTTCTGGCCGCCGTTCGCGGTGGTGCCCGGAACGGTGATCGTGACCGGCACGGAGTTGCCCTGAGCCGGAGTCGTGGCGCCGCTGCCCGGCTTCACCGGGGCGACAGGGGCGCTCGATGTCGGAGACGGCGTACTGCTGGAGGCCGGTTGCCCGCTGGCGCTGGAAGAGCCGGCGGTGGGCGGGAAGGCGCCGCCGCCGTTCTGGCTGCTGGACATCGTGCTGCCGGTGCGTGCGCGCTCCGCCGCCGTGTCTCCTTTTCCACCGCCGCCGCCGGTGCTCTCCACGACGGCGACGGCAGCCAGGATGAGCGCGCCGACTGTGGCCGCGGAGATCACGACGGCCCGCTTGTTCGTCCGCTTCGGCGTGAGGGCGACCGTCTGCAGGTCGGCTGCTTCGCTCGCGGTGAGCGGTAATCCCACGCCAAGCGGCGGTTGCTGCCAGGCGACTCCGGTGAGCGGCTGCCATGCGACGGCGCCGAGCGCGTCCTTGATCTGCTGTGGCGAAGGCCGGTCCGTGGGTTCCTTGGCGAGACAGCCCTCGATGACCCGGCGCAGTTCCGCGTCGCCTTCGGCGACGCCGGTGAGGTCCGGCTCGTTGTTGACGACGCGGTGCAGGATCGCCAGCGGTGCCCCGTCGCCGAAGGCCAGGCGTCCGGTCGCGGCGAAGACCAGGAGCGAGCCCAGTGCGAAGACGTCGGAAGGGCTCTCCACAGAGCGTCCGTCGGCTTGCTCAGGGGACATGTACGCCGGCGTGCCGAGCGTCTGGCCCGTGTTGGTCAGGAGCGAGGCGTCCAAGGCCCGGGCCACGCCGAAGTCGATGACCTTGGGGCCGTCCGGGCCGAGAAGGACGTTCGCGGGCTTGAGGTCGCGGTGGACGACCTCCGCGGCATGGATGGCGAGGAGGGCCTCGGCGATCGCCACGGCCAGGGCCCGAAGACGCTGGTTGTCGAAGCAGCCGCCTTGGTCCACCGTTTCCTGCAGTGTCGGGCCGGGCACGTACTCCGTCGCGAGCCACGGACGCCCGCTCTCCGTCTGCGCGTCGTAGATCTCCGCTATACGGGGACTGTGTATGCGCTCTGCTACCTGCAACTCCCGCGAGAAGCGCTTACGGAAGGCCGGGATGTCGGCCAGGTCGGAGCGGACCACCTTGACCGCGGCCTGTCGTCCGGCCGCGTCCGTTCCGAGGAACACCTGGCCCATTGCACCGGAGCCGAGCTGGGTGATGAGCAGGTACGGGCCGACGTGGTCGGTGGCTGCGGGCTCCCCTCTGTGTACGTTGCCGTTCATATTCAACGTCAAGCCTCCCCTGTACGGCGTCCCGGCCATTATGGGGCAGCAGGTCGACCCGGAGCGCCCCGGGCCTCAGCGCAGGCGGCGATCGTTGAGGACTGGCAACGCGCTACGCGTCTGGGCGACCAGTGCCGGATCGACGTCCACCCGCAGGACCTCTTCACCGGTACCCGCCTCGGCGACGACGTTCCCCCAGGGGTCGATGACCGCCGAACGTCCGCCGAGGGCCACGCCCCCGTTCGTCCCCACGCAGTTGGTGGCGAAGACGAACACCTGGTTCTCGATCGCGCGGGCCTTGAGGAGCACGCGCCAGTGCTCGATCCGCTTGGCGGGCCAGGCGGAGCACATCACCATGTGCTCCATGCCCTGATTCAGGAGGCGGCGGAACAGCTCCGGGAAGCGGAGGTCGTAGCACGTGGCCAGTCCCAGCGTTCCCCATGGGGAGGAGACGGTGACGATGTCCTTCCCGGGCCCCATCAGGGTCGCCTCGCCCTCGCTGAAGCCGAACCGGTGGATCTTCCGGTACTGCGCCTGCTTGCCGTCGGGTCCACGGAGAACCGAGGTGTTATAGAGAATCCCCTCAGGGGTGCGCTCCACGTAGGAACCGAAGTGCAGCCACATCTCAGGGCCCGAGCCCTCGTGCGTCCGCACCTTCTCCAAAGCGGCGATCGGCTTGCTGTCGGCAAGCGGGTCCGCGTGACTGCTCCAGCTCTTGTAGTCGAAGCCGCCCGCCACCCAGAGTTCGGGCAGGACGACCAGCTCCGCGCCGGTCTCCCGTTCGGCCTCGACCAGCTTCACCACACGGGTCCAGCGGTCCTCCGGCGCTTCCGCGTCGTCGACCGCGAGCTGCATGAGCGATACGCGCATACTGTCGATCGTGCCAGAGGCGCACCGGTTCTGAGAACCGGTGCGCCTCTGTATTGGTTCGCTATAGGGATCCCCGCGGGGGTCCTCTAACGAAATCAGCTCCAGGCCAGCGCCTTCAGCGGGTCGGCGAGAACCGCGCCGATGTCCCGCAGCACCTTCGACCCCAGCTCGCCGTCGACCAGGCGGTGGTCGAAGGACAGCGCGAGCGTGGTCACCAGGCGCGGCTTCACCTTGCCCTTGTGCATCCACGGCTGCTCCCGCACCGCGCCGAACGCCAGGATGGACGCCTCGCCGGGATTCAGGATCGGGGTGCCGGTGTCCACGCCGAACACGCCGACGTTGGTGATGGTCGCCGTGCTGCCGCTCATGTCCGCCAGCGAGGTCTTGCCCTCGCGCGCCACGTCGGTGAGGTTGTTGAGCGCACGGCCCAACTCCACCAGCGGCAGCAGGTCCGCGCCCTTGATGTTCGGCACGATCAGCCCGCGCGGCGTGGCCGCCGCGATGCCCAGGGTGACGTGGTCGAAGTAGACGATCTCGCCGTTCGCCTCGTCCCAGCGCGCGTTGATCTCCGGGTTCCGCGCCATCGCCACCAGGAACGCCTTGGCGACCAGCAGCAGCGGCGACACCCGCACGCCCTTGAAGTCCGGCATCTCCTTGAGGCGCTGCACGAACTTCATGGTCGGGGTGACGTCGACCGTCAGGAACTCGGTGACGTGCGGCGCGGTGAACGCCGACTGCACCATCGCCGCGGCGGTCGCCTTGCGCACGCCCTTGATCGGGACGCGGCGCTCGCCGTTGACGAAGGGGGCGGCGGCCGGAGCGGTGCCGTTCGCGGCCGGCGCGGTCTGCGTCTGTGCCGGCGTTCCGGAAGCCGCCGCGTGGACGTCCTCCCGGGTCACCGTGCCGTTGGCGCCGGTCGCGATCACCAGCGCCAGGTCCACGCCCAGGTCCTTGGCGAGCTTGCGGACCGGCGGCTTGGCCAGCGGCTTCGCGCCGATCGGCGGGGCCGGGGCGGAGGGTGCCGCCGGGGCTGCCGACGCGGCGGTCGGGACCGCCGGAGCGGCCGTCTCGAGCGCCGCGGACTGGCCGTAGTACGCCGGGGCCGGCAGGTCGTCGGCGACCGGCTCCTCGCGGACCGAGGCGCCCATGACGTCGGCCGCCGACGGCGTCGCCGCGGTCTTGCGCGGACGGCGGGTGGAGGCGCCCTGCTTCACGCCGTAGCCGACCAGGACCGGCTCGCGCTTCTCGGTCTTGTCGGCCGCCGGCGCGGCCTTCGCCTCGGCGGTGGCCGCGACGCCGGCGGTCATGTCGTCGCCGCCCGCGGCGCCGCCGGTGCCCGGCGTGCTCGGGTCGATGTCGATCCCGATGATCGGGGTGCCGACGTCGACCGTCGCGCCCTCCTCCACCAGCAGTTCGACGATCTTGCCGGCCCACGGCGAGGGCAGCTCGACGGCGGCCTTGGCGGTCTCGATCTCGACCAGGATCTGGTTGACCGTGACCAGGTCGCCGACCTTCACCGACCAGGCCAGGATCTCGGCCTCGGTCAGGCCCTCGCCGACGTCCGGGAGGTTGAATCTCTTGATCTCACCCATGGTGTGCTCCCGATCCCTCAGTACGCGAACGCGCGGTCGACGGCGTCCAGCACTCGGTCCAGGTCCGGCAGGAACTCCTCCTCGACCCGCGACGGCGGGTACGGGGTGTGCGGGGCGCCGACGCGCAGGACCGGTGCCTCCAGGGAGTAGAAGCACTTCTCGGTGACCTTCGCGGCGACCTCCGCGCCCATGCCCATGAAGACCGAGGCCTCGTGCACGGTGATCAGGCGGCCGGTCTTGCGCACCGAGGCGTACACCGGCTCCAGGTCCAGCGGGGACAGCGTCCGCAGGTCGATGACCTCCAGCGAGCGGCCCTCCTCCGCGGCCGCCGCGGCGGCCTCCAGGCAGGTCTTCACCATCGGGCCGTAGGCGACCAGCGTCGCGTCCGTCCCCTCGCGCACGACGCGGGAGGCGTACAGCGGGTACGGCGTCGCGGTCGGGTCCAGCTCGGCCTTGTCCCAGTAGCGGCGCTTGGGCTCGAAGAACACGACCGGGTCGTCGGAGGCGATGGCCTGCTGGATCATCCAGTAGGCGTCCACCGGGTTGGACGCGGCCACTACGCGCAGGCCGGCCGTCATGGCGAAGTACGCCTCGGGGGACTCCGAGTGGTGCTCGACCGCGCCGATGCCGCCGCCGAACGGGATGCGGATCACGATGGGCATGCTGACCTTGCCCAGGGCCCGGGCGCGCATCTTGGCGACCTGGGTGACGATCTGGTCGAAGGCCGGGTAGACGAACCCGTCGAACTGGATCTCCACCACCGGCCGGTAGCCGGACAGCGCCAGGCCCACTGCGGTGCCCACGATGCCGGACTCGGCCAGCGGGGTGTCGATGACCCGCGAGTCGCCGAAGTCCTTCTGCAGGCCGTCGGTGACGCGGAAGACGCCGCCGAGCTTGCCGATGTCCTCGCCCATGAGCAGGACCTTCGGGTCGTCCTCCAGGGCCCGGCGCAGGCCCAGGTTCAAGCCCTTGCCGAGGCTGATCTGCTGTGTCTTGGAAGTCGAGTCAGACATGTCAGTGAGCACCCTCGAAAGATTCCCAGTAAGCCCCGTACTCTGCGCGTTCCTCGTCCATCAGGGGGTGCGGCTCGGCGTAGACGTGGTCGAAGATCGAGATCGGCTTCGGGTCCGGCATGGACACGCAGCGCTCGCGGATGTCGGCCGCGACGGTGTCCGCCTCGGTGTCGACGTCCTTGAAGAACGCCTCGTCGGCGTACTTGTTCTTCTCCAGGAACGCCCGCATGCGCAGGATCGGGTCCTTGGCCTTCCACTCCTCCAACTCGTCGGAGTCGCGGTAGCGGGTCGGGTCGTCGGAGGTGGTGTGCGCGCCCATGCGGTAGGTGAAGGCCTCGACCAGCATCGGGCCGTTGCCGGTGCGGGCGCGCTCCAGGGCGGCCTTGGTGACCGCCAGGCATGCCAGGACGTCGTTGCCGTCCACGCGCACGCCCGGGAAGCCGAAGCCGGCGGCCCGCTGGTACAGCGGGACGCGGAACTGCCGCTCGTTGGGCTCGGAGATGGCCCACTGGTTGTTCTGGCAGAAGAACACCACCGGGGCGTTGTTCACGCTGGCGAAGACGAACGCCTCGTTGACGTCGCCCTGCGAGGACGCGCCGTCGCCGAAGTACGCGATCACGGCGGCCTCGCGGCCGTCGCGCTGCATGCCCATGGCGTAGCCGGTGGCGTGCAGTGTCTGGGAGCCGATCACGATCGTGTAGAGGGCGAAGTTCTTCTCGTTCGGGTCCCAGCCGCCGTTGTTCACGCCGCGGAACATCCCGAGCAGGTTCACCGGGTCCACGTCGCGGCACCAGGCCACGCCGTGCTCGCGGTAGGTGGGGAAGGCGAAGTCCTCGGCGGTCTGCGCGCGGCCGGAGCCGACCTGCGCGGCCTCCTGGCCCAGCAGCGGGGCCCACAGGCCCAGCTGGCCCTGGCGCTGAAGCGCCGTGCCTTCGGCGTCGATGCGGCGGACCAGGACCATGTCCCGGTACAGGCCGCGGTACTCCTCGGGCGTCAGGTCGATCGAGTAATCGGGGTGCTCGACCAGATCCCCTTCGGGGGTCAGCAGCTGCACGAGGTCCGGGCCCGCGGCCCCGGCCTTCTTCTTAGCAGCGGTCTTTCCACCCGCGCCCTTGCGTGAGGTCACCACTACATGTCTCCTCTACACGTAACTCAGACGGACGTACGGCGGGATCGCCGCCGCGGTCGGTGAGGTGCTGCGGCGGCCGTGGAGTTCGGGTCGGGGTGTGACGTGGATCCCCCTCGGCCGTGCAGAGGCCACGTTACAGTGCCGAATGCATGGGCGATGCCCCACGCCAAACACGCGAAAGCATGTGAGCGTGGCTATGTTGTAGATGTGCACGCTGATGCGGGGAAGTCGGACATGGCGGACTCGATCCGCGTCTTCCTCCTGGACGACCACGAACTGGTGCGGCGCGGCGTCGCCGAACTGCTCAGCGCCGAACCCGACATCGACGTGGCCGGTCAGGCCGGTTCCGTCGCGCAGGCCCTGGCCGCGGCCGAGGCCGCCCGGCCGGACGTCGCCCTGCTGGACGTGCGGCTTCCCGACGGCTCGGGGATCGAGGTCTGCCGCGAGCTCAAGTCGCGGATGCCCCACCTGGGCTGTCTGATGCTGACCTCGTTCTCGGACGACGAGGCGTTGTTCGGCGCGATCATGGCCGGGGCGGCCGGCTACGTGCTGAAGGACATCAGGGGCTCCGCGCTCGTCGACGCGGTCCGGACGGTGGCGCGCGGGGGCTCGTTGCTCGACCCGACCGCCACCGGGCGGTTGCTGAGCAGGCTGCGCGTGGGCATCGTGCCAGGGGAGGCCGACCGCGAGGCGGCGGCCTCCAAGCTGGCCTCGCTCACGACCTCCGAGAAGCGGATCCTGGAGCTGATCGCCGAGGGGCTGACCAACCGGCAGATCGGCGAGCGGCTGAACCTGGCCGAGAAGACGGTGAAGAACTACATCACCGGGATCCTGGCGAAGCTGGCCATGCAGCGGCGTACGCAGGCTGCGGCGTTCGCCGTGCGACATCTTCCTGGGCGTTCGCATTAGTAGCGGTTCGTTCTACTGCGGGTTCTCTATAGCGCGGGCTTCATGAGCATTCCCCGGAAGAGCTCGAGGAGACCTTCGCGGATCTCCTCGCGGGTCGGGACGGCGCGGCTGCCGGCGCCGGCGACCGAGTCGAACAGGATCCCTTCGCTGAAGGCGATGAACGTGCGGCCGGCGCGGTCGGGGTCGGCGGCGCCGAGGGCCGCCATGAGGCCGCGTGCGGGCTCGCGGAAGGTGACGCCCGCGTCGTCGTAGATGGCGCGCAGTTCCGGCCGCCTCGTCGCCTCCAGGGCGAGTTCGAAGCGGGCCAGCGCCTGGTCCCGGCGGAGCGTGAGCGTGTCGTGCAGCTGGGCGGCCACCAGGTCGGCGGCCGTCTCCGGGGTGAGCGTGTCCAGGGCCAGCAGGCCGCCGGGGTTCGCGGCGTCCTCGAAGACCTCGGCCTCCAGGCGGCACAGCCGGGCGAACGTCGTCTCCAGCAGGGCGCTGCGGGTCCGGGCGTGGTTGGAGGTGGACCCGGCGGGCAGACCGGCGGCCTCGTCGACCGCGCGATGGGTGAGGCCGCGCATTCCCCGTTCGGCGAGCAGGGCGATCGCGGTGTCTCCGATGAGGTCCGGACGGGAGGTCATGGACAGACCCTAGCAGTTGACGACTACGGATGTAGTGGCGTAGAACTACGTTTGTAGTTGAAACTACGGATGTAGTGAGGAGCGATCATGAAGGCGATCGTGGTGGGGGCGGGATTCGGCGGGCTCACTGCGGCAGTGGGCCTGTTCCAGCGGGGGTGGGACGTCACAGTCGTGGAGCGCGCCGCGGAGCTGCGGCCCGTGGGGTCCGGCCTGGCTGTTGCGCCGAACGGGTTGCGGGCGCTGGACACCCTGGGCGTCGGCGACGCGGTGCGGAAGCTGGCCGCGTTCCAGGGGGACGCGGCGGTGACCCGTTCGGACGGCCGGGTGATCGCCCGCACGGCGAGCAAGGCCATGATCCGCCGGTTCGGGGACGCGGTGATCCCGGCGACGCGGTCCTCGGTCATGGACGTGCTCACCGCGTTGCTGCCGGCGGACGTGTTCATGCTGGGCGTCGCGGCCCAGGGGGTCGAGGCGGGCAGCGCCTCCCAGCGGCCCCGCCTGCTGACGGACTCCGGGCCCCTCGAAGCGGACCTGATCGTTGCCGCCGACGGAGTGAACTCCGCACTGCGCAAGACCCTGTTCCCGGAACATCCGGGGCCTGTCTACAGCGGCATCACCGCGTGGCGGCTTCTTGTCCCGACACCGGCGGGAGACTTCCTGCCCGGCGAGGTCTGGGACGGCGGCCGGGTCTTCGGGATCACTCCGCTGGCCGACGGCCGCACCTACGCCTACGCCGCCGATCACTCCGAGCCCGGCGTGGTCTACCCGGACGAGAAGGCCGAACTGCTACGGCGCTTCGGCGGCTGGCACTTCCCGGTGCCCCAGCTCATCGCCGCCGCGGATCCCGAGACGGTCCTGCACAACGACATCTACGAGATCGCCGAACCGTTGCCCGCGTACCACCGAGGCGTCGTCGCGATCCTGGGCGACGCCGCGCACGCCATGACCCCGCATCTCGGCCAGGGTGCGAATCAGGCCATGGAGGACGGTGTCACCCTGGCGGCGCTTGTGGGACCGGCTAAGAGCTCTGTGGAGGTCGTGACCGCCCTCGCCCGCTACACCGCCCTGCGGGCCCCTCGGGGAGCGGACATGGTGCGCCGGTCGCATCGGATGGGCGCCCTGACGCAGAGCACCTCACGTCCTAAGGCGGCGTTGCGGAACCTGGCGATGGGCCTCGCCGGACGCCTCGTGCCGGACCTGGCGTTGCGGGCGATGGATCCGGTGGTCGCGTGGCAGCCGCCACAGTGACCGTAGGCTAGGCGGCATGACCGAGACTGCGTCGCCTCCCGTCCCCATTCGCTACGGCTTCCTGGGCCCGGCGGGGACGTTTACGGAGGCGGCGCTTCTTAGCGTTCCCGGCGCGCGGGAAGCAGAGCGGGTTCCGTATGAGTCGGTGCCTGCGGCTCTGGACGCGGTGCGGCGCGGTGAGGTGTCCGGCGCGGTCGTGGCGTTCGAGAACTCCGTCGAGGGGGCGGTCCCGGCCACGCTCGACGATCTGTCCACTGAAGAACCCCCGCTGCGCATCGTGCGGGAGATCCTGTTGCCGGTGGAGTTCGCGCTCATGGGGCGTCCCGACACGGCGCTCGCCGACATCAAGACGGTGTCCAGCCATCCGCACGCCTATCCGCAGTGCCGCCGCTGGCTGGCCGAGAACCTGCCGGACGCGCGGTGGGTGGCGGCGTCGTCCAATGCGGACGCGGCGCGGCTGGTGTCCGAGGGCGTGCACGACGCCGCCCTGGCGGGTTCGTTCGCGGCGCCGTTCTACCGGCTCACCCTGCTCGCCGAGAACATCCACGACGTCAGCGGAGCGGTCACCCGGTTCGTGATGGTCGTGCCGCCCGGGCCGCCGCCGGCCCGCACCGGCGCCGACAAGACGTCCCTCGCCGTGGTGCTGCGGGACAACCACCCGGGCGCGCTTCTTGAGATCCTTGAGGAGTTCGCCGTCCGGGGCGTGGACCTGATGCGCATCGAGTCGCGGCCCACGCGCTCGAAGCTGGGCACCTACTGGTTCTCCATCGACTGCGAGGGGCACCTCGACGACGCGCGCGTCGGCGAAGTCCTGACCGGCCTGCGGCGGGTCGCCGCCGAGGTCCGGTACCTCGGCAGCTACCCGCGCGCCGACGGACGCGCCGCGGAGATCCGCAGTGGGACCTCCGACGAGGACTTCCGCGAGGCCGCCGAATGGCTGGCCGGCCTCAGGAGCCGATGAGCGCGTTCAGCAGGGCCTCCCGCTCGGCGATCGCCGTGTAGAGCTGCTCGGAGATCGAGCGCAGCGCCGTCAGCGAGTCGTACTGGTAGGCCGCGAGCACGTCCGCCATGGGGTTCTCCATCAGCGTCTGGCGCTCCAAGGCCAGCTCCGCCTGCTTGGCGCGCAGCCAGATCAGGCGGCCCCGCAGCCACAGCTCGCGCTGCGGATGGTCCTTCGCCGGGCCCGAGGAGGTCAGCGACCACTCTTCGCTGAGCTTCTGCAGCGCGGGAAGGTCGTCCTTCTCGTAGGCGGCGTTGACGCGGGTGATGAAGGCCGAGCGGCGCGCGATCTCGGTCGGGTCCTGGACGAGGTCCGGGTGCGACCGGCGGGCGAGCTCGCGGTACAGCCGTTGCGCGGTCTTGCTGGGCCGCACCGGCACGTCCGGGTCGGCGGCCGGGGGCGCGCTCTCCGCGCGCGGCCGCGGGGGCTTCTGGTCCTGCTCCGTGCCACCTTCCTCATCGTCCTCGAGCAGCCCGGCGTTGGCGGCGGCGAACAGCAGGGGGTCCTCGCCATCGACCCGCGCCCGGGCCTCCACCGCACGGCGGATCGCCTCGGGGTCGCCGGTCATGGCGGCTTCGGTCTCGGCGGTGAGCGCGTCCAGCTCGTCGAGCCGGCCGTACAGCGGGCCCAGTTGGATCTGGTGCAGCCGGGTGAACTGGTCCAACTCGGCACGCAGCGACTCGACGGCCACCTGCGTGTCCAGCAGGGCCGTCTCGGCCACCACGACGGCGTCTTCCAGACTCTGGAACAACGGCTCACTCATTGCCTGGGCAGTCTCCACGGTTGGTCCTCACAGATTTACTCAGGGCACTGCGGCAGAGAGGGTACAGGAGCGACAAGGGGCGACGACTCCGTCTTCGGGCGTACTGTGGTGCGCAGGATGATCGACCTTAACGCAGATCTGGGCGAAGGTTTCGGGCGTTGGCGTTTAGGTGATGACGACGCTCTCCTGGAACTGGTCACCAGTGCCAACGTCGCCTGCGGCTTCCACGCCGGCGATCCCTCCACCATGCGCCGGGTCTGCTCGGCGGCCGTCGGCCGCGGAGTACGGATCGGAGCCCAGGTAGGCTACCGCGACCTGGCCGGCTTCGGCCGCCGCGACATCGAGTACGACCCCCACGAACTGGCTGACGACGTCCTCTTCCAGATCGGAGCTCTGGACGCCTTCGCCAGAGCAGCCGGAGACCGGGTCCGTTACGTGAAACCGCACGGGGCTCTGTACAACCGTATCGTGCATGACGCCGTGCAAGCCGAGGCGGTGGTCCGCGCGGTGTCCAGTTTCGCCTCCGCGTACGACGTCGACGTCCCCGTCCTGGGCCTTTCCGGCTCGGTATTCCTGGAATTGGCGACCACAGCGGGCCTGACCACCATCCCCGAGGCCTTCGCGGACCGCGCCTACACCCCCCTGGGCACCCTCGTCCCGCGCTCCGCGCCGGGCGCGGTGGTGACGAGCCCGGAGGAGGTCGCGGGACGCGCCGTGGAGATGGCCGTGTCCGGCACGGTCCGGGCGATCGACGGGACGCTGCTGGAGATCTCGGCACGCTCGTTGTGCGTGCACGGGGATTCGCCCTCCGCGGTGGCCATGGCGGCCGCGGTCCGGGAAGCCTTGCGGTCGACGGGGGTCGAGGTCGGGGCGTTCACGTGAGCGATGGCTCGGGCGCCGGTACCGGCGCCGGGTCGGTCCGACCCGCGGGTCCGTTCGGGGTGCTGCTCGAGTTCGATTCTTTGGAGAAAGTTCAGCGCTGCTTCGCCTGGACCGAGCGCTGGCGCGTGGCGCGGCCGGGTGTTCTGGTCGACGTGGTGCCCGCCGAGCGCACGCTGATGGCCATCGCGACGTTCGACGACGCGGGGCAGCGCGGGCTGCGGGAGTTCGCGGCTGCGGTCGCGGATGTGGACTGGTGCGCGCAGAGCACGACTGGACCCGAGCCCGAGCCCGAGCCCGATACCGAGCCCGAGAGCAAGCCCGGTATCGAGCCCGAGATCGTTGAGCTGCCGGTGCTGTACGACGGTCCGGATCTCGATGACGTCGCGCGGCTGACTGGGCTTGCCCTAAATGAGATCGTTTCGTTGCACACGGAGGCCGAATTCACGGTCGCGTTCACCGGCTTCGCACCCGGCTTCGCGTACCTGACCGGCTTGCCGGACGTGCTGCGCGTGCCACGCCGTGATGCGCCGCGGACCCGCGTGCCTGCCGGAGCGGTGGCCTTGGGCGGGCCGTACAGCGGCGTTTATCCACGGGAGTCTCCCGGCGGTTGGCAACTGATCGGGCGCCTGGCGTCATGGGCCCCGGCCCTGTGGGACGAGGCACGGGACTCGCCGGCGCTGCTCCGACCGGGCACCCGGGTCCGGTTCCGCGACGCGACGGGGCGAAGCCGCCCGGACGACGCTCCCGGCGGCCGTGAGGAGGCCGCGGCGCAAGCCGGCGAGCCCGGCTTGCGGGTGGTGCGCGCCGGACCTCTGACGACGGTGCAGGACCTCGGCCGCCCGGGCTTCGCGCACCTCGGCGTCCCGCGCTCGGGCGCGGTCGACCGGGCGTCGCTGAAGCTCGCGAACCGGTTGGTGGGCAACGAGGAGGGTGCCGCGGCGCTCGAGCTGACGCTCGGCGGCGGGGCGGTGTGCCTCGAGGTGGGGCGCTGGGTCGCGGTTGCCGGCGCTCGGTGCGAGGTGACGGTGTCGGTGCCCGAACCCACGCCTCCCCACCAGAACAAGGTCATGCGCACGGTCCCGGGCGCTGCCTTCTACGTGCCGGGCGGCGCGGTGGTCGATGTGGGGCCGGCCGCGGCGGGGGTGCGCGCGTACCTCGCCGTGGCCGGGGGTGTGGGCGGTGCGGGGGTGTTGGGGAGCCGGTCGGTCGACCTCCTGTCGGGAGTTGGCGGGCGGGCTTTGGCGGCTCAGGAACGCCTCGCGATCGGCGATCCGGTGGGCTTGCCACCGGACATTCCGGGCCTGGGACTGGCACCGCTGCGGGACGTGGATGATCCCGTGGTGGTGCGGTTGGTCTTGGGGCCGCGCAGCGAGTGGTTCACGGAGGATGCGGTCCGGGACTTGATCGCGGCGCGGTGGACGGTCGGGATGGAGTCGAACCGGACAGCGGTACGGCTGGACGGCCCTTCACTGCAGCGGGTCCGCGAGGGTGAGCCGGCGAGCGAGCCGCTGGTCGTGGGGGCCGTGCAGGTGCCCCGCGACGGCCGCCCGCTGCTGTTCCTGGCCGACCACCCGGTGACCGGCGGCTACCCGGTCATCGCATGCGCCCACCCGGCGGACTTGGACGCCGTGGGACAAGCGCGCCCGGGCACCGGCATCCGGTTCCGGATGGTCGGCGGCACAAGCCGGCGCTGAGGGCGACGTCAGGTCGCCCCGGACGCCGCACCCGACTGTCCCCGCGGCGGGTTCATGTACGCCCCGAGCGTGGCACGGGCCAGCGAGGACTGCGCGCGCGACAGGAAGCGTGATCCGGGCCCGGGAGCCGAACCGGGGCCGGAGTCGGGATCAGGATCCTTGTCGGGATCACCACCGCCGGGCTGAGATTCGGCGCCGGAGCCGGTGCGCTGCCGCGGGACGCGTGGCGGAATCCGGGGCCGGTCCGGCTGTGGCGCGGCGGTGGCAGATGCGAGCGGCTCGGCGGCGATCGGTGGCGCTGATGGTGTTGTGGGCGAAGGCGATGCTGCCGAGTCGTGGACCGCTCGCGGGGTAGCAACGGCGAGTTCGGCAGTTGGGCTTGAGGTTGCTGAGGGACTTGGCCTCGTGGAGGCGGGGATGCGCGCGGACGGCTGCGGTGGATCGGCGGCCGGTGGCGGGGCAATGACCCAGGAGGTTGGCGGTGAGCTGGCGGAAGCTGCGGCATTCGGTGGCGAATCGGCGGCAGTGTCGGCGGGCGCGGACTTGCGCAGGAGATTGGCGAGGGCCGGCGAGGCTGCGGGCCTGGCGCTTGGCGGCGAGCTCGCTGAGGCTGCGGCATTCGGCGGCGAATCGGCGGCAGCACTGGCGAGCGCGGTTTCGCGCAGCAGATCGGCGAGGGCTGATGAGGCTGCGGGGTTTGCTGGCGAGTCGGCGGCAGCGTCGGCGAGCGTGGCCTTGTGCAACTGATCGGCGATAGCCGGTGTGGCTGCGGCATTCGGCGGCGAATCGGTGGGCGCGGTCTTCCGCGATTTGTTGGCCAAGCCGGCAGGTACGGCATTCGGCTTCGGATCGGAGGAGTTGTTGGGCGCCGGATCGGGGGAGTCGGCGGGCGTGGCGTCTGGGGTCGGGGCCGCGGAGTCGGTGCTCGGGGTGGCGAGTAAGGATTCTGCCTTCGCGGCGGGTGTGGGATCCGGCTCGGCGAGGAGCAGTGCTGCCGTCGGTTGCAGGGTGTCCGGGTCCAGCCAGCCCTGCTTGATGGCTTCTTGCTGGCAGCCGGTGCGGGAGCGGCCGTGGGCGTGGGAGATGGCTTTCCAGCTTTGGCCGGTGCGGAGGTGGCGGAGGAGGTCCGCTCTTTCCTCGTCGGTCCAGCGGGTGCCGTGTTTGGGCCATTGGGCTTTGCGGCGGGCTGTTTCGGGGTTGGGTTGTCTGGCGAACCAGGTGATGGAGCGGAGTTGGCCTTGGGAGGCCACGTAGACGATGTCGCCTTGGTGGTGGAAGACCAGTTGGTCGTCGTGGAACTCGACGCCGTCGGCGGGGATCATCAGCTGGGCGCCGGGGGTTGTTTCGGGGGCGGCTATGAGTTCCGCGCGGAGCCAGGGTTGGGTTTGGGTCGGCATTGTTTCCCCCTCTGGGGTGGTTTTGTACTGGTTTCACCAGAGTGGCAGAGGGGTGTGACATTTTTTGGGTTTTTGGGGGATTGGGGATAAGACATCTTATATTATTGCTGCTGCTTCTGGCGCTTCTTGGTGCGGGTGCGGGTCAGTAGGAGGCTGGTCAGCATGCCGCCGAGGAAGGTGCCCGCGAGGGTGAGCCACATGGGGCTGGTCACCGTGACCACCCAGAAGGTGATGCTGGCTTTGTGGGTGTTGGCCAGGATGAACCAGATCGCCACCACGGCGATGACGATGCCGCCGATCATGCGGGACCGCTGAGCCTTGTCGGCCGCGGTGCGCGGGGCTTGCGGGGCCGGTGGGGGCTGGGGGGCGTCCGTCGTCATGCACGGCCTGTTGCCGGGGTGGGGGCCCGGAAACGTGGATTGCCCCGAACAGGGGAACGGCCGCGCGGTCGCTGGTGTCAGGGGCCGTTCAGGGAGAAGACCACTGAGCCGAAGGAGACCTCGTCGCCGGGGTGGACCGCCGTGGGCGCTGTTATGCGCCAGCCGTTGACCCGGGTGCCGTTGGTGGAGCCCAGGTCGACCAGGAGCCAGCCGGCCGGGGAGCGGCGGAACTCGGCGTGGAAGCGGGACACCGTGGTGTCGAACAGTTGGAGGTCGCATTCGGGCATGCGGCCGATGCGCAGGATGCCCTGCTGGCCGCCGGGCAGGGACAGGCGGGGCAGGGAGGGGCCGCGCCAGGCGGCCTTGATCTTGAAGCGGAAGTGCGCGACCGCGGAGACCGCGTTCACCACGCGCTGGCCGAAGCCCGGCGGTTCGGGCGGGATCGGTAGATCGGAGACGAGTTGGGTCAGCTCGCTGTGCGAGCGCACCGCCAGGGCCTGGTCGATGCGGTGCGAAAAGGTGTCGCTGGACAGCCGGCCGGCCTCGGCGCCGGCCGACAGCGCGTCGATGGCTTCGTCGCGCTCGGCGTCCGACGGCCGAAAGTCCGGCGGCTGCCATCTGGCATTCCCGAACGAAGGACCTCCCATGGAAGAGATTGTCCAGTGTCGGCCGATCGGGTGTCCAGCAAGACTGTGGGTGTGATCGAGGCCTGCGTCAGCCGCGGGGGTCGCTCACCTGGCCGAGGAACAGGATCTGGCCGGTCACGGTATCTCTGATCAAGAAGAGGAAGGGTCGGTCGACGTGCATCTGGGCCGGTTGCTGGACCGGCTGCGCGGGCGCGGCGCCGGCGATGACCGTGACGCCCGAGGCCGCGGCCGCCGTGGTGCCGTCCTCGTCCACGGCGACGTGGGTCTTCTGGACGACGGCGCCGACCCACAGCGGCTCGGCCTTGGCCGGGATGGCGCTCAGGTCCGCGGAGGCCGGGTCGAAGAGCGACTTCATCCCCAGGGTCTGGAGCGCGGCGTTCAGCTGGCGGCTGGTGTCGAAGGTGAACTTCGGCAGTTCCAGGTCGACCGGGACCGTCGTCGCCGAGGAGGTCATGGCGGTGAGTTGGTCGGCGGTCAGCGAGGTGCGGAACGCGTCGAAGGACCCGGCGGCCGGGAGCACGATGCCCATCGCCAGGTGGCCCTGCTGGTAGGGCAGTTCTGCGTATTGCCAGCCGTTGCCCTGGGCATAGGCGGTATCCGTCCTGCTCCCCATCGTGGAGACGTTCGCGGTCGTGCCGTCGGTGAGGTGGAACGGCTTGTCCGAGGTCATGTACTTCGCGAAGGGGGTGGCCCACTGCGCCTTGAGGTACAGGGCGTCGGTGAGGGCCAGCCGGGTGTCGGCGGATACCGAGCCGGGACCGAAGAGGTCCTTGATGAGGCCGTTGGTCTGATCCTCGACCGTCTTGTCGATCGTCTGGCGCGCGTTCTCCGGGTTCGTGAAGTCGGTCTCGCGGACGCCGGCGTCGAAGGCCGAGGCCAGGGTCCGCAGATACGGCTGCTGGATGCCGTACCCCTTCTGCGCCCACACCGTGTCGTACTGCTGCAGGTCCGCCTTGTCGGCGAGGACGCGCTGCGCGGTAGCCGAGTCCAGGGCGCCGAGCGCGTCCGCGAACCGGTCGGCGGGCATGGTGGTGTGCAGGGCCTTGGCCATCTGGTCCGCGGTCTGCCCCTTCGCGCCGGGCATCAGCATGGTCAGCACCGTGGCCAGACTGGCCGGGGAGATCATGACGTCGCCCTCGTCCCGGTCCGCGACGGAGTGGAAGACGTCCACGCCGAAGCTGTTCACGGCGGCCGCGGCGGCGGTCTCGTCGGGCTCGGCGACGATCGCCCGCGCGGCGTCGGCGCGCACCAGCGAACCGCCCGCCGACGAGGTGCCGCCGGAGGACGAGCACGCCGTCAGAGCGGCCAGGGATGCGGCGGCGATCGCGGCTATCTGCTTGCGTGGCATGCGGATTGGACGCAGGCGGGGCCGATCCGGTTTCCCCCGGAGGGGGGTGACCGTGTCCGGGGTCGATCGTTGAAGTGGTCATGAACGTCACGACCGTGCCCCCGATGTCTCCCTCGGCGATGCCACAGAACCAGGATCAGGAAGGACCCGGGGAAGTCGTTGACATCCCGCAGCAGCAGGACGTCGAACCGCCGGCGCCCGCGGAGGGGGAGGTCCCTGCGGAGGAGGACTTCCCCGCGGAGGCGGTCGCCGACCCGGAGCCGGCCGGGGAGGAGAAGGAGCCGCGCGAGGAGAAGGAAGAGAAAGAGGAGAAAGACGACAAGGACGAGAAGAAGGCGGCCAAGCCGAAGCGCAAGAGCGCCCCTCGCAAGGCCGCCGGCGGCACCAAGACGCTTGTCGTCCTGAAGGAGGGGCGGGTCCAGTACGCCGACGCGGACGCCGTCGTCGTGGTGGACCTCGACGAGGCCGCCTCCCCCGACACCGACGTGCACGACGTCCTGGACCGGCTCACGGAGCTGCGCGACGCGGCCGAGTCGCCGGCCAAGGCCGACGCCGTCAGGTCCCTGACCGACCTGATCCAGGAGAAGGCCCTCGGGTAGGCGGTCAGGACTCGGCGGGCGGCTGCCACAGCGGTTCGTCGACGGTGAAGCCCACCGGCTCGCCCCAGCTGTTCCGGTACGAGACCTCGTGCACGGGACGGCGCGGGGCGACGCCCCAGCGGCCGGTCGGGTAGCCGAAGGACACGCAGCAGGACTGGGTCCACTTCTCGTCGGCCGGGACGCCGAGGATCTCCTTGACCTCGGCGTCATGGAAGCCGCCGAGGATCGAGGTCAGTGCGCTGCCGACACCCTGGGCCCGGGCGGCCAGCTGCGCGTTCCAGACCGCCGGGAAGATCGAGCCGCCGGTGCGGTCGCGCTGGACGAAGGCGAACAGGAACAGCGGGACCTCTTCGAAGTGCTCGCCGAGCCACTGCGAGGACCTGGTGACCTTGGCCATCTGCCGGGACTCGGGGCTGTCCGGGTCGGCCTCGATGGCGGCGATCATCGGCGCGTAGACGGTCTTGTAGAGCTGGTCGAGGGCGTCGCGGTAGAGCGGGCCGATCAGCTTCTTCTTCTCGGGGTCGTCCAGGAGCAGGAACCGCCAGTTCTGGCCGTTGCCGCCGGAGGGTGCGCGGATCGCGGCGTCCAGGATGCGGGCCTGGACGGACTCCGGGATCGGGTCGGGCTCGACCCGGCGCATGGCCCGGGTGGTGTAGAGCGCTTCGTAAATGTCCATGATGATCGGCAGGGTAGATTTCTTCCCCCAGTGGGGCAAGGGCGCGCTCAGCCATGGCGCAGCGCGTAGCTCAGGCGGTCCGCGACGGCGGCACGGGCCAGCCGCGCGGCGGTCGCGTTGTCCACAGCCAGGAACACCAGACCGCCGTCGTCCGGCGCGGAGCGGGTCAGGGAGCCGGCGTCCGCGGGGTGCGCGATCTCGAGGACTGAGACGTCCATCGCGACCGCCGTCTCACCCCGTGGCGGGTCCGTACCGGGCTCCGGGACCGGGCCGGGGGCGGTGTCCGGCGGGCCCGGCGGTCCGCCCGGCCCGGCGTCGCGGGCGGCCAGGACGTCGATCCGGTCGCCGGGGCGCAGGTATCCGGTGCTGCCGGCGTCGGCGAACCGCACCGGGACCGCGACCAGGCCGCTCATCAGGGATTCCGCCGCGAAGCGGGGCGGCCGGCGCGGTGGCGGGGCCGAGTGCTCGGCGGTCAGCAGGGCCATCGAGACGCCGGCGAAACCGGCGGCGCCGATGACGCGCAGCCGCCGGGTGCGCGACCAGCGGCGCCGGCCGGGCAGGCGGGCGGCGAGCTTCGGGCGGGCGGTGGTGACGGCGGGCATTGCTCCCCCTTGCGTAGTCAGGACGCTTCGGGGAGTAATGATCCGAGGGGGTCGTCAACGGTGTCCACCGGTCGCCGGGCGACCTGTGGATAACCGGGGTGGATCTGTGGATAACCCGGTGGACAACCGGGCGGCGCTCAGCTCTTTGTGGACGAAGACGAGCCCGAGCTTGACGACGACGAGGAGGACGTGCTCGACGAGGAGGACGACGACTCGCCCTTCGACGAGCTGCCCGAGCTGCCCGAGCCGCTCGAACTCCCGGAGCCGCCGGAGCTCTTCGAGTCCGAGGACCCCGAGGAACCGTTCGACGACGCCGGCGGCGTGGACGAACTCGACGACGAGCGGCTGTCGGTCCGGTAGAAGCCGCTGCCCTTGAACACGATGCCCACAGCGGAGAAGACCTTGCGCAGTTCGCCCTGGCAGTTCGGGCAGACGGTCAGCGCGTCGTCCGTGAACTTCTGCACGACCTCCAGCGCCTCACCGCAGTCCTTGCACTGGTACTGGTAAGTCGGCACGGGGAAACTCCTTCATCGACCTGGCACTCTGGCCGCCAGACTGCCAATTCTGCGGGAAAGGCGCGCGGACTGTCCAATGCGGTGGGGCGGTCCTGTGACACACCTCACCCACGGGGCCGCTCACACGGCCGCGTTCCGCGACAGAACAGGACGTCAGAACAGCGGGATCTCGAACCAGACGAACTTCCCGGCGTCGGTGGGCCGCGCGCCCCACCGCGCCGACAGCGCGTCCACCAGATACAACCCGCGACCGCCCTCATCTGTTTCCGCCGCCTGCCGGATCCGGGGCAGCCGCACGTCCGGGTCGTGGACCTCGATCCACAGCGCCCGCAGGCCCCGGCGCAGCACCAGGTCCAGCCGCCGCGAGCCGCCGGGGGCGGCCAGGGTGCCGTCCAGCATCCCCAGCTCGTCCAGCAGGCCGGGCTCGGCGAGCAGGTCCATCTCGTTGTCCTCGTCCAGGGCGCCGAGGTGGTCGGCGTACTCCCGGACGGCCGCCAGCTCCATCATGTCCTCGGCCATCGGCGGCGGCTCGGGCTCGGGGTACTGGTCGGAGTCGGAGAAGGACCACGGGGTCGGCCGCGGGCTGCTGGCGTGCCGCACCGCGTTGGTGATCAGCTCGGAGACCAGCAGCTCGGCCAGCTCGGCGTGCTCGCTAAGGCCCCACTCGCGAAGCACGGCCCGGGTGTGGTGCCGGGCTGCGAACGCCGCTTCGGGACGCGCCGGCAGGGCCAGGCGCGACAGCGGCAGATCCACAGTGGACGTCGCCATGGCGAGTACCGCCTGGTCGTCATGCGCCCCGCTGCCGGCGGCGCGCAAAGCGGCCCGGCAGATCGCCCGGGGCTCGCGCACCACGCGCTCGATGGCCAGACACAGCGTGCGCACACCGGTGTCCACCGACTGGTCGCGCCGTTCCACGACCCCGTCCGTGTACATCACCAGCACGTCCCCCGGAGGGATGCTGAAGATGTGGTCCTCGAACTGCACGGCGCCCTTGCCGCCGCCGGGCCCCAGCGGGCCGATGCCCAGCGGGACGTCCGGCGGGACTTCCATCGGATAAGTGCCGTGCGCGGAGGCCAACAACGGCGGCGGATGTCCGGCGTTGGCTAAAGCGCAGCGCCGCGTGAAGGGGTCGTAGATCGCGTATACGCAGGTGACGAGGATCTCCTCGTTCAGCCCGCGGACCAGTTCGTCCAGGTACGACAGCAACTGGCCGGGCTGCACATCCAATACGGCGTATGCACGCAGCGCGGCGCGCAACTGTCCCATCACCGCGGCGGCGTGCGCACCGCGTCCCTGGACGTCCCCGATGACCACGCCGATCCGTCCGGCCGACAGCTCGACGACGTCATACAAGTCGCCGCTGACTTCGGAAGCGGCGCCCGGCGCATAGCCGACGCGGATGGAGACGCCGTCAGGCAGCGGGAGGTCGGTCGGCAGCAGAGACTTCTGCAGCGCCAGGGCCAGCGTCCGTTGCCGGTCGAACATGGCCGCGTTCTCCAGGGCCAGCCCGGCCCGCGCCGCCAGCTCCTCGACGAGCTCCAGGTCCGCCGTGTCGTACCGGGGCGTGGGGTCGGCGTCCTCGGTCAGGGCGATGGCGAGCACTCCGCGCACCCCGCTGGGCGCCAGCAGCGGAACGGCGATCAGCGACTTCGCGTCCAGCAGGAGCGCCTTGCGGTCGCACTCCTCATCCTGGTCCAGGGCCTTGACCCTCGGCGCGCCCTGGATGAGGACCGGACGGCCGGTCCGCAGCGCGCGGTCACAGGGATGGCGCGCGGGGTATTGGATCTCCGTACCCGCACGCATTGGGGGACACGGAGAGGTGTCCGTACTGTGCACTGTCACCAGACGCTGTGCGACGCCGTTCTCATCCAGCAGGTCCACGACACAGGTGTCGGCGAACGCCGGGACCAGGATCTCGGCCAGCGCGGCGAGCGTCCGGCCGGTGTCCAGTGAGGTCCCCAACTGCATGCCCGCGCGCGACAGCACCGCGGCGCGCACAGCGGCCCGCGCGGCGGCGCGCTGCTGGTCGTCCCGGCTGGCGTCGGAGCCGAACAGGTCGATCGCGGTCACCACGGTGCCGGTGACCATGCCGCCGTTCATCATCGGCGCGGCCCGCACCCGGGCGAGCAGGGAGTCGCCGTTGCGCGTGGTGATGGGGAAGGAACCTTCCCACGTACCGCCGCGTTGGACGGTCGACCCGATGGAGTCCAGGTGTGACAGAGCGTTGCCGTTGGTGCCGTCGGCGACCACGAACTCGGTCCACGGCCGGCCCAGGACCTCTTCGCCGTACCAGCCGAAGAGCTCCTCGGCGGCGGGGTTCCAGCCGGTGATCTGGCCCCGGTGGTTCAGCACCACCACCGGGTCGGGCAGGGCCTCGAGCACCGAGATCGCCGAGGTCTGGGTGCTGTTCGCGGGTACGAGCTCGGCGGGTGGTTGCGGCCGGGCATGCGGGAGCTGTTCCCCGGTCCCCGGCTGACGTCGCATGTGAGGTACCAACCGCTCTGCCGAACCCTGACGTTCTTTAAGCGCCGAGTCTGCCACTAGCGGCCGCCTCAGCGCGAGAGAACCCCGCCGGGAGATTCGTCCCAGTGGCGAACGCTTTCCCCGGCGACCGCCATGTCGACCGCGCGGTCGTGGGGCTCGACCGGGAGGTCGACGTCGAGCTCGCCGGGGTAGAGCAGGGCCGCCACCCGGGGGCGTGCGGCGCGGGGGGACGCCTCGATCCTGGTCAGCACCCGGTCGTAGCTGCCGCCGCCGCGCCCCATGCGGACGCCGTCGGGGGACACCGCCAGCGCCGGCACCACGATCCAGGAGGCTGACAGCACAGCGTCCCGGCCCAGTGACTCGGCGGGCTCGGGGATGGGGCTCGGCCGGGAGCCTCCGGGCGGGATCCTTCGAACGAGTGAATCAGGGCCGGAAAACCACCCCCACGACAGGTCCATGTCATTCTCTAGAATAGGTAGCAGGACGCGGATACCGCGCCCACGCAATCCCGCCAGCAGCGGGCCGGTGTCCGGCTCGGTGCCGAACGAAGCGTAGGCGGCGACCACGTCCGCCCCACTCATCTGCCCCACCAGCACTTCGCACGCCGCAGCCGCCCACGCCGCACGCCTCTCGGGGGCGCACGCGCGCCGGGCGGCCAGCAACCGTGACCGGATCGTGCCCTTGGCAAGGCCCGGGTCGTTGAATTGATTAGTCATGCTGTGCTCAAGAATGCCAGGCCGCGAGAGGAGTCCCACCGATGTCTCTCACGGCGGTGGTCTTGGTGTTGCTGGCCGTGGCCTGTGCCGCGTTGGCCGGCATGAACCTGGCCCTGCGCCGTCGCCTGGAGCACGTGGAGGAGACCACCCGCACCGCCCTGGCCCAGGCCGCCAGCGAGGTGACCGGGCTGGAACAGGGCCGGGAGGACCTGGAGCGGCTGTCCGCGCTCGATCCGCTGACCGGGGTGTGGAACTACCGGTACCTGCAGGGCGCGCTGGCCCGGGAGCTCGAAGCCGCGCGGGCCACCGGCGTGGGCGGCGCGCTGCTGATGATCGATGTCGACGACTTCCGCCAGGTGAACGCCGGGTACGGCCATCAGCGGGGCTCGGCGGTGCTCCGGGAGTTGGCGCAGCGTTTGGCGCTGGAAGTGCGACACGCCGACACTTTCGCCAGATACGGCGGCGAGGAGTTCGTCCTCATCCTTCCCGGCACCAACGCCGAGACCGCTGCGAAAGTCGCGGAACGGCTCTGCTACGCGGTCCGCAAACTCACTTTCGATGCAGGTCCGGACGGCGACTCGGAGCAGGGGCCGTTCCAGTTGACGATCTCCGTGGGCGGTGTGATCTTCCCCGACCACGGGACGCATGCCGCGACTCTGTTGCGGGTCGCTGATGAACAACTCATGGCAGCTAAACGAGACTCTCATGGAAGTTGGCGCATCACCTGATAGCGTCCCGATTCATGGTGGAGGTTCGCAAAGCAGTCATCCCATCCGCAGGCCTGGGTACCAGGTTCCTGCCGGCGACCAAGGCGACACCCAAGGAGATGCTCCCGGTCATCGACAAGCCGACGATCCAATACGTCGTCGAGGAAGCCGTGACCGCCGGGCTGACCGACATCCTGATGGTGACCGGCCGCAACAAGCGGCCGCTGGAAGACCACTTCGACCGTGCCGCGGAGCTTGAGGAGGCGCTGCAGGCCAAGGGCGACACGGTCCGGCTGGAGCAGATTCGCGCGTCCGCGGAGATGGCGAATGTCCACTACGTCCGGCAGGGCGACCCCAAGGGCCTGGGCCACGCGGTCCTGAAGGCGGAGTCCTATGTGCACGGCGAGCCCTTCGCCGTCCTGCTCGGCGACGACTTCATCGACGAGCGGGACCCGCTGCTGCCCGCGATGATCGAGGTCCGGAAGCGCTACGGCGGCTCCGTGGTCGCGCTCATCGAGGTCCCCGAAGAGCACATCCACATGTACGGCTGTGCCGCGGTGAAGCCTGCGGCGGACGGCCCGGCGCTGGAGCAGAAGCACACCAGCCTGATCCAGATCACCGACCTGGTGGAGAAGCCCAACGCCGAGCAGGCTCCGTCGAACCTCGCGGTGATCGGCCGCTATGTGCTGGACCCCGCGGTGATGGACGTCCTGCGCGAGACCGCTCCGGGACGCGGCGGGGAGATCCAGCTGACCGACGCCCTGCGCACCCTGGCGGGCGACCCCGACATCGGCGGGCCGGTCCACGGCGTGGTGTTCACCGGGCGGCGGTATGACACCGGCAACCCGATCGACTACCTGAAGACCGTGGTGCAGCTCGCGGTGGACCGCCCCGACCTCGGCCGGGAGTTCCGTGACTGGCTGTCGTCGTACGTGAGCGCGGGCTTCCAAGACTGAGGCGTTGACTGAGGCGCTGACTGAGGCGCTCGCCGTCCGCGTCCGCGGCATAAGGGATGATGGACGCATGTCCGATTCCGAGAACGCGACGATGCGCAGTGTCGACGACCACCTGAAGACGGTCCTCGACACCGTGCAGCTGCTCGCCCCGATGGAGCTCCCGATCACCGATGTGAACGGGCTGGTGCTCGCCGACGACGTGGTCTCGGCCATCTCGCTGCCGCCGTTCGACAACTCCTCGGTCGACGGCTACGCGGTGCGGCTGGCCGATCTGGCGGGCGCCGCCGAGGACAGCCCGGCGGAGCTGCGCGTGCTCGGCGACATCGCGGCCGGCTCGGTCCACGAGGGTCTCCTGGAACCGGGCACCTGCCTGCGGATCATGACCGGCGCGATGGTGCCGCACGGCGCCGAGGCGATCGTGCCGGTGGAGTGGACCGACGGCGGTACCGAGAGCGTGCGCATCACCCGGGTCCCGGAGCGCGACGCCCACATCCGCATACTGGGCTCCGACATCGCGGCCGGCGACGTGGTGCTCAAGGCCGGCACCCGCCTGGGCCCGCGCCAGATCGGCCTGCTGGCCGCGATCGGCCAGGTCCACGCCCCGGTGCACCCGCACCCGCGGGTCGTGGTGCTGTCCACCGGCTCGGAGCTGGTCGAGCCGGGCACGCCGCTGGGCCCGGGCCAGATCAACGACGGCAACGGCCCCGCGCTGACCGCCGCGGTGAACGCCATGGGCGCCACCGGCATCCGGGTCGGCATCATCGGCGACGACGCGCAGGGGGTGCTCGACGCCATCGAGGACCAGCTGATCCGCGCCGACATGGTGGTCACCACCGGCGGGGTCTCGGTCGGCGCCTACGACGTGGTGAAGGAGGTGCTCTCGACGCTGGGCACCGTGCAGTTCACCAAGGTCGCGATGCAGCCGGGGATGCCGCAGGGCTTCGGCACGGTCGGCGAGGACCGGATCCCGATCTTCACGCTGCCGGGCAACCCGGTGTCGGCCTACGTGTCCTTCGAGATCTACATCCGCCCGGCGATCGAGAAGATGATGGGCATCGAGACCGGGCCGCGCAAGACCGTCACCGCGACCTGCTTCGGCGCCTTCACCTCGCCCGAGGGCAAGCGCCAGTTCGCCCGCGGCGTCTACGACCCACAGGGCCTGAGCGTCCGGCCGGTCGGCGGCCACGGCTCGCACCTGGTCGGCGACCTGGCCCTGGCGAACGCGTTGATAGTGGTGCCGGAGTACGTGACCGAGGTGGTCGACGGCGACGACGTCGAGGTGATCGTGCTGGACGGTGGTCCCCGGTGAGCTCCGGGGAGGCCGCCGCCGGCAAGTCCGACCGCCTGACTCACATCGACGCCACCGGCGACGCGCGCATGGTCGACGTCACCGAGAAGCCGGTCTCGGCGCGCCAGGCCCGGGCGACCGCCTTCGTCGAGGTGTCGCCGAAGGTGGTGGAACTGCTGCGCGGCGAGGGCGTGCCCAAGGGGGACGCACTGTCGGTCGCGCGCATCGCCGGGATCATGGGCGCCAAGAGGACGCCCGACCTGGTCCCGCTCTGCCACCCGATCGCGATCAGTGGCGTGAAGGTGGCGCTGGAGGTCGAGGACTCCGGCGTCGCCATCGCCGCGACCGTGAAGACCGCGGACCGCACCGGTGTGGAGATGGAAGCGCTGACCGCGGTCGCGGTCGCCGGGCTGACGGTCATCGACATGGTCAAGGCGGTCGATCCGGCGGCGGTGCTGACGCGGGTGCAGGTGGAGACCAAGACCGGCGGTGTCTCAGGGGACTGGTCGCGCGAGGGCTAGAGCGGGTGGGCGCTCCGGCGTCCACTCGATAACTCTTGCGACTTGAAGGTCTCGGTGTCATGGTGCCCCGAACGCGGGCTGTGAGCATCCTCACAGGTCGGGTTCGTATTAGGCCGATCAGACATCTCCCCGAGATCTCAAGGACGCGCCATGACCGATACCGGATCGAGCACAGCGGCCGGACCTCCGCCCGAGAACGACACGGGGCGCCTCGACAACGCCTCCCGTGGGCGCATCTTCGCCGTCATCGCGGTCGTCGTCCTCTTCGCCGAGGTCGCGCCGTTGCAGTACACGATGGTCTCGCCGGCGGCCCAGCTGATCGGGCGCAGCTTCCCGGGGGTGGGGAGCAACATCGCCTGGATGACCATCGTCTTCGGCCTGGTCGGCGGGGCGGCGACGCCGATCCTGGGCAAGCTGTCCGACCTGTACGGCAAGCGGAACATGCTGTTGGCGGTCGGGGTGTCGTTCCTGATCGGGTCGCTGATCTGCGCCACGACCAGCAGCTGGACGCTGTTCCTGATCGGCCGTGCGTTCCAGGCGGTGGCCATCGCCGCGGCCACGGTCGCCTATGGCCTGATCCGGGACCTGATCCCGCGCAAGTACGTGCCCTTGGCGATCGGGCTGGTGTCCACCGGGCTCGGGGTGTCCGGGGTCGGCGGGATCATGCTCTCCGGCGTGCTGACCGACACTGCCGGCTGGAGCTACAAGTCGCTGTTCTGGTTCCTGGTGATCTACACCCTGGTGACGTTGCCGCTGCTGTTCATCGTGTGCCCGGAGACCAAGTTCCGCGCCCGCCAGAAGCTCGACCCGCTCGGCGCGCTGCTGCTGGCCGGCGGCGTGGGCTTCGCGCTGCTGTACGTCTCCAACGGCGCGAACGTCGGCTGGACCGACCCGCTCTATCTGGGCTACCTCGTCCTCGGCGTGCTGCTCGTCGTCAGCTTCGTGGTGCTGGAACGCAGAGTCAGCCAGCCGATCATCGACCTGCGGCTGCTGTTCTCGCCGAAGGTCTCGGTGGTGCTGTTCATCGCCTTCTTCGCTTCGATCGTGGTCGGCATCCAGGCCTTCGCCATCCCGTACATGGTGTCCACGCCGAGTCACGCCGGGCTGATCGCGATGACCCAGCAGGGCGCGGCGGCCCGCTTCAAGGGCCTGGTGCAGCCGGACCAGATCCCGGTGAAGGTGCTCGGCGACATCGGGTACGGGCTCGGGTTCACGTTGCTGGGCCTGGCGTTCCACGTCCAGGTGTGGGGCTCGTCGGTGTCGATGTTCTCCGGCGCGGCGTCCGGACAGCTGTCGGGCAAGATCGGCGCACGCAGGCCGTTGCTGATCGGGATGTTCGCCTTCGCCGCCACCAGCGGTGTGTACGCCGCCGCGCACCACGGTGCGCTGGTACTGGCCCTGGTCGGCATCGTCTTCGGCGTCGGGTTCGGCGCGTATTACGCGACGACGCCGAACCTGCTCGTGGAAGCCTCCCCGCCGGAGCAGCAGGGGATTACCGCGGGCATGCTTGGAGTGTCCAACTCCATAGGCACCGCTGTGGGAACCGCTGTAGCGGCAGCGTTCCAGGCAGCCCATCCTGTGCGGCTTATCGTGGCCGGCCAGACAGTCCTCGCCGGTACCCCGGATCCGAAGACCGGCATAACGGAGCGCGCGGGAGTCTTCACCGACACCGCGTATACACAGATCTTCATCGCCTGTGCGATAGCCGGCGCGATCGCCTTGGTCGGCACATACTTCATGCGCTCCGGACGTACGCCATCCACGGGTGGCCTGGGCTACCTGTCGGACACCGCTCCTGAGAAGGAAACCGCGCCCGCATAAGGGAATTCAGACGGACGCCGCCACCACTATGGGCTCACACCGGGCGTTCAGGCACAGGCCGGTGGTGAGTGAGAAGTCGAAGTTGTGCGCCAAGCAGCGCAGAACCAGACCCTCCGGCGCCTCGTCGATGACCGCACCGGCCACTTCGAACCGCACTGTCACCGCGATCCGCTCCAGGAAGTACGGACTCATGTTGCGGAGTCGCGCGAAGTGCTCCGCGAACCGTTCCGCAAGGCCTGAGCCCGCCGCAGGATCGGGATATGCAGCCATAGGTCGGCGATCTCCTGTGCGCGGGACTCGCTATAGGTGTTCCCCTCCCAATGGGGATCCCATCATTGCAGTGCAGTACCGAGACGCCATCGACGACGATCAAAAACGCAGCCCGGTGCGCCATCGGCGACTGCTCGGGCACGACCGTCAGCCAGTCACCCCGGTCGTTGAGCGGCAACCGCTGCCAGCCTCCGCGACCCACTCGGCCTCCAGCAGCCCGGGAACCGCACGCAGATGGCCGTTGTCCGGGAAGGGAAACCAGGACCCTAAGAAGGCGCGACCCGGCGAAACCCGCGGATCGCACAGCAGTCGCATCTCGGGCGCCTCGACACGCAGACCCACGTGTCCTGTCGAACCCGACAACACGGCCGGGGCCGACCTCGTGTCGAGGTGGCCCCGGCTGACCTGCGTCGCAGGAAAACGCGGTATGTCAGATGGCTGCTTCGAAAGCCTTCGCCATCACGGTGTACCCCGTGTCGTTCGCGTGGATGTTGGGGCCGACCGGGGCCGGCGCGCACATCCAGGTCCACTGGCAGATGCGGGCCACGTTCAGCGGCACCGTGACGCCGGGCTTCAGCGGCACCTGGTCGACGAAGTCGTTGCTGTCGAACGCGGCGCTGACGTCGGCCACCCGGACGCCGTTCAGCGGGTACTCGACCGCGAAGACCGCGTTGAACAGGTTCAGGAACACCGCCGACAGCGTGGCGGTGCTCTGGCCGGAGGAACCGGTGAGCCAGGACGCGAGGAACGGGTTGTAGTACGTCGACCCGACGAACTCGGTCTTGTGCCCGGCCGCCGCGCGCAGCGTCTTGAGGATCACCGGCAGGTCCTGCGAGGTCTGCTTGATCCCGTTCAGACCGCACTGGATGTCCAGGCCGGTCGCGCTCGCGCAGCCGTCGACGTCGTTCGCGCCGATGTCGAGGGTCACCAGGACCCGGTCGCCCTTATGCGCCTTCAGGAACGCGGCGGCGGCGTCGAGCTGGCTCTTGTACGGCTCCGGGTACGGGCAGCCGCCGTTGATCATCGAGCCCGTGGTCTCGCCGGGGCACGCCAGGTTCACGTACTTGGTGCCCTGGGCCTTCAGCGAGGCGGCGATGTCGTCGGCGTAGCCGTGGCCGCTGATGTAGCCCTGGCCGGTCACCGCGTTCGGCTGCCAGCCGGCGCCGAGCGAGTCGCCGAGGGCGAGGTAGTAGTCGTAGGGCCGGTGCTTCCAGCCGTCGGACGCGCTCGCCGGGCCGGCGCTCACCGCCAGGCCGCACAGCGCGGCGGCCGCGATCGCGGCGGCCTTGCGCAGGCCGAGTTTGGGAACGTGCATGCTGTGGGTCCCCTCCCATGGAGATCGCGCCGCCCGCAAAGGCTCCATCGCACATACATGTGGCGGCGAACACCTGGATGCTACTGGTAGGTAGCCGCCAGGGGTAGGGGAGGGTGATTCGAGTAGAACGGCTGCTTAAGTCAGTTGTCGAAGGGCAGGACCAGGGTCCTCAGAAGCCCGGCCAGAGCCTTGCGGTCCTCGGCGGACAGCCCGCCGAGCAGGTCGCGCTCCTGGGCCAGCAGTCCTTCGAAGGCGCCGTCCACGCGCTCGCGTCCGGTGTCCGACAGCTGCACCAGCACCCCGCGCCGGTCGCCGGGGTCGGGCAGGCGCTTGACCAGGTCCTTGGCCGCGAGCCGGTCGATGCGGTTGGTCATCGTGCCGCTGGTGACCAAGGTCTGGGTCAGCAGCTTGCTGGGGGTGAGCTGGTACGGCGCGCCGGCGCGGCGAAGTGCCGAGAGCACGTCGAACTCCCACGGCTCCAGGTCGTGCTCGGCGAACGCGGTGCGGCGGGCCCGGTCCAGATGCCGCGCCAGGCGGGAGACCCGGGAGAGGACTTCGAGCGGGGCCACGTCCAGGTCCGGGCGCTCGTGGCGCCAGGCCTCGACGAGGCGGTCGACCTCGTCCCGGCAGGCTTGCGGGTCCGAGGGGGCGGCGGCGCCGTTTTTGGCGGGGGTCGCGACGGCGTCAAGGTCGTGCGTGTGTGGCGTCTCCGTCTGTGGCGTCTCCACCGCGTACCTTCTCCTCAGCGTGATCCGAGATCCCAGCCTAGCGGGAATGTCGGCACCGAGCATCTTGACATCGAGATTCTTGACCGGGCAGACTCTAAGTATCTCGACGTCGAGATACTTTGCACATCCCCGACCTGCCAGGAGGCGTCATGGCCGACGACATCTGGAACGCCCAGCAATACCTGCGGTTCGAGAACGACCGCCTGCGCCCCTTCCTGGACCTGGTCACCCAGCTCGACGCGGACGGCGACGTGCGCACCGTCGTCGACCTGGGCTGCGGACCCGGCAACGCGACCGCGCTGCTGGTCGACTGGTGGCCGGACGCCCGGATCGTGGGCGTCGACTCCTCCCCGGCGATGATCGAGGCGGCCCGGCAGCAGGAGGTTCCCGGCCAGGTCGAGTTCGAACTCGCAGACCTGCGGGACTGGCACCCGGACGCCAAGGTGGACGTCCTGCTCGCCAACGCCGTGCTCCAGTGGGTGCCGGACCACCTGGACCTGCTCCCGGACCTGGCCGCGCAGCTCGCCCCCGGCGGCGTGTTCGGCTTCCAGGTCCCCGGCAACTTCGAGGCGCCCTCGCACCTCGCGCTGGCCGAGATGAAGCGCCGGTGGGCCGGCCGCGTCCCGGACGATCTGGTCAAGCCCGCCTCTCACGATCCGGCGGGCTATTTGGAGAAGCTCGCCGAGTCCGGGCTCGAACCGGACGTGTGGGAAACCACCTACACCTACCTGGTCCCGGCCGATCCGGACCCGGCCGTGCCGTGCGGCGTCACCGAGTTCGTGCGCGGCAGCGCCCTGCGTCCGGCGATCAAGGCCCTGAGCGAGGCCGACGCCGCCGAATTCGTCGCCGAGTACGACACCCTGGCCCGCGCCGCCTACCCGATCCGTGAACTCGGCGGCCACACCGTCCAGCTGCTGCCCTACCGGCGGATCTTCGCCATCGGCCGCTCGCTCTAGGGAATCCAGGAGAAGAAGAATGCTCTCAGCACTCCACCACACGCAGGTCGCGGTCCCGAAGGGCGCGGAGGACATCTCGCGCGCCTACTACGTCGGCGTGCTCGGTATGACCGAGCTGCCCAAGCCGCCGGTCCTGGCCGCGCGCGGCGGCTGCTGGTTCGCCGCCGGCGGCCTGGAGATCCACACCGGCGTCGAGGAGCCCTTCGTCCCGGCCCGCAAGGCGCACCCGGGGATCCTGGTCACCGACATCGACGAGCTCTCGGGCGCCCTGACCGCCGCCGGCCACGAGTACACGTGGGACACGAGCATCCCGGACCGGCGCCGCCTGCACACCTTCGACCCGCACGGCAACCGCCTGGAGTTCATCCAGGAATAGCCAGGAACAGCGCTGACAGCGTTACTCCGCGGGCAGTTCCCGGGCCCGCTCTTCCAGCTCCTTGAGCAGACCCTGGAGTTCGCCGCGCACGTAGTCCCGGGTGGCGACCTCGCCGACCGCCAGGCGCAGCGAGGCGATCTCCCGGGTCAGGTACTCCATCGTCGCGATCGACAGCTCCTCGCGGGTCCGGTCCTCGGCGAACTGCACCTTGTCCCGCTCGGCCTGCCGGTTCTGCGCCAGCAGGATCAGCGGCGCGGCGTACGCGGCCTGTGTCGAGAACGCCAGGTTCAGCAGGATGAAGGGGTACGGGTCCCAGCGGATCGCCCTGCTGATCACCAGGATGTTCAGCGCGATCCAGATGATGACGATCACGGTCTGGATGATCAGGTACCGCGCGGTGCCGAAGAAACGTGCGATGGTCTCCGAGACCCGGCCGAAGGCGTCCGGGTCGAACGACGGCTTCAGCGAGACCTGCCGCCGGCCGCGCGGCTGGTCCATCCGCGGCGGTGTGTACTCGCGCGCCACTTAACCCTCCCCCGCCTCGGTGCCGGTGCCGGTGCCGGTGCCGGTCCGTTCCAGGCCCGCGGTCCCGGCGTCCTGCTCCTCCAGCAGCTCCACGACCTCGCGGGCCTCCGGCGGCAGCTCGTCGTGCGGGTGCTTGCCCTGCCGCATCCGCCAGTCGTCCGGCAGTAGGTGGTCCAGCACGTCGTCCACGGTGACCGCGCCCAGCAGCCGGTCGTCGGCGTCCACCACCGGCACCGCGACCAGGTTGTAGGTCGCCATGTAGGCCGTGACCTCGTTCAGCATGGTGTCCGGGGCCAGCGGCTCCAGCTCGACGTCCACCGCGGCCGACACCAGCGCCATCGGCGGCTCGCGCAGCAGCCGCTGGATGTGCACGGCGCCCAGGTAGCGGCCGGTCGGGGTCTCGGTCGGAGCACGGGTGACGAACACCAGCGAGGCGTTTGCCGGCGTCCGCTCCTCGTCCCGCACCAGCGCCAGCGCCTCGGCCACGGTCGCGTTCGGCAGCAGGATGATCGGGTCGGAGTTCATCAGGCCGCCGGCGGTGTCCTCGCGGTAGGTCAGCAGCCGCCGCACCGGGTTCGCGTCCTGCGGCTCCATCAGGGCCAGCAGCCGCTCGGCCTCGTCCGCGCTCAGCTCGCCGAGCAGGTCCGCGGCGTCGTCGGGGTCCATCGCCTCCAGGACGTCGGCGGCGCGCTCGGACTCCAGCTCGCCCAGGATCTCGACCTGGTCGTCCTCGGGCAGTTCCTCCATGACGTCGGCCAGGCGCTCGTCGTCCAGGGCCGCCGCTACCTCGCCGCGGCGCTTGGGCGACAGCTCGTGCATGACGTGCGCCAGGTCCGCGGCGTGCAGCTTGTCCAGCGCCGCGACCAGCTCGGCGGCGCCTTGCACGCCGGAGACCTCCAGGCCCTCGACCGCGTCCCAGTCCACGGTCAGCGACTCGCCGCGGCGCCGCAGCCCGCCCTTGGCCGCCTTCTGCACGAACAGCTTGGTCAGCGCCATGTCCTTGCCGGCGCGCTCGGGCTCCAGGGCGACGTCGCGCACGGTCGCGGTCTCGCCGGTGGCCTTCAGCGTGACCTGGCGGTCCAGCAGTTCGGTGAGCACCAGCGTCTCGCCGGCCCGCTGCTGGAAGTGCCGCATGTTCACCAGGCCGGTGGAGATCACCTGGTTGTTCTCGATCGAGGTGACCCGGCCGATCGGCAGGAAGACCCGCCGCCGGCCGTGCATCTGCATCTCCAGGACCAGGCCGAGCACGCGCGGCGCGGAGTCGCCGGCGCCCATGCTGACCACGATGTCGCGGATCCGGCCCACGGGTTCGCCGTCCGCGTCGAACACGGACCGGCCGGCGAGGTGGGAGACGTACACGCGGGACAGGGCCCTCACGTCATCCTCCGCATCGTCGTCTGCGCGGCCGGCACGCTCCCGGCGGCCGCGGGTGGTCAAGATGAGTGTGCTGCCTCACGGGCCGGTCGAAACGCCGCCGACCGCGCGACGCCCCAGGTCCGATGATGTGATCAGGCTACCGGTTCCGGCCCCGGGCGACAGACTCCGCTACTCCGTCCCCGGTCCGCGGGCCCGTCGTCTAGTCTCGTGGCGTCACCGATCGACGGGAGAACGGGAGAACCGTGCGCACGTCCCGAGGAACCGCCGTCCGCGCAGGAGCCGCGGCTGTCGCGGCCGTGGCGGCCGTGGCGGTGCTGGCCGGCTGCGGCTCCACCGGCACCAACGGCGTCGCGAAGAAGGGCGCCGGATCCATCGTCGCCACCGCCGAGGACGCCGTCCTGAACGCCAGCAGCGTCCACGTCCAGGGCCAGTTCAACTCCGGCAACCAGCCGGTCGCGCTGGACCTGCGGCTGGTGAAGGACAAGGGCGCCTCCGGCACTGTCACCATCGGCACCGAGGTGCTCGAGCTGCTGCGGGTCGGGCCGGACGTCTACGTCAAGGGCGATGAGGCTTTCTACCGCTCCGTGCTGTCCCGGCTCGGTGACGGCTCCGCCCCGGCGCCGAGTTCGTCCGCATCCGCGCCGTCCTCGGGATCGTCCTCCACCCCGGGCAGCCCGAGTTCGGGCGGGAGCTCGTCCGACAACAGCATCGCGGTCACCGCGATGCAGATCAACTACCTGCACATCGGCCCGAGTGACGCGCAGTACCAGACCTTCGCCTCGCTGACCGACCCGCGCCAGTTGCTGGCGCAGATCATGCAGGGCATCGGCTCGCTGGGCAAGGACGGCCAGAAGGACATCCGGGGCACCAAGTCGATCGTGCTGTCCGGCTCCAAGGACACCCGGGTCTACGTGGCCATCGACGGACAGCCTTTCCTGGAGCGGGTGCTGCCTCCCGGCGGCGGGACGCTGGACTTCATGGACTACGACTCCCAGGTGACGCTGAACCCGCCGCCGCCGGGTCAGGTCGTGGACATAGGCAAGCTGGCGAAGTAGCCGCGGTCCGCCGGTCACACCGGCAAGGCGATAAGGCGACAAGGCCAGTCAGACCACAGAGGCGAACGGCTTGCCGTCCAGCACGATGTCCGGCTCGACGCCCAGCGCCGCGTAGACGTGCGCCGCGACGTCCACGTGCCGCAGCGTGCCGTAGTCGGCGCCGCCCTCGATCCCCGGGCCGCAGGCCGCGATCCAGGCGGTCCGCTCGGCCTCGCTGCCGCCGCCGTGGCCGCCTTCCAGGACGTGGCCGTGGTCGGTGACGGCGATGAAGGTCCAGTTCTCGCCCGTCCGGTCCGGCCGCGCGGCGACCGCGGCCAGCAGCCGCCCGACCCGCGCGTCGGTGCGGCGGATCGCGGCCCGGTACGCGTCCCCGCAGCCCAGGTCGTGGCCGGTGGCGTCGTTCACGCCGAGGTAGACGAACGCCGCGCCGACGTCCTCGGCGGCCAGGACGCGCTCGGCGTCCCGGGTGACGGCCTCGTCGCCGCGGTCGCAGCCCGGCGCGGACTGCCCGAAAGTGGCGAAGCTCAGCCGGGACGGCGCAGCGAACATCGGGCCGTGGTCGGCCGTGGTGGCCAGCGGCGGCCAGGCCCCGACCGCGAGGTAGGTGTGCAGGCCGAAGTCGCGGGTCAGCACGGTCAGGAAGTCCGGGTGCTCGGCGAGGCGGTGCCCGGCGAAGTCGTTGCCGCCGATGCCGTGCCGGTCGATCTTGGTGCCGGTGACCGCGGTGGCCCAGCAGGGCCCTGACACCGTCGGCGTGCCGTCCTCGATCCGGACCGGGGCCAGGAAGCCCTCGCCGGCGATCCGGTCGAGGTTCGGCGTCGGTTCGGCTTCCAGGAAGTCCAGCCGCGTGCCGTCGATCCCGATGACCAGAACGCGTGAAGTGCGTGAAGTGCTCATGTCTCCCCTGGTGTCCGGGCCGCCGGCTAGGCGATCCGCGCGAGATCATCCTCATGGACCGCGCCGAGCAGCGGAAGTCCCGCCACGAACCGCTCGACGTCGGCGACCGCGTACCCGCCGAGCAGCGCGACCTCGCTGCCCATCGCGCCGGCCAGGTGCGGCGTCACGACTACGTTCGGCAGCAGGAACAGCGGATGCCCCGGCGGCAGCGGCTCGTCGGGGTCGGTGACGTCCAGGAACGCGTCGATCCGGCCGGCGGCGCAGTGCCGCACCAGCGCCTCGGTGTCGATCAGGGCGCCGCGGGCGGTGTTGACGAGCACCGATCCCTCGGGCATCAGCCCCAGACGCCGGTCGTCGAGCAGGTGCCGGGTCTCCGGCAGCGACGGCGCGTGCAGCGTCACCACGTCGCTGCGGCGCAGCAGCTCGTCGAGGTCCACGAGCCGCACCGTCCACGGCGCGGGCATCAGCGCCGCGGCCTCGGCCGGGCTCAGCGTCGGATCGGCGAGCAGCACCTCGAAGCCCTCGCGGGCCAGCATCGGCAGCACCAGCCGGCCGATCCGCGAGGCGCCGACCACCCCGACCGTGCGGCCGACGTTGCCGAACCGCGGCGAGGTCGCGGACGCCTTGTAGACGCCCTCGGCGTACTGCCGCGCCATCGAGAAGGTCCGTTTCCAGGCCAGCAGGATCACGCTGAGCGTGAACTGCGCGACC
This sequence comes from Catenulispora sp. GP43, assembly GCF_041260665.1. Classification (NCBI taxonomy): domain Bacteria; kingdom Bacillati; phylum Actinomycetota; class Actinomycetes; order Catenulisporales; family Catenulisporaceae; genus Catenulispora; species Catenulispora sp. GP43. The sequence goes on along the minus strand of NZ_JBGCCT010000003.1, from coordinate 235,403 downwards.
GGATGGGCGTTGGCGTCCGCGGCCGAGGACGCGAGGATCCCGCGTCCCCAGAAGTCCGGGCCCAGATGGTGCTTCACAGAGCCGGCCGCGTGCACCACCGCGCGCAGGTTCGGCGCCGCGTCCAGCACCTCGGCGGCCAGCGGCGGGCAGCCCCAGCCGGTCAGCAGGACCTCGGTGCCGGCCAGCGCCCGCCGCGCCCGCGGCTCGGCGAAGTCGGTCACGACCAGCCCGTGGTCGATCTCGACGACGGCGTCGAGCCGGGTGCGCAGCGCGGCCGGGAACGCCGCGGCGGCGACGTCCGGACGCATGGCGAATAACGCGGCGGCACGGCCGGCCATGGGGCCCCCTCATCTGTCGGGCGATGTTCTGCCGGGAAGCGATGTTCTGCCGGTACAGGTATGCCCGTTCGGCGCGCGCCGAGTCGTGGTCATGTAACCGGTTTCGTAGCACGAGGACTGTAGGCGGCTCAGATTCCGAGGTCAAGAACCCCACGTCCACGTCACAGCAGATCACAAGTCGGCCACGCCGACCTCGATCGCTTGACGCGAGACAGTAACCGTTTTAGGTTCGCGTCCCATCACACCGACGTCGAAAGGTAGGGAGGTACCGCATGGCAGCCGCAACGGCCGCCGCAGCCGCCGCGACAGCCGGGGCCGAGCCCCGGGCCAGGACCCGGTGGGCGCGCTTGCGGCGGGACAAGGTCCTGCTGCTGATGATGCTTCCCGGCGTGCTGTACTTCGGGGTCTTCCAGTACCTGGCGCAGCTCGGGAACATCATCGCCTTCAAGGACTACGTGCCCTTCGTCGGCATCAAGGACAGCGCCTGGGTCGGGTTCCAGCAGTTCTCGACGCTGTTCGCCGACCCCGACTTCTGGCACGCGGTCCGCAACACCTTCGAGCTGGCCCTGATCCAGCTGGTCTTCTACTTCCCGGTGCCGCTGGCGCTGGCGATGTTCCTGTTCAGCCTGACCCGCAACCGGGTGCGCAAGCTGGTGGTCAGCTTCGTCTACCTGCCGCACTTCATCTCGTGGGTGGTCGTGGTCGGGCTGTTCGTGCAGGTGCTGGGTCCCTCCGGGATGGTCAACAGCCTGCTGACGCACGACAGCCACCACGTCGTGGTGAACGTCTTCCGGGACCCGGCCTGGTTCAAGCCGATGATGCTGATCGAGCTGATCTGGAAGGACTGCGGCTGGGGCACGATCATCTTCCTGGCCGCGCTGTACCAGGTCGACGACGCGCTCTACGAGGCCGCCTCGCTCGACGGTGCCGGCTGGGCCCGCCGCACCTGGCACGTCACCCTGCCCTCGATCCGGCCGGTCATCGTGCTGCTGCTGATCCTGCGGGTCGGCGACATCCTGTCGGTCGGCTTCGACCAGGTCATGCAGCAGCGGGACACCTTCACGCCGGCCGCGGCGGAGGTGATCGACACCTACGTCTACAACCACGGCGTCGGCAACGGCCAGTTCTCCGTGGCGGCGGTCGCCGGCCTGCTCAAGGGCCTGGTGGCGATGGTGCTGGTGATCGGCGCCAACAAGATCGCGCACAAGCTCGGCGAACAGGGGGTCTACCAGTGAGCGTCGAGAGCTCGAATCTGCGTCCGGCCTGGATGGGCCGGCCCAAGCCCGCGGTCAGCGCGCTGAAAGGCGCCACGGTCGTGGTCATCCTGGCCCTGATAGCCGTGCCGTTCTGGCTGGTGCTGGCGACCTCGGTGTCCTCCGACGCCGAGGTGAACGCCAACGGCGGCTGGTCGCTGTGGCCGGACAAGCTGGACTTCTCCGCGTACACCAACGTCTTCGAGGGCGGGACCATCGGCCACGCGCTGTGGGTCTCGGTCCTGGTGACCGCGCTCGGCACCGCGGCCAGCCTGGCCTCGACGACCTTCCTGGCCTACGCGCTGTCCCGGCCGAACGTGCCGGCCGGAAAGCCGATCCTGCTGGCGATCCTGTTCACGTTCCTGTTCCCGGCCGGCATGATCCCCAGTTTCCTGGTGGTCACCGACCTGCACCTGTTCGACCACCTGGCCGCGCTGTTCGTGCCGGTGATGATCAACGTCTTCAACCTGGTCATCATGCGCGGCTTCTTCCAGGGCATCCCGGAGGAGCTGTACGAGGCGGCGCGCCTGGACGGCGCCGGGGATCTCAGGACCCTGTTCAAGATCGTGCTCCCGCTGTCCAAGGCGATCATCGCGGTGGTCGGCCTGTACTACGCCGTCGGCTATTGGAACGACTACTTCCGGGCGATGCTCTACACCAACGGCGGCTCGCTGAACCCGCTGTCCACGGTGCTGCGCGGCTTCGTCATCGCCGGCAACAACCCCAACGCCGAGGCCGGCGTGGACATCACCGGCATCGCCCCGATGAAGGCGATCTCCGCCCTGGTGGTCATCGCGATCGTGCCGATCGCCGCCGCCTTCCCCTTCCTGCAGCGCTACTTCACCAAGGGCGTCATGACCGGCGCCGTCAAGAGCTAAGGAACCGCACCGTCATGCCGTTCACCAACCCCGCGCAGCAGATCTCCCGCAGGACCGTCCTGCGCGCCACCGGTGCCGCCGCCGTCGCGACCGCCGCCGCCCCGGCCCTGGCGGCCTGCGGCGGCTCCAAGACCACCTCCGGCGCCGCGCAGTCCAACGCCGACAAGAAGCTCATGGCCTGGCCGACCTACACGCCGGCGGCCGGCCTGCACCCCGACATGCCGGGCACGGCGGCCGGAGTGCAGGACACGTTCCTGCGCTACCCGGCGAACCTCATCCAGTCGGTGCCGACCAAGCCCGGCGACGGCTCGAAGGTGCGGGCCCTGATCGTCACCTACGGCACGCAGCCCAAGGGTCCGGACCAGAACCAGCTGTGGAAGGCCGTCAACGACGCGGTCGGCGTGGACCTGGACCTGACGATGGTCACCGACGCCGACTGGCAGACCAAGCTCGGCGCCATGATGGCCGCCTCGGACCTGCCGGACATCATCATGCTGGGCCTGTACCAGCTGCCGAACGAGGCGCAGTTCCTGCAGGCCAAGTGCGAGCCGCTGGGCCAGTACCTGTCCGGGGACGCCGGTGCGAAGGCCTACCCGAACCTGGCCGCGATCCCGCCGTACAGCTGGGACTCGGTGGGCCGGGTCGGCGGCGACTTCTACGCGATACCGATCCACCGGCCGCGGCTCGGGAACTCGTTCTTCGCGGACTCCGACCTGTTCCAGCAGGCCGGGATCTGGAACCCGACGCCGGGCGGCCTGAGCAAGGCCGAACTGACTGCCGGACTGGTGAAGCTGAACACGCAGGGCCACTTCGCGCTCGGCACCAACAAGGTGGCCTCCTTCGGCTACCTGACGCACTCCGGCGTGCACGGCACCCCCAACCTGTGGTCGCTCGCGAACGGCCAGTTCACCACCGCCTACGGCACCGACACCATGAAGCAGTCGCTGGCCACGATGGCCGACTGGTACGGCAAGGGCCTGTACGACCCGGCGGCGCTGACCGTGTCGAGCACCCAGTGCAAGACGGACTTCCAGAACGGGACCTACGTCACCACCACCGACGGATTCGGCGGGTTCGGCGGCTACGCGACCGCGGTCAACGAGAAGTGGAAGGTCGACTTCGTCCGTCCCTACGACACCGGCGCCGGCGCCAAGGCGACGCCGTGGCTGACCCCGGGCTACTTCGGCTACACGGCTCTGAAGAAGGCGTCGCCGGAGCGGATCAAGATGCTGCTCGGCGTGCTGAACTTCCTGGCCGCGCCCTTCGGCTCCAAGGAGTGGGAGCTGATCAACTACGGCATCGAGGGCGTGCACTTCACCCGCGGCGCGGACGGGGGGCCCTCGAAGCCGACCGACCTCGGCAAGATCGAGAACTCGGTGAACGTGCCGTTCAAGTACGTCATGGCCGCCCCGCTGGTGAACTACCTCGCCGGCGAGCCCGAGGCGGCTAAGCGCTGCTACCAGGCGCAGGTGGACATCGTGCCGCTCGGCGTCCCGGACCCGAGCCTGGGCATCCAGTCGGCGACCCGCAACAAGCAGTGGCCGACCCTGCTGCAGCAGATTCAGGACGGGATGAACGCGATCATCACCGGGAAGGCGCAGCTGTCGTCCTGGAACGATGTGATCAAGAAGTGGAAGAGCAGCGGAGGCGACCAGATCGCCGCGGAGCTCGGCGCCGAATACAGCAAGACTCATAGCTGAGGCATGATCGGGCGCATGAGCTACCTGGCCGCTTTGCAAGACGAGGTCCGCGACGTCGTGGCGAAGGCGGCCGGGTCCGCCGCGCCCGAGCTGACCTACACGCTGTACCGGCAGTTCGGCGACACCGGCCACCGCTACGGCTACGAGCATCCCTATTTCGAACGGCGTGGCCGGCTGGTCGCGGCCGGCGCGGCGGCGATGTTCGACGTGCGCGCCGACGGTGTCGTCGGCGCCGAGGTCCTGAGCGTCCTGGCCGACGAACTGTGGCGGGTGTGCGACGAGTACAGCTGGGCCCTGCCCGCGCACGAGTACCACGCGCGGGACGGGGACATGCGGCGCTGCGTCGACCTGTTCGCGGCCGAGACCGCGCACACCGTGGCCGAGCTGATCGGGCGCTTCGGCAAGCAGCTGCCCGAAGACGTGACCATGCGGTGCCGCGAGGAACTGCTGGACCGGGTCTTCATCCCGTTCGCCGACGACCAGCGGCCGATGGCGTTCGAGAAGATGACCAACAACTGGCTGGCCGTGGTCGCCGGCGGGGTCGGGATGGCCGCGCTGGCCTTCTTCCCGGACGATGCCAAGCGGCTGGCGATGATCCTGAAGCGCGCGCAGAAATCCCTGCGCCGCTTCATCGAGCACTATCCGGACGACGGCGGCTGCTCCGAGGGCATGGACTACTGGGTCTACGGCTTCGGGTACTTCGCCTACTTCGCCGAGGCCTGGCGCGAGCGGGGCGGCCCGGACCTGTTGACGGACGCGAAGATCCGGGAGATCGCGGCGTTCCCGGCGCGGGTCGCCTTCGGCGACGGCCGGTTCCCGAGCTTCTCGGACGGCTCAGAGACCGCGGCCATCCCGACCGGGCTGATGGCGCGGCTAGTCGAGCGGCTCGGGGTGCCGGTGCCGTACATCGAGGCGGTGCCGAGCTTCGCATCAGACTTCTGTCATCGCTGGCCGCACGTCGCCAAGAACATCGAGTGGACGACGGAGCGCGTCCTGGGCCGACCGGTCTCACCGGGTGTCGCGTTTCTGCCGGATCTGGCGTGGGTCGTGGACCGCGGCGGCGAGGCGGAGTTCGCGGCCAAGGGCGGTCACAACGACGAGTTCCACAACCACCTGGATGTCGGCCAGTTCATCCTGCGCGGCCACGGCGAGACGCTTCTCGCGGACCTCGGCGCCGGTGAGTACAACGCCGACTACTTCGGGCCCGAGCGGTATAAGGACATTCATACGGCCGCCGAAGGCCACTCCATCCCGCTGGTCGACGGCCGAGGTCAGCTGCCGGGCGCCGAGTACGCCGCGAAGGTCGAGCGCTTCGCCGAGACCGGCCGGGGCGCGATCCTCACGCTGGACCTCACCGCGGCGTACGACGTGCCGGGCCTGCTGGCCCTCGGCCGGCGTTTCACCTGGCAGCGGCACGGCAGCCTGGTCGTGGTGGACCGGGTAGAGACCGACCGCGCGATGCCGTTCGAGGAGCTGTACCTCAGCCGGATCCGGCCGGCGGTCGAGGCCGATCGCGTGGTGTGGGAAGGCGAGAAGGCCCGGTGTGTCCTCACCTGGTCGGGCCCGGTCGAGATGCGGCCCGAGCTGGACACCGTCGAGACCACCGGTCACCGGGGCGAGCTGGAAAGCGTTTTCCGTCTTCGGCTACGATGCTCGGTCGAGGCTGGTGGCAGCCGGCTGGAGTCCGTGTTCACCGTCGAGCGCAAGGAGCGTTGATGGCCGGCGCGTTGGATGTCCCCGAGGACCGCGAACTGTCGGAGTACACCGGCTGGACGCGGGAGCACTGGCTCACGCAGGCCGACTACCTGCTCGATTCCGTGAAACCGTTCGCCTCGCCGCATTCCGCGCGTTTCGAGCTCCCCGGGCGGCCGAGTGGTTCGGGGTTCGACTCCGATGCCCTCGAAGGCTTCGCGCGCACCTTCCTGCTCGCGGCGTGGCGGATCGCCGCCGATCGCGGGCGGGGGCCGGTGGCCGAGGACCTGATCGCGCGGTACTCCTCGGGCCTGGCCGCCGGAGCGGACGCCTCGCATCCCGAGGCCTGGCCTCGGATTCCGCAGGGCCGTCCGGGGCAGCCGATGGTGGAGGCGGCCTCGATCGCGCTGGGGCTGCACTACACACGGGAATGGCTGTGGGACAAGCTGGACACCCGGGCCCAGGGGCTCGTCGCGGACTGGCTCGGCGAGTTCGTGGGCAACCCGACCTGGCCGAACAACTGGATGCTGTTCCAGACGGTCACCGAGGAGTTCCTGTCCTCGATCGGCGCGCGATATGAGGAGTCTGAGATCCTGCGGGGTCTGGACGCCACCGAGGAGTGGTACGTCGGCGACGGTTGGTACACCGACGGCGCCGGCCGGAACTTCGACTACTACATCGGCTGGGCCATGCACCTGTATCCGCTGGTGTGGACGCAGATGGCCGAGGGTGGCAGACGCAACGACCGCGCGCTCGCGGCCCGCGAGGTGTACCGGGACCGGCTGCGGCAGTTCCTGGAGCGCTACTTCGACTTCTTCGGCGCCGACGGCGCGCCGATCCACCAGGGCCGGTCGCTGACCTACCGCTTCGCGGCCGCGGCCCCGATCTGGATCGGGGAGATGTTCGACTGTTCCCCTTACGACGCCGGGCTTTCGCGGCGCGCGGCCAGCGGCGTGCTGAAGCACTTCGCCGAACACGGCGCGCCGGACGAGCGCGGACTGCTGACCCTCGGCTGGCACGAGCCGTTCCTGCCCATGGTGCAGAACTATTCGGGCCCTGCTTCGCCGTACTGGGCCTCGAAGGGCTTCATCGGCTTGATGCTGCCGGCCGATCACCGGGTATGGACGGCGCCGGAGTCGCCGCTGCCAGTGGAGGTCGCCGACTTCGAGTCGGCGATCGCGCCGGTCGGCTGGTCGTTGAGCGGGACGCGGAACGACGGCGTGGTCCGGCTGCTGAACCACGGCAGCGACAAGGCCCGGCACCACACTCCGCCGTTCGACGAGCACACCGACGTCTTCTACTCGCCGCTGGCGTTCTCGACGGTCACCGCGCCGGACACCGGGGCCGAGGCGTGGGCCAGGCGGGTCGGCAACCACGTCGCGCTGATCGCGCCGGACGGCCGGGTCACCTCGCGCGCGGTGATCGAGCCGATCGGGGTGGCGGCCGAGTGGGGTGCGTCGCGGCACGTCCCGGGCTTCGAGGAGGAGCCCGGCGGCGCCGTCCACCCCATCGAGGGCGCGGAGATCGAGACACAGCCTTTCATGATCGAAACACAGACCTTTGTTAAAGAGGGCGCCGAGATCCGGGTGCACCGGGTGACGGCGCCGGCCGGCTGGACGGTGCGCGAGGGCGGCTATCCGGTCGCCGGTTCCGAGCAGGCGCTGCACGGCGAGAACGAGAAGCTGCCCGGCGCCTTCGCGGTCAACGACCTCGGCGTGATGTCGCGGATCGAGAGCCTGGGCGGGTGGACCGCGGCCGGGGTCGAGCACGAGTTGGGCGCCAACGCGTTGGGGGCGTTCTCGGCGACGCCGTATCTGACGGCCGAGCATCCCGGCGGGACGGTGTTCTACCGGTCGAAGGCGATGGTGTTCCGGCTGCCCGAGGGAGATGCCGAATGAGCTGGCCGCTGGCGTTCTCGACCCTGGGCTGCTCGGGGCTGCCGTTGCCGGACGTCGTGGAACTGGCCCGGTCCACCGGCTGGCTCGGGCTGGAGCTGCGGGCCGCAGACGACGAGCCGGTGCACGTCGGGCTGTCGGCGCGGGAGCGGGCTGCCGCGCGGGAGGTGCTGGAGTCCGGCGGCGTCACGGTGTTGGCGGTCGCGTCGTATGTCAAAGTGGCTCGCGGCGAAGTCGGCGACGACGAGTGCGTCGCGGACGCCTTGGCGCACGCCGATCTCGCGCGGGATCTCGGGGCGCCTTTCGTGCGGGTCTTCCCCGGCGCGGAGGAACCCGGCGCCGAGGCCGACGCGCGCGCGGTTCGCCGGCTGAACGCGATCGCGGCGCGGCTGCCCGAAGGCGTCGCGATTCTGGTGGAAACCCATGACAGTCATCCACAGGGTGTGGATATCGCGCGGGTGCTGTCTCAGGTCTCCGGCGATGTCGGGACGATCTGGGACGTCATGCATCCGTGGCGGACCGGCGAGCCGATCGCGGTCACGAAGGACGTGCTGGCCCCGTATCTGCGGCATGTGCAGGTCAAGGATGTCCTGTCGCCGACCGAGCGGACGCCGTTGCCGCTCGGGGAGGGCACGATCCCGCTGGACGAGTTCTACGCCGCGTTGCGCGAACTGGGATATCAGGGCTGGATGTCGCTGGAGTGGGAGTCCAAGTGGCACCCCGAGGCCGTGCCGTTGGCCGAGGCGTTGAAGGTGAAGCCCGCCTTCACCGGTTGATCAGCGGCCGCACCGAGTCCCGCATCACGATGTGGGTCCCCAGCACGACGTGCTGGGTCGGGGCGGCCGCTTCGTCGCGGTGCAGGGCCAGGCGGACGGCTTCGCGGCCGAGTTCCATGTGCGGGATCGAGACGGTGGTCAGCGCCGGGTACAGGTCCTGGGCCTCTTGCTCGTCGTTGTATCCGATCACTGATACCTCGTCCGGCACGGACACCCCGGCCTCCCGCAGCGCGACGAGGGCGCGGGCCGCGATGTGGTCGTCCCAGGCGAAGACCGCGGTGAAGTCCGGCGGGCCGGCGGCCAGCCGCTTCTTGAGCTCGGAGTAGGCGAACGGCGGCAGCTGGTTGCCGATGATGACCAGGCCGGGGTCCTCCTCGGCGCGGTAGGCGTGGATCGCGCGGCGGTAGCCGTCGAGGCGGTCGCGGGTGGTGGTGTTGGCCTCGTCGCCGCCGATGAACAGGATCCTGCGATGCCCCTGCGAGAGCAGGTGGCTGGTCGCGGCGAAGGCGCCGCCGGCGTTGTCGTATTCGACCACGGTCACCGGCAGGTTCTCGCCGGGCGAGGGCCGCCCGCAGACCACCAGGCGCGAGCCCGCGCTGTCCAGCAGCCGGGCCAGGCGCGCCATGTGCTCGCGGTACTCGGGGGTGTCGATGACGCCGCCGACCAGGACCACCGCGTCCACGTTCTGCTCGCGCAGCGTCTCGACCAGCTTCACCTCGCGCTCCGGGTCGCCGCCGGTGGTGCTCACCATGCACAGCCGGTCCTCGGCCATCGCCTGCTGCTCCACGCCGGAGGCCACGCGGTTGTAGAACGGCGAGGTGAGGTTGGACAGCAGGACCGCGATCATCTTCGAGCTGTTGCCGGCCAGCGCGCGGGCATGCGCGTTGACGACGTAGTCCAGGTCGCGGACGGCGCGCAGGACCTTGGTGCGGGTCGCGGCGGCCACCGGGTAGTTGCCGGTGAGGACCCGGGAGACGGTGGCGACCGAGACCCCGGCGCGGGTGGCCACGTCGCGGATGGTCGCCGCGCGGCCGGAGGGGGATTCGCGGTCGGCGTCAGCTCGTTTCGGCACGGGGAAAGAATACGTTTTCTAAAGCGTTTCCCCTAATCATCGCGCAGAAGAACGGCCAACTGCGTGCGCGATCGGACACCCAGCTTTCGGTAAACGCCGGTCAGCACGGATTCCACGGTCTTGACCGACAGGAAAAGGTTCGCCGCGATCTCGCGGTTCGGCAGTCCCTCGGTGACCAGCGCGACGATCCGCTGCTCGGCCGCGGTCAGGAACAGATCCGGCGCCGGGGCCTCGACGGCGACCTCGGCCGGCTCCCACAGCGGCGCCTGCGCCCGGCGGAAGACCGCCGCGGCCTGGTCGTGGAACTGCCGCGCCGAGGCCGCACGCCGCCGGCGCTTGTCGATGATCGAGCGGGTGAGCAGGACGCGGCCGCGCTCCAGCGGCAGGCCGAGGGCCAGGAAGGTGTGGTCGGCGCGGTGCAGGAGTGCTTCGGCGCGGGCGTGATCGCCTTGTGCCGCCTTGAGAACCGCGTCCGCGCGGTCCAACCCGGCCAGGACGCTGCGCCGTCCCAACTCCTCGGCCGCCCGCCGGGTCTCGGCCACGACCGCCGCCGCCTCGTCGGTCTGTCCGAGCGCGACCAGTACCTCGGCGAGGTCGGCGTGGAAGCGCACGGTGGCCGGATCGGCGATGCCCTGCTCCTGCACCAGGGTCCTGACCCGGTTCAGGTCCTCGCCGGCCGCGGCGGTGTCGCGCAGCAGCAGGTGCACCGTGCCGGACAGGGCCAGGCAGCGGGTCTGGAAGATCTGGTCCTGCTCCTGCGCCGAGGCGGCCGTGCCCCGGTCGGCGAGGCGCAGCGCCTCCTCCAACGTGCCGCCGGCCATCTGCGCCAGCGCGGAGGTGAACAACACCGGCCCGGGGGAGGCGCGCTCGGCGCCCGGGAGCTCTTCGAGCCGGCGCGCGCTGCGGATCGCCGCGGCGCCGAGCCCGGCACGGGCGTCGATCTCGACCGCGCCGCGCAGAAGAAGCGCGCGGTCGGCGTGGCTGCCGCTGCGCTCGGCGTACGAGGTGAGCTGGCGCAGGTGGTGCCGGGCCTCGTCGAGCTGGTCGGCGAAGAGCGCGAAGCGGACGGACAGCCAGCGCGCGGAATTGATGAGCGCACCGGGAGCCGGATCCGGGCTGAGCGCCAGCGCGCGGCGCAGCACCCGGGGGTAGGAGGGCTCGCCGACCAGCTGCTCGATGCGCGCGAGCATGACCAGCGCGGCGGCCTGCGACTCAGGGTTCTGCGAGAGCTCGGCGGCCCGGACGGCGGCCCGCGCGGCGTCGTGGGCGCGCCGGTTGTCGCCGAGGGCCAGGTGCGCGTGCCAGGCGGCGCGCAGGTGGACGGCGGAGAGCAGGGCCGGATCGGCGGCGGCCTCGGCATCGGCCAGCGCCCGGCCCAGGATGTCGTCGAGGCCGCCGACGGCCTGGCCGGCCGCGTCGACGACCGCGAGCCGGGCCCTGGCGCGGGCCGCGTGGTCGGATTCGGTGCGATCGAGGCGCGCGACGGCGGTGCGCGCGAGGTGCGGACGCCCGGCGGTGGCGGCATCGGTGGCCGCGGCGAGGAGGAGGGCGGCGACGGCGGTGGGGCGCTGCGGGTGGTCGGCGGGGGTGGCGGTGAGGGCTGGCTGGCGGGCTGAGCCCGCCGCTGGTGGAGTCTGTGGTTCGGCGGCGGAATCGATGGTGGGCGCTGCGGTTCCGGCCCGGACCCGATCGTGTTCCTGCAAGCCGGCCGTCCCGCTCACCGGAGCCGGCAGCGGCGCCAGCGAGCCGTCCGCCGCGGCGACGTCCGCCTCGGCATCTTGCGCGGGCATCATCTCCGCCGCCAGCAGCCACAACTCCGCCGCGCGCCCCGGATCGCCCCGGCGCCGCACGGCGCGGGCCGCGACCGCCAGATCCGCCGCGACCTCCAGGTTCGGCCGGTCTCGCGCCGCTGATGCGCGGTGCCACAGCCGCGCGGTCGGGTCCGTGGCCGTCTCGGCGAGGAGCAGGTGGGCCGTGCGGAGTGTCTCCTGCGACGCGTCGGCCAGGACCGTGTCCCGGACCGCCGTGGCCGGGAAGGCCACCGTTCCGTGTACGTCCACCGTGATCAGCCCCGCCTGGTCCGCGCAGGCCAGCGCTTCCAGGGTGTCCGGACCGGCGGTGCGGCGCAGGGTCGGGATCGAGGGGTCGGCGGCGATCGCGGCGATCAGCAGGGTGCGCCAGACGCTGTCCGGCGTCGGCAGTTCGTCGATCCAGCCGCGCACGCAGCGCCGGGCCGCCGCCGGTGTCGCCACCGCGTCGAGGGCGCCCGAGGCGGCATCCAGGCCGCGGGCGATCTCCACGGTCAGCCGGGCGTTCCCGCCTGACGCGGCGTGGACGCGGGCCGCGACACGGAAGCCGATTCCCCTCCGCTGCAAAAGGGTCGCGGTCTGCTCGGCGGTCAGCGGGGGGACCGGCAGTTCCAGGGCGTCGCGGCCCAGCAGGTCCACCGGGGCGCCGGGCCGGGTCGCGGCGACCACCGGGACGCCGTGGCGGGCGAGGTAGGCCAGGATGTCGAAGCTCTCCGCGTCCCACCACTGCAGATCGTCGGCCAGGAGCAGCACGCGCTTGTCCGGCGGGACCGCCGCGTCTACGCAGGCCCGTGCTGCCAAGCGGATCGCCACGCGGTCGGGGGTGCCGGGTATCCGGCGGAGGGCCTGGCGGATCGCCGCGAGCCACGGCTCGGGCAGATCGGGCGCCTCGCTGAGCAGATCGGCCATGGCGGCGAAGGGGACGCCGCGGTCGGCCGGGGCGGCGGTCAGCCAGACCACGTGGTCCTCGCGCGTGATCCAGGGCTCTGCGACGGCGTCCAGGAGGGCGGACTTGCCGCGGCCGGGCGGCGCCGCCAGCACCGTGGGGACCCCCTCGGCGGCGCGCGCGGCCAGGGCGGCGACGAGCTCCCCATGCCCGATCATGTCAAGTCCTTGGCGGTCACGATGCCGGTGGCGGCCGCGTTTTCCGCCTCTGGCGGGCCGCGGCGGCTGTTCGGGGAAGGTTACGCCGTGCTCGCCCCCGGTCACAAGAGTTCCCGCTGTGTTCCCGGCCACGACGCCTTCAGTAAAGAGCTGGTCATGTGCGAGCTGTTCAAGGGTTTCCCCCGATGCGGTCCGGGGGTGACCTTCAGCAAATTCTTAGCTCGCCACCCATCCCCTCTACTCCACCGAAGGCGGAGATGAAAAACACGTATACGCGGCGACGAGCCGCGGCGGCCGGAGCGGCTGTCGCCACCATGGCGGCCGGCTTCGGCCTGATGGCGGCCTCGGCGCAGACCGCGCAGGCCTGGGACATCAACCCGGCCTCCTGCAAGCACGCGCCGCACAGCCACAAGCACGGTGTGCAGCCTACGGAAACGCAGACGCTCTGCGACCGTATAAACGCCGCCGGGCACTCGGCGGCGACGGGTTCGGAGACGCTGGCCTACGGCGGCGGTGTCGACGGCATCGGCGTGCTGGACGGGCACGCCAAGGTGTACCTGGTGTTCTACGGGACCCAGTGGGGAACTCAGAGCACTGACTCCAACGGGCTCGCCAACTTCTCCGGCGACCCGGACGGCGCGGCGCCGGTCGTGCAGAAGATGTTCCAGGACATCGGCACCGGCGGCGAGACCTGGTCGGCCGACCTGACTCAGTGGTGCGACGGGCCGAACGTGGCCTCCGGCGCGACCAGCTGCCCGAGCAACGCGAACTTCATCCCCTACCAGACCGGCGGCGTGCTGTCCGGCGTCTGGTACGACAACGGGGCGGCCTCCCCCTCCGCGGCGACCGGCCACCAACTGGGTGTCGAGGCGGTCAACGCGGCGGCGCACTTCGGCAACACCAGCGCGGCGGCGAACCGCGACGCCTACTACGTCATCCTGTCCCCGCACGGCACCGACCCGGACGGCTACCAGGACCCCAACACCGGCTACTGCGCCTGGCACGACTGGAACGGCGACACCACGCTGAACGGCGGCGCGGTCACCAGCAACTACGGTGACATCGCGTTCTCCAACCAGCCGTACAACATGGACGTCGGCCAGACCTGCGGCACCAACTTCATCAACTCCGGCAGCAACGGCCTGCTCGACGGTTACACGATGACCCTCGGCCACGAGTGGCACGAGATGATGTCGGACCAGAACCCGGCCGGCGGCTGGACCAACCAGACCTCGTCGAGCTCCTACTACCAGCAGGAGAACTCCGACGAGTGCGCGTGGCTCAAGCCCGGCACCACCGGCGGCGCGGCGAACGTCACGATGGGCTCGGACAGCTTCGCCGAGCAGGCCAGCTGGTCCAACGACACCAACGGCTGCGCGATCTCGCACCAGATCCTGACCCACAACGGCGGTGGCTCCGGCACGGTCACCGTCACGCAGCCGGCGGCCCAGACCTCCACGGTCGGCAGCGCGGTGTCGCTGCAGATCCAGGCGTCCGACTCGGCCTCGGGCCAGACGCTGACCTACGCGGCCACCGGTCTGCCGCAGGGCGTCGCCATCGACAGTGGCAGCGGCCTGATCTCCGGCACCCCGACCACGGCCGGCACCTCGAACGTGACCGTCACGGCCACCGACTCCACCGGCGCCTCGGGCTCGGCGACGTTCGGCTGGACGGTGAACGCGACCACCGGCGGCGGTAACGTCATCGTCAACGGCGGCTTCGAGAACGGCTCGCTGTCCGGCTGGACCGCCTCCGGCGTCACCTCGGTGACGACCTCCGGCCCGCACTCCGGCAGCTACGCGGCCGAGCTCGGCAACACCAACCCGAGCAGCACCTCGAGCATCGCGCAGACCTTCACCGCCGGGACGGGCAACAGCAAGCTGGGCTTCTGGTACAACGTGACCTGCGACGACACCGTGACCTACGACTGGGCCACGGCGACGCTGAAGGACAACACCACCGGCACCACCAAGATCATCCTGCCCAAGACCTGCACCAACCCGACCTCGGGCTGGAAGCAGGTGACCGCCTCGGTCACCGCCGGCCACAGCTACACGCTGACGCTGACCAACAAGGACGACAACTACCCGGGCGACCCGACGTACACCCTGTACGACGACGTGACGGTGTCCTGAGTTGATCAGTTCCCTGTAACACGAAGCGGATCCGACCCCCGGGTCGGATCCGCTCTCGTCCGGGGGCCGCTCAGACCCCCGAGGCGGCTCAGACCCTCGAGGCGGCTCAGACCCTCGAGGCGGCGCAGACCGCCTCGTGGCGGGCCCTGACGGTGGCGATGGTCCGGGCGCCGTCCGTGTCCCAGATCTCCTGGTTGAAGATCTCCACCTCGGCACCGCCGGTCCACCCCGCGGCGGTCACCAGCTCGCGCATCCGCACGAAGTCGATGTGGCCGTCGCCGACGTGCCCGCGGCCCAGGAGCATGTCGGCCGGCAGCGGCACGACCCAGTCGCACTCCTGGTAGGACAGGATCCGATGCCCGGCGCCGGCGCGAGCGATCGACGCCTCCAGCTCCGGATCCCACCACACGTGGTAGGTGTCGACGACCACGCCGACCTGCTCGGCCGGGAACGCCTCGGCGATGTCGAGCGCCTGCCCGAGCGTGGAGACCACGGCCCGGTCCGCGCAGAACATCGGATGCAGCGGCTCGACGGCGAGCTTCACACCGTGCTCGGCGGCGAACGGCGCCAGCTCGGCGATGCCCTCGGCGACGGCTCCGCGAGCGGCTGGCAGGTCCCTGGAACCGGACGGGAGACCGCCGACCACGAGGATCAGCACGTCGGTGCCGACGCCGGCCGCTTCGAGCACGGCCTGCCGGTTGTCGGCCAACGCAGCGGCGCGCTCCTCGGCGGAGGCGGCGGTCATGAAGCCGCCGCGGCACAGGCTGGTGACCTCGAGGCCTGATTCGCGCACGAGCCTGGCCGACGCCTCGATGCCGATCTCCTGGACGCGGTCGCGCCACAGGCCGATGGCCGGGATGCCGGCGCGGACACAGCCGGCGGCGGCTTCGGCGAGGGTGAGGCGCTTGACGGTGGCTTGGTTGAGGGAGAGATTCATGGGGCGACCACCGCCGCGAATCTTGCAGCCGCCAGCTCTGGATCGTCGACGACCCCGGCGATCTCGGCCAGCCGCAGCAGTTCGGTCAGGTGCGCGGCGTCTCGCGCTCTCTCCAGGCCGCCGACCATGCGGAAGTGGTCCTGGTGGCCGTTCAGGTAGGCCAGGAAGACCAGGCCCGTCTTGTAGTTGAAGGTCGGCTTCTCGAAGATGTGCCGCGACAGCTCGACTGTCGGCTCCATCAAGCGGTCGTAAGTCTCCAGGTCGCCGCGGTCCAAAGCTTGCAGCGCCTGGGATGCGGGCCGCGCGATGCCGTCGAAGATGCCCAGCAGTGCGTCGGAGTGGCCGGCGGCGTCGCCCTTGATGAGGTCCGGGTAGTTGAAGTCGTCGCCGGTGTAGAGGCGGACGCCTTCCGGCAGCCGGCTGCGGAGTTCGAGTTCGTAGTCGGCGTTCAGCAGCGAGATCTTGATGCCGTCGACCTTCGCCGGGTTGGCGTTGATCAGCTCCAGGACCGTCGCCATGGCGGTCGGGATGTCGGCGGAGCCCCAGTAGCCGGTCAGGGCCGGGTCGAACATGTCGCCCAGCCAGTGCAGGATCACCGGGTTCGAGGCCTGATTCAGCAGTGAGCCGTAGACGGTCAGGTAGTCGTCGGCGGACTGCGCGGACGCGGCCATGGCCCGGCTCGCCATCAGGATGACGCGTGCCCCAGCCTCCTCGACCACGCCGAGCTGTTCCTCATAGGCGGCCTGGATGTCAGGGAGCGAATGTGCGCCCGCCGCGAGTTGATCGGTGCCCGTGCCGCACGCGAGCAGAGCGGGCACCTTCGCCGCGCCGACCGCCTTCGCGGCCTCGCCGCTGCGCCGGATCAGCTCTCGCGTGGCTGTCCAGTCCAGGCCCATGCCGCGCTGGGCGGTGTCCATCGCGTCCGCGATGCCGAAGCCCAGCGACCACAGGTGCTCGCGGAAGCGCAGGGTCGCGTCCCAGTCCAGGACCGCGGGGGTGCCCGCTCCGTTGTCCGCGGCGGGGTCCGCCACGACGTGCGCGGCGGCGTACACGACGCGCGAGGTGAAACCGGTCATCGGGGTGCTCACTTCCCGGTCCGGTCGAGGTCCGGTACGGCGATCTTGCGGCCTTCGCGCCAGGATCGCGCGCCGAGTTCGGCCAGCTGCACGCCGCGGGCGCCGGCCCACAGGTCGTGGGTGTACGGCGCGTCGGCGACCAGGTGCGCGAGGAACATCTCCCACTGGACCTTGAAGCCGTTGTCCAGGACGGCGTTGTCCGGGACCTCCTGCCACTGCGCCAGGAAGTCCTCGGTCGCCGGGATGTCCGGGTTCCACACCGGTTTGGGGGTCGCCGCGCGGTGCTGGGCCTTGCAGTTGCGCAGGCCCGCGACGGCGCTGCCGTGCGTGCCGTCGATCTGGAACTCGACCAGTTCCTCGCGGTTGACGCGGGTGGTCCACGAGGAGTTCAGGGAGGCGACGATGCCGCCTTCGAGCTCGAAGATGGCGTAGGCGGCGTCGTCGGCGGTGGCCTTGTACTCCCGGCCCTGCTCGTCCCAGCGGGTCGGGATGTCCGTGCGGGCCTCGGCGTAGACGCTCTGGACCGGGGCGATCACGTGGTCCAGCACGTAGCGCCAGTGCGGGAACATGTCGAGGATGATGCCGCCGCCGTCCTCGGTGCGGTAGTTCCACGACGGGCGCTGTGCCGGCTGCCAGTCGCCCTCGAAGACCCAGTAGCCGAACTCGCCGCGCACCGACAGGATGCGGCCGAAGAAGCCGGAGTCGACCAGCCGCTTCAGCTTCAGCAGGCCCGGCAGGAAGAGCTTGTCCTGGACCACGCCGTGCTTGATGCCGGCGGCGTCGGCGAGGCGTGCGAGGCTGATCGCGTCGTCCAGGGTCTCGGCGGTCGGCTTCTCGGTGTAGATGTGCTTGCCGGCTTCGATCGCCCGGGTGATGGCCGGGACGCGGGCCTGGGTGACCTGCGCGTCGAAGTAGACGGTGACGGACGGGTCGGCCAGGGCCTCGTCCAGGGAGGTGGTCCACCTGTCCAGGCCGTGCTGC
The DNA here is from genome assembly GCF_041260665.1 of Catenulispora sp. GP43. Lineage (NCBI taxonomy): Bacteria > Bacillati > Actinomycetota > Actinomycetes > Catenulisporales > Catenulisporaceae > Catenulispora > Catenulispora sp. GP43. The sequence continues at coordinate 217,758 of NZ_JBGCCT010000003.1, read as the reverse complement.
GCGGCCAGCGCCTCGATCTTCTCGGCGTTGCGGCCGACCAGGACCGGCTCGGGCCAGACCGTGCGGCCGTCGGGCAGGAGCAGGCCGCCCTGCTCGCGGATGGCGAGGATGGACCGCAGCAGGTGCTGGCGGTAGCCCATACGTCCGGTCACGCCATTCATGGCTATGCCGACTACTTCGCGCGTCATCGCAGCTCCCGAGACCTAGTTGTGATCACCGAAAGGCCCGATCGGCGCTGGAAAGCGCTTTCCGAACCTGTCCCGAGGCGATAGGTTACGAGCGTGTCCACGCAGCGGTCAACACCCTCGCCGGCCCCCCGCCGCGGTGGCGCCACCCTGCAGCAGGTGGCCGACGCCGCGGGCGTCTCGCTGGCCACCGCCTCCCGGGTGCTCAACGGCAGCACCCGGACGGTCAACGCCGAACTGAGCGAGCACGTCCGCGAGGTCGCCGCGCGGCTGCGCTACGTCTCGCACGGCCCGGCGCAGGCGCTGGCCCGGGCCACCACCTCGCTGGTCGGGCTGCTCGTGCACGACGTCAACGACCCGTACTTCTCGGCGATCGCCGCCGGCGCGATGCGGGTGGCGCGGGAGCAGGACCTGCTGGTGATGGTCGCGAACACCTACCGCGATCCCGCTCTGGAACTGGACTACATCACCCGCCTGGGGGCCCAGCGGGCCCGCGCGATCCTGGTCGCCGGCTCGCCGCCGGTGGACCCCGCGCTGGCCGGGCCGCTGCGCGAGCGGCTGCTGGACTACCAGCAGGGCGGCGGCCGGGTGGTGGCCATCGGCGACCAGGGGCCCGGGATCGACGCCGTGCTGCCGGCGAACGCCGAAGGGGCCCACGCGGCGGCCCTGCACCTGGCGGGCCTGGGCCACCGGGAGATCGGCATGATCGCCGGCCCCCGCGGGCTGGTGACGATCGCCGACCGCTCCGCAGGGTTCCGCAGGGGCGTGGCCGACAGCGCGGGCGACCCGGTCGGCCACGAGATCGAGGGCGACTTCACGCGCGACGGCGGCTACGACGCCACCCGGCGGCTGCTGGCCGAGCATCCCGGGGTGACGGCGGTGTTCGTGATGGCGGACGTGATGGCCATCGGGGCGCTGGCGGCGTTGCGGGAGGCGGGACGGCGGGTTCCGGAGGACGTGAGCCTGGTCGGCTTCGACGACCTGCCGATCTGCGCCGACCTGGTGCCCGCGCTGACGAGCGTGCGCGTCGACACCGAGGGCATGGGCGAGCAGGCGATGCGGATGGTGGCTGCCGCGCCGCTGGACGAAGGGCGCGCGGTCGTGCACAGCGCGACGGAACTGATCGTGCGGGGGAGCACAGGACCGGCCGCCTGAGCCGATTCGCAGAACACGTATATATAGGGGTGGGGAATTGAGTCTGCTCAGCGCTGAGGCCTCCGCTGCCGGTGCGCCCGGGATCCTCGTACCCGTCGTCCTGTCCGCGGCCTTTCTGCACGCGAGCTGGAACGCGATCCTCAAGTTCGTCTCCGACAAACTGGCCGCGTCGTTGCTGATGACGCTCTCCGGCGGTGTGCTGGCGGGGATCGGGGCGGTCCTGCTGCCGGCGCCGGATCGCGCGTCGTGGGCGCTGTTGCTGGTCTCGGCGGCGTTGCACGTGGGCTACTTCATGATGCTGATCAAGACGTTCGAGATCGGCGACTTCAACCAGGTCTACCCGCTGGCGCGAGGGCTGTCGCCGGTAGTGGTGGCGGTCTTCGCGACGCTGTTGGGCGATCCGATGTCGCGGCACCAGACGCTGGGCATCGCAGTGGTCTGCGGCGGGCTGACGACGCTGGTCTTCTCGGCGGGGCGGCCGAAGCGTGCGCAGGGCAAGGCGCTGTTCTGGGCGGCGATGACCGGGCTGTCCATCGCGACGTACACGGTCACGGACGGTATCGCGGTGCGGCATTCGGGGACGGCCGCGGGCTACACGGCGTGGATGATGCTCGCGGAGAGCACGATGATGACGGCCGCGTGTGTGGCGATCATGGTGCGGCGCGGTCGGGCGCCCGAGGGGGTGGGGGTGCTTCCGACGCTCAGGAAGCTGAGTCGGGGCGACGTGGTGCGCGGGGTGATCGCGGGCGCGCTGTCGCTGTTCGCCTACGGCCTGGTGCTGTGGGCGCAGACGCGTGGGGCGCTGGCTGCGGTGTCGGCACTGCGGGAGACCAGCGTGATCTTCGGCGCCGCGCTGGGGTCGGTGTTCCTGCGCGAGCCGTTCGGGCGGTATCGGATCTTCGCGGCGGTGGCGATCGCGAGCGGGATCCTGATTCTGGAAGCGGCATAAGGCAGGAACCGGAACCGGAACCGCATCGAGCACAGGCCGCGCGACCGCACGCCGCCGCGGCACTATATCCGCACCGCGTCCAGCGCCGCCCGCATCCGCACGACCCGCCGCTCCAGCCGCCCGACCGGTCCCTCGCGCCCGTTCTGGTCGATCAGCAGCGCCAGCGTGCCCTCCACAGCGCCGAGCCGGTTCGACAGCTCGTCCAGCATCCGCGGGGTGACGCCGGCGGCCTCGCGCAGCATCTCCGCCTGCTCCTTCAGCTGGCGGTTCTTGCGGTGCAGCTCGGCGAAGACGCCGACCTTGGCCCGCAGGACCCAGGGGTCGAAGGGCTTGGTCAGGTAGTCCGCGGCGCCGGCTGCGTAGCCGCGCAGGGTCTGGTGCGGGCCGTCGCCGGCCGCGGTGAGGAAGATGATCGGGGTGTCGCGGGAGCGTTCGCGCAGCCGGACGTGCGCGGCCACCTCGAAGCCGTCCATGCCGGGCATGCGGATGTCCAGCAGGATCACCGCGAAGTCCTCGCGCAGGACGGCGCGCAGCGCCTGCTCGCCGGAGGACGCGGTGACCAGCTCGTGGCCCAGCGAGCCCAGGATCGACTCCAGGGCCAGCAGGTTCTCCGGGCGGTCGTCGACCAGCAGGATCTTGATGTCGGCGGCGTCGGCGGGTGCCGAGCCGCGGTGCGCGTCGTTCACTTGCTCGGGCCTCCTGCCGCGGGCTGCGCGCCGGTCTCGGCGTCCAGCCAGCCTCGCATGACGGTCAGCAGATGCGGGGTGTCCACCGGCTTGGTGACGTAGTCCGAGGCGCCGGCCTCGATCGACTTCTCCCGGTCGCCGCGCATGGCCTTGGCGGTCAGCGCGATGATCGGCAGGTTCTTGTACCGGTCGATCTCGCGGATCGCGGCCATCGTGGCGTAGCCGTCCATCTCCGGCATCATCACGTCCATCAGGACCAGCGCGACGTCGTCGGCGCGCTCCAGGGCCTCCAGCCCGGCGCGGCCGTTCTCGGCGTTCAGGACCGTGCAGCCGTGCTGCTCCAGGACCGAGGTGAGGGCGAAGACGTTGCGGATGTCGTCGTCGACGATGAGGATCTTCTCGCCGTCGAAGGTGATGTCCGAGCCGGCGGCGTACAGCTCCGTCGAGGGCAGATACAGGTCCGGATGCGGGGCCTGTTCGGGGATCAGCGGGAGTGTCGGGGCCGGTTCGGCCGATCCGCCGGACGGGAGCGGGCTGGTGCCGTAGCCGAGGCTGCTGGTGCTGCCGAACACGGCGCCGCCGTCCGGTCCGACCGCGTGCGGCAGGAACAGGGTGAACGTCGAGCCGCGGCCGCGCTGGCTCTCGGCGCGGATGCCGCCGCCGAGCAGCTTGGCGATCTCCCGGCTGATGGACAGCCCCAGGCCCGTGCCGCCGTAGCGGCGCGAGGTGGTGCCGTCCTCCTGTTGGAAGGCCTCGAAGACGGTCTGGATCTTGTCGTCCACGATGCCGATGCCGGTGTCGGACACCGCGAAGGACACCGCGGGCTCCAGCGCCACCTCGTTGCTGTCCTCCGGGCCGCCGAGCACGATGTCGCCGACGGTGTCCACGACCAGCTCGACGTGCCCGGTCTCGGTGAACTTCACCGAGTTCGACAGCAGGTTGCGAAGGACCTGCTGCAGCCGCTGCTCGTCGGTGAACAGGTGGGCCGGCACCGAGGGGGCGACCCGCACCCGCAGCTCCAGGCCCTTCTGTTCGGTCTGCGGCCGGAACGTGGCCTCGACGTAGTCCACCAGCTGGCTGACCGCTATCCGGGCCGGCTGCACGTCCATGCGCCCGGCCTCGATCTTGCTCAGGTCCAGGATGTCGTTGATCAGCTGGAGCAGGTCGCTGCCCGCGCCGTGGATGGTCTCGGCGTACTCCACCTGGCGCTCGGTCAGGTTTCCCTCGGCGTTGTCGGCCATCAGCCGGGCCAGGATCAGCAGGCTGTTCAGCGGGGTGCGCAGCTCGTGCGACATGTTCGCCAGGAACTCGGACTTGTAGCGCGAGGACATCGTGAGCTGGTTCGCGCGCTCCTCCAGTTCCTGGCGCGCCTGCTCGATCTCGGAGTTCTTGACCTCGATGTCCTGGTTCTGCCGGGCCAGCAGCTCGGCCTTCTCCTCCAGCTCGGCGTTGGAGCGGCGCAGCTCCTTCTGCTGCATCTGCAGCTCGTCGGTGCGCGCCTTGAGCTCGTCGGCCAGCCGGCGGGACTCGCCGAGCAGTTCCTCGGTGCGGGTGTTGGCGGTGATGGTGTTGACCGTGACGCCGACCATCTCCATGAGCGATTCCAGCAGGGCCCGGTGGACCTCGTCGAAGCTATGGAAGCTGGCCAGCTCGATGACCGCCATGACCTCGTTCTCGAACAGGACCGGCAGCACGGCGACCGAGGAGGGCGCGGCCGAGCCCAGGCCGGAGGAGATGCGGATGTAGTCCACCGGCGCGTGCTGGATCATGATCGGCTTGCGCTCCACCGCGGCCTGGCCGACCAGGCCCTGGCCCAGCCGGAAGCGCGAGGTGACGTCCGGGGACTCGCGGTCCACGCCGTAGGAGGCGATGAGGTTCAGCACCTTCGTGCCGGACTCCTTGCGGGCCAGGTAGAAGGCTCCGTACTGGGCGTTCACCAGCGGTGTCAGCTCGCTCATGATGAGCGCGGAGACCGCGTCCAGGTCGCGCTGGCCCTGCATCATGCCGCTCATCCGGGCCAGGTTCGTGTTCAGCCAGTCCTGCTGGTCGTTGCGGCGCGTGGTCTCGCGCAGGTTGCCGATCATCTGGTTGATGTTGTTCTTCAGCTCGGCGACCTCGCCCTTGGTCTCGACCGTGATCAGCCGGGTCAGGTCGCCGGCGGTGACCGCGGTCGCGACCTCGGCGATCGCGCGCACCTGGGTGGTCAGGTTGGAGGCCAGCTCGTTCACCGACTCGGTGAGCCGCTGCCAGGTCCCTGAGACGTCCTCGACCGTGGCCTGGCCGCCGAGCTTGCCCTCGGTGCCGACCTCCCGGGCGACGCGCGTCACCTCGGAGGCGAACGCGGAGAGCCGGTCCACCATGGTGTTCAGAGTGGTCTTGAGCTCCAGGATCTCCCCGCGCGCCTCGACGTCGATGCGCTTGGACAGGTCGCCGTTGGCGACCGCGGTGGTCACCTGCGCGATGTTGCGGACCTGGCTGGTCAGGTTGTTCGCCATCGCGTTGACGTTGTCGGTGAGGTCCTTCCAGGTGCCGGCCACGCCGCGCACGGTGGCCTGGCCGCCGAGCTTGCCCTCGGTGCCGACCTCGCGGGCCACCCGGGTCACCTCGTCGGCGAAGGTGCCGAGCCGGTCCACCATCTTGTTCAGGGTGGTCTTGAGCTCCAGGATCTCCCCGCGCGCGTCGACGGTGATGGTCTGGGTCAGGTCGCCGGAGGCCACGGCCGTCGCCACCTGCGCGATGTTGCGCACCTGGGTGGTGAGGTTGTCGGCCATGGAGTTCACCGAGTCGGTGAGGTCCTTCCAGGTGCCGGCCACGCCCGGGACCCGGGCCTGGCCGCCCAGCCGGCCCTCGGTGCCCACCTCCAGCGACACCCGGGTGACCTCGTCGGCGAACCCTGAGAGCTGGTCCACCATCGTGTTGATGGTGTCCTTCAGCTCCAGCATCTCCCCGGCCACCTCGACGGTGATCTTCTGGGTCAGGTCGCCCTGGGCGACCGCCGTGGTGACCCCCGCTATGTCGCGGACCTGCGCGGTGAGGTTGCGGGCCGCGGAGTTCACCGAGTCGGTGATGTCGCGCCAGATGCCCTCGGCGTGCGGGACGGTGGCCTGACCGCCCAGCCGGCCCTCGGTGCCCAGCTCGCGCGCGACCCTGATCACCTCGGAGGCGAAGCCCGACAGCTGTCCGACCATCGCGTCGATGGTCTGTGCGAGCTCGGCCAGCGGCCCGGTGCCGATATCGTCGAGGTCGCCGGACAGCGCGATCTTGCGCGACAGGTCGCCGCGGGCCACCGCCTGGGCCACCTCCAGGATCGCTCCGAGCTGGCGGTCCAGCTCGGGGTCCGTCCTGGCGTCCGATTGCAGCGTCATCGCCGCGCCTCCTTGCCGTGGGCGGCGTCCCGCGCTGGGGCACGACGGATGGCGACTCTCAGTGCTCTCGGAGTCACCCGTCGTACGGCGGCCGCCGCCCGGTGTTCTCTCGGTCTGTCACAGTCTCGCAGATCGTCCGGGCGGAAACGGATGAACCATACGATTAGCCCGCACGCAAGCTCCGGCCGGGCTAGGCTCGAACGTGATGGCCCCTCGCACCCCCCGTACCCCCCTTCCCCGAGACCGCCCCGAAGAAGCGGTCCGGCTGACCCTGCTTTCCCAGGCCGGCGAACTCCTGGCCGGCACCCTGGACCGGCGCCGCCTGGCGGCCCTGGCCGCCCAGCTCGTCGTGCCGAGGCTGGCCGACTGGGTCGCACTCTATCCGGCCGCCGGTCCGCATTCTGGGACAGGTCTATATTCGGGGACAGGTTTAAATTCAGGTACAGATCACTCGAACGTGTCATCTCACGGGGCGCCGGAACACGTCTGGCACCGGGAGGAGCGCAGGCTGGACGCCCTGGCCGCGGCCCTGGCCGACTGGCGGCCGCCGACGGGTGAGGATGGTCACGTTCCCGGATCCGGATCCGGATACGGCCAGTGGCCGGTCCCGGTCGCCTCGCCGTACGGCCAGGCGCTGCCGATCCCGCTGATCGCCCGCGGCGTGTCGCTGGGCACCCTGGTCCTGGGCGGCCCGGGCAAGCGCGGCTTCGCCGGGCCCGTGGTGCCGCTGGCGATGGAGCTGGCCGCGCGGATCGCCGGGGCGCTGGACAACGCGCGGCAGTACGCCGAGCAGCTGGAGATCGTCCGGGGCCTGCAACGCTCGCTGCTGCCGCCCACGCTGCCCACGGTGGAGGGCCTGGACATCGGCGTGGTCTACGAGGCCGCCTCCAACAGCGACGGTGTGCACGTCGGAGGGGACTTCTACGACGTGTTCCCGATCAGCCGGAAGGTCTGGGGTTTCGCGGTCGGCGACGTCTGCGGCACCGGCCCGGAGGCCGCCGCCCTGACCGGGCTGGCCCGCCACTCGCTGCGCCTGCTGGCCCGCGAGGGCCGCTCCCCGGTCTCGGTGGTCGAGCGGCTCAACCAGGCGGTGCTGGAAGAGGGCGAACTCGCCGGCGACGCGGGCCGGTTCATCACCCTGCTGTACGGCGAGGTCGAACCCCGCCCCGACGGCTCGGCGCAGCTGGTGATGGTCTGCGCCGGCCATCCGCTGCCGCTGATCCTGCGCCAGGACGGCAGCGTGCGCGCCGCCGCGAACCCGCAGCCGCTGCTCGGGGTCCTGCCGGACCCGACGCTGTATGCCGAGGACGTGGAACTGGCGGCCGGCGAGGTCCTGCTGGTCTACACCGACGGCGCGAGCGAGCGCCGCAACGGCCGGCAGATGCTCGGCGACGAGGGCGTGGCCGCGGCGCTGTCCGGCTGCTCGGGCATGACCGCGCCGGGCGTGGTGGCACGGGTGCGGCAGGCGGTCGCGGACTTCGGGGCCTCCGGGACCCGGGACGACCTGGCGCTTTTGGCGCTGCGGGCCTCCAAGGGCTGAGACGCCGCGGGCGATTATGCGGCGATGCAAGTGACACAAAGGTGCGGTCCCGAGCTGGGGGGACCGCTCGGGACCGCGTCGGCCTGGGACGGCCTACCTGTAATGACGCCCTATACCGGCCGGCTGGTTGTATCTACGGCAGGCCCTTGATGTCCGGCCAGGTCAGGAGCAGCGCGAGCGGGGTCTCGTCCCACGGACCGTGCTGCACGGCGGGACCGGCCATCGAGTCCGGGCCCTTGGCGGTCCAGTTGTTGGACCGGGACCACCGGCGCTGCGGGGTTGCCCCGGTCATCGCCTCGTGTACGCGAGCTGCGAGACGCCGAGGTAGCCCGAGGCGAAGCCGGCCTCGCAGTAGGCCAGGTAGAACCGCCAGGTGCGGCGGAAGACCTCGTCGAAGCCGTGCGCGGCGACGTGCGGCCAGTTCTCCTCGAAGCGGTGGCGCCAGATCCGCAGGGTGCGGGCGTAGTCGAGGCCGAAGTCGCGGCGCGCGGCCAGCCGCAGGCCGGCCGTGCCGGCGGCGAAGTCGAGCTCGGGGATCGAGGGGATGAGGCCGCCGGGGAAGATGTACTTGTGGATCCAGGAGTACGAGTCCTGGGTGGCGAGCATGCGGTGGTGGGCCATGGTGATGGCCTGGACGGCCACCCGGCCGCCGGGGGCCAGGTTGCGCTCGATGGCCTGGAAGTAGTCCGGCAGGTAGCGGCGGCCGACCGCCTCGATCATCTCCACCGAGACCACGGCGTCGAACGGCCGTTCCTCGGCCACCTCGCGGTAGTCGGCCAGCCGGACCTCGACGCGGTCCGCCAGGCCGGCCGCGGCGACACGCTTGCGGGCCAGCTCCTGCTGCTCCTCCGACAGGGTCACGGTGAGTACCATGGCGCCGCGCTCGCCGGCCGCCTTGATCGCCAGCGCGCCCCAGCCGGAGCCGATCTCCAGCAGCCGGGTGCCCTTGCGGACGCCGGCCGCGTCGAGCATCGCGTCGATCTTGCGCAGCTGGGCGGCGTGCAGGTCGCCGGGGCCGTCGGCGTCGGCGACCGGGTCGAACAGCGCCGAGGAGTAGGTCATGGACGGGTCCAGGAAGGCCTCGAACATGTCGTTCGACAGGTCGTAGTGGGCATGCGCGTTGTGCCGCGCGCCGTGCCGGTCCCCGTCCTGTTCGCGGGGCATGTGGTGGGCCGCCAGGTTGCGCAGCCGCTGCAGCGGCCTGGGGACCAGGTCCTCCAGCCGGGCGGCCAGCTCGGTCAGCAGCGCCACCAGCTCGTCGCCGGTCTCGGTGTCCCACGCGCCGGTCTGGTAGGACTCGCCGAACCCGATCAGGCCGTCGGTGCCCAGCCGGTTCAGGAACTCCTCCGGCCGCCGCACCCGCAGCACGGGTCCGCCGCCGCCGGGCACGCCCGCGCCGGCCAGCGCGAGGCCGTTGGGCGCCACCACGGTCACCGGGACGTCCCTCAGCGCGTGGGTGAACAGGCGGCGGGCGATGCGGGCACGTACCGGCCGGTCCGGGACCCGCGCGAGGTCGGGCCAGCGGTCGGTGTCGATCAGCGGGATGGCAGGGTGGGTCATGGTTCCACTCCGAGATCCGGGTCAGTCACTGGACGCCTTCAGTAACGTAACACGCTCTTGATCATTAGGCGCGGACCCGCCCGGCCGTGGTCAGGACTCGTTGTAAGCCCTCGGGGGCGGCCGCTTTGAACGCCTCGGCGATCACGTCGGTGTAGCGGGGCGGGCGCGCCCCGGCCGGGTCCGCCGCACCGTGGTGATCGAGAAGACACGTATGGCTGAACGCCAGGACGAGCCGATTCCAATCCCGGGCGCGGGAGAGCAGGGTGTGTCCGGAGCCCGGCAGCACGATCCGCGCTACGTCGTGCCCCTCGGCGCGGGCGCGCGCGGCGTACTCGAAGGAGGAGCGCGGCGAGGTGACGTGGTCCCGCGTCCCGTGCGCCAGCAGCAGGCGGCGCCCGGCCAACTGCGCGGTCGGCTCCTCGCCCGGCAGCCACGGCGCCAGGCCCAGCACCCCGGCCACCCCCGGCGCGTCGGCGGCGTTGACCACGGCGCGACCGCCGAGCGAGTGGCCGCCGAGCAGCAGCGGCACGTCGCCGTACTGCTCGGCCAGCCGAGCGGCAGCCCAGTGCACATCGGCCACTGGTGCCCGCTCGTCGCCGTTCCAACCCTGATAGCGGAAGCACATGGTGTGCACCGCGATGCCGTGGCCGGCCAGGCGCGGCGCCACGGCCCGCGCGATCATCCGCATCCGCGTCACCGGGCCGCCCCGCCGATGGGGCGCCTGGTGCGAGATCTCTTTGCCGCCGTGCGCCAACAGGACCGCGCCGATCACGGGAGCTGAGAGCGCGGTGGTCGGGGGGTCGAGGCGGGGTTCGGGTTCCCTGCTCACGGGAGCGAGGGTACCGCTGGGAGGTTCGCGATGCGAAGGATCCTCTCGCGTGCGAGAAAGCCGAAGCCCGCCGGAGCGAAAGCTCCGACGGGCCCGGCCCTACAGCTACAGCTACAGCCAAAGCGACTGCCGCCCTACGCGGCCTTGCGCTGCTCCCCCGCGGCCTCGGCGAACTCGTCGCGCGGACGCTCGATGGAGCCCAGGCCGACGGCCTCGCGGCGGAAGAACAGGGCCAGCGTCCAGTCGGCGATGACGCGGATCTTGCGGTTGAAGGTGGGGACCCGGCTCATGTGGTAGGTGCGGTGCATGAACCAGGCCGGCCAGCCGCGCAGCCGGATGTTGTAGACGTCGGCGACGCCCTTGTGCAGGCCCAGCGAGGCCACCGAGCCGACGTGCTTGTGCTTGTACTCGCGGGGCTCGAAGCCGCGGACGGCCGCCACCACGTTGTCGGCCAGCTGCTTGGCCTGGCGCACCGCGTGCTGGGCCGAGGGGGAGCACCACTTGCCGGGGTTGGCCAGGTCCGGGACCTGCGCGCCGTCGCCGGCGGCCCAGACGTTGGCGAAGCCCTCGACCTGCAGGGTCGGGTTGGCCTTGACATGGCCGCGTTCGCCCAGCGGGACGCCGAACTTCTGCACCACCGGGTTCGGCTTCACGCCGGCGGTCCAGACGATGGTGGAGGCGACCATCTTGGTGCCGTCGGACAGCTGCACGCGGCGGTTGACGCAGGACTCCAGGAAGGTGTTCAGCTTGACCTGGATGCCGCGCTTCTCCAGCTCGTGGACCGTGTACTCGCCCAGCGCCGGCCGCACCTCGGGCAGGATGCGCCCGGAGCCCTCGACCATCACCCAGCGCATGTCCTCCGGGCGGATGTTCGGGTAGATCTTGCACGCGTCGCGGGCCATGTCCTCCAGCTCGGCGATCGCCTCGATGCCGGCGAAGCCGCCGCCGATGAAGACGAAGGTGAGCGCGCGGCGGCGGATCTTCTCGTCCTTGGTGGTGGCCGCGATGTCCATCTGGCCCAGGACGTGGTTGCGCAGCGCTATGGCCTCTTCGATCTGCTTGAAGCCGATGCCGTTCTCGGCCAGGCCCGGGATCGGCAGGGTGCGCGCGATGGAGCCGACCGCGATCACCACCTGGTCGAACTCGATCTCGTACGGCTCGCCGGCGATCGGCTCGATCGAGGCGACCTTGCGCTCGTGGTCGATGTCGGTGACCCGCGCGGTGAGCACCTCGGCGCGCTTGAGCACCGAGCGCAGCGGCACCACGACGTGGCGCGGGGACAGGGAGCCGGCCGCCGCTTCGGGCAGGAACGGCTGGTAGGTCATGTACGAGCGCGGGTCGACGACCGTGACCAGCGCTTCGTCCTTGCCGAGCTTCTTGAGGATGCGGTGCGCCGTGTACATCCCGACGTAGCCGCCGCCAACGATCAGAATCCGAGGGATCGCCTTGCCGTTCCCGCTCGCCTTACCCACTTGATGCTCGCCTCCGCCGCCTAGTCCAAGGCCGCCTTCTCGACGCTCGATCTTCTTACTTCTCAAGCGTAGAGAGGTTCAGACAGTGCCCTGTGCGGCGCGAGTTAACAGCTGATGTCGGCGGGAAGATTTGTGCGCGTTTGGCATCAGATGCGCTGGTGACGCTGGTCACACTGTGAGCAACATTACAGCTATCCCGACACAGTGTCAGGTAGTGAGACACATTCGACGATGTGTAGAAGAATAGCGCCGCCCGTGAATACGAGCGGCGCCATGGGAGAGTTCCCGCGGGGGATCAGCGGGAAATGGCGCGCATCATCCGGAGAAGGGACGGATGACCCGGTCCGCGTTGGCGACGAAGGAGCCGTCCATCTTCAGGCCCCAGCGCGGATCCGACACGATCTTGTAGAGCTGGTCGTCGGTCAGCGGGCCGTTGCTCCACTCCACGACGTTGATCGCGGTGTGGTCCGGCCGATAGAGCATGACGGCGTTGTCGTGGGTCGGCGTGTTGGAACCGCCGGACTCGCCGGTGCCGTGCGACACCTCCACCACCGAACCGTCGGAGAGCATGGCCGCCGCGCAGTAGTCCGTCTCGTACATCGGGTGGCAGAGCGACTCGGGCGTCGGTGTCGACTTCCCATCCGCGCCGTCGTTGCTCACCGAGGCCGAGATCCTGATCGACCCGTGCTGCGTCGACCAGGTCAGGGTGGCATTGGCGTTCATGCCGTTGATCGAGCTCCCGCTGAAGTCCGATCCGGTCCCGGACCCGGTCAGGCGCAGACCGTCGAGCACGAGCTCGGCGACCGACTGCCCGTCCGTGTTCGTCGGGTCGGACAGGGGGCCGCCCTTGGCCGGGGGCTGCCACGACGCCGGGATCGTGCCGATCACCGTGTTCGGCCCCGAGCTCGTGCCGTCGGCCGAGGACGGCGGCGCGGTCAGGTCCACGGCGCCGGACGGGGACGAGCTCGTGCTCGGATCCGGCGAGGGTGTCGGCGTCGGCGTCGGCGTCGGCGTCGGCGCCTGCGGCGAGGTCGGTGCACCGGCCGCGCCCGGCCCGACCGAGCCGGAGGTGCCCCCGCCCGCGCCGAAGCCGCCGTTCAGCGCCACGACCGCGGCCACCACACCGGCCACCGCCGCCGTGCCGCCGGCCATGCCGAACGCCCTTTCGCGGCGCCGGATCCGGCGTCCCCGCTCCAGCGCCTCGCCGGCGAGCCCGCCGATCGGCGGCGGCCGCAGAGCCGCCAGCTCGTCCTCGATCCGGTCGTGGAAACTGTCTTCAGACGTCATGAGGATTCTCCAATCACGTCCACGGAAAATGGCCGCGGGGCTCTCACACCGGCAGGTCCTCGCCGAGTAGGACCCTCAGGTCGGCCAGGGCGCGCAGGCTCGCGGACTTCACCGCGGAGCGACTCATGCGCAGAACGGACGCCGTTTCCTCGACACTGCGGTCCTCCCAGTACCGCAGGACGACGACGGCGCGCCGCTTCGGGGTGAGCCGCGCCAGCGCGGCCAGCAGCGACAGGCGCAGGTCGGCCTGGTCCTGGCCGCCGTCCAGGGCCTGCTCCGGCAGGTCCCGCGACGGCCGCTCGTGCCAGCTGCGGCGCCGCTGCTGGCTCAGGAACTCGCGCACGATGATCTGCCGCACGTAGGCCTCGACGGCCCCGTCACCGTGGATCCGGTGCCAGGCCGCGTAGGTCTTCGCCAGCGCGATCTGTGTGAGGTCCTGCGCGCGGTGCCAGTCCCCGCACATCAGATACGCGGTGCGCCGGAGCCTCTCGGCCCGCGCCACCGCGAACTCCGTGAACTGCTGGTCCCTGATCGCCTGGTCCACCCCGACCCGCTTCCCTCGTGTGAAAGCCCGAAGGCCGCTGTCACCCACTGGTATGCGGTGGCAGCGGCCTTCGGATGCTTTTCGCAGGTCAGGCGATACTCGCGGCGATCCCGTCCAGGATGTCCCGCTCGCTGATCACGACCTCCGGCGTTCCCAGGCTGGCCGCCACCCGCTCCATGATCGCCAGCAGCACCAGCGCCCCGGCCCCGATCACGTCGGCGCGCCCCGGGTGGATCGCCGGGACCGCCTTGCGCTCGTCCGGCGTCATCCCCAGCAGCTGCGCTGTCATGTCACGGACCCGGCCCAGCGAGATGTGCGACAGGTGGACGCGCGAGGAGTCGTACTCCCGCAGGTCCAGCGCGACCGCGCCGAGCGTGGTCACGGTGCCGGCCAGGCCGACCAGGGTGCGCGCCTCGTCCAGCGGCACCGCCTCGGCGGCCCGGTCGATCAGCTTCTCGATGTCCGCGCGGGCGGCCTTGACCTGCGCCTCGGTCGCGACGCCGGCGGTCTTCAGGTGCCGCTCGTACATCCGCACGCTGCCCATGTCGACGCTGCGGGCGGCGATCACGCCGCGCTCGTCGTCGCCGAGCACGAACTCCGTCGAGCCGCCGCCGATGTCGATGACCAGGTACGGCGCCTGGTGCCGGTCGTGCGGCAGCTCGGCGGTGGCGCCGGTGAAGGCGAAGCGCGCTTCCTCGTCCCCGGTGGCCACGTACGGCTCGACGCCGAGGATGCCCTTGACCCCCTTGACGAACTCCCCGCGGTTCTCGGCGTCGCGGGTGGCGCTGGTGGCGACGAAGCGCAGCGGGATCGGCTCGCCGCCGCTGTTTCGCTCGATCAGGTCCTGGTACTCCAGGCACGCGTTGAAGGTGCGCTCCAGTGCGGCCGGGGCCAGCCGGCCGGTGGCGTCCACGCCCTCGCCGAGGCGCACGATGCGCATCTCGCGCACCACGTCCTCGGTCTTGCCGGTCCGCTGGTGGACGTCCGCGATCAGCAGCCTGATGGAGTTGGTGCCGCAGTCGATCGCGGCCACGCGCTTGGTCATAGCGTTCATGTTCCGCTACGCACCCGGTTCCATGCCCGGTGTGACACATGGCCCGGACTTCCACCACTCCGGCAGCAGCGCCAGCGCCTCGTCGCCGAGCGGGTTCACGCCGGGCCCGGCGGCCAGGGCGTGGCCGACCAGGACGTGCAGGCACTTCACGCGGTCCGGCATGCCGCCGGCGGTCGGGAAGCCGTCCAGGACCTCGATGGCGTCGCGCCGGGCCCGGTACTCCTCGTCGGCCGCGCGGTAGGCCGCGGCCAGCTCCGGATCGGCCGTCAGGCGCTCGGTCATCTCCTTCATCAGGCCCGAGGCCTCCAGGGTGCCGATCGCCGAGGCCGCCTTGGGGCAGGTCAGGTAGAACAGCGTCGGGAACGGCGTGCCGTCGGGCAGCCGCGGCGCGGTCTCCACCACGTCCGGGTTGCCGCACGGACAGCGGTGCGCGATCCGGCGCACGCCCCGGGGCGTGCGGCTCAGCTGGGCCTCGACGGCGGCCAGGTCGACCTGGTCGACCGGGGGCGGCGGAGTGGACTCGGGGGTGGGGGCGTCGTTCGTCATGGCCTGACCAGCCTACGTCCTGACAGGTACTTCCAGCGGAGTATGACGGCTGCCTTCCGCTGAGGGACGCAGAGATCAACTCGGGTGTGCCAGGGTCGTGAGGTCATCGCGAACTGTAAGAGACGAATACGTCGAGGGGGACGTACCGATGCTTCCTGCCCTTCGCGTGGTCGCTGTGCTCCACGCGCTTTCCTTCCTTTTGCAACCGATCCTGGCCGGTCTGTTCCTGTCCGGTCAGGACACGGCCATCGACTCGCATGCCACCAACGCCATGGTCGTCGTGACCCTGTGCCTGGTCATGACCGTCCTGGCGTTTCCGGCGTGGCGCAGGGGCCTGGTGCCCCGCGCCGCGTTCACCATCTCGGCGGCCCTGCTGGTCGTCGAGATCGTGCAGACGGGGGCCGGCTTCGGCCACGTCATGTGGATCCACATCCCGCTGGGCGTCCTGATGATGGGCGGTGTCGCGCAGCTCATGCCGATGATCATGCGCACCTACACGCCGGCGGCCGCGTCCGCCGCCGCGGTCGTGCCCTTCCCCGCCGCGGAGGCCGGCGAATGAGTGGCCCGCGCTTGTCCCGCCGCGGCGCGCTGCGGTTGTTCGGCGGCGCCGGGATGGCCGCGGTGCTGGCGCCGACGCTGGCCGGCTGCGCCAAGCCCGGCAACGACGGGATCAACCCCGGGACCCTGACGAGCGAGGCGAGGCTGCCCGAGCCGTTCAGCATCCCGCTGCCGGTCCTCAAGCCGCTGGCCCCGGACTCCACCGACGCCCAGGGCGTCCACTTCTCGATGACGCTCAAGCAGGCCGAGGTCGAGATCCTGCCCGGGTACAAGACGAGGATCTTCGGCTACAACGGGACCTTCCCGGGGCCCTACCTGGATGTGCACGCCGGCACGCCGATGGTCCTGCACCAGACCAACCAGCTGCCGGTGCCGATCGTCACCCACCTGCACGGCGCCCTGACGCCGCCCAGCGACGACGGCTTCCCCACCGACCTGGTGTTCCCGCAGGCGCTGGCGGACATGGCCGATCCGGGCGCGGCCGCGTCGATGCCCGGCATGGCCGGGATGGCCGGGATGGCCGGGATGCCGACGATGGCGGACCCGCAGGCGCACCTGACCGCCGTGCGGCGGGACTACGTGTTCCCGCTCAACCAGCGGGCCGCCACGCTCTGGTACCACGACCACCGCATGGACTTCAGCGGGGCGCAGGTCTGGCGCGGCCTGTTCGGGCTCTGCGTGGTGCGCGACGCCGAGGACGACAAGCTGCCGCTGCCCAAGGGCGAGCGCGAGATCCCGCTGATGATCGCCGACCGCGCCTTCGACGCCGACGGCCAGCTGATCTACCCGGTGAAGGACCCGACGCTGCTCGGCAAGCCGGGCATGGACAAGTCGATCGCCCCCGGCGCGCAGGGCGACGTGATCCTGGTGAACGGCGCGCCCTGGCCGTACCTGGAGGTCGCCGCGGTGAAGTACCGGCTGCGGCTGGTCAACGCCTCCAACGCGCGGCGCTACGAACTGAGGCTGGACGGCCCGGGCGGCGGTGAGTTCGTCCAGGTCGGCTCCGACGGCGGTCTGCTGGCCGCGCCGATCACCCACTCCACGCTGCACCTGTCCCCGGCCGAGCGCTTCGACGTGGTCGTCGACTTCGCCAAGTACCCGGCCGGCTCGACGGTGACCCTGCGGAACACCGCCGACAGCGGCGGCCCCGGCCAGGTGATGCAGTTCAAGGTGACGTCCCGGGCCTCGGACGACTCCTCGGTCCCGTCCACGCTGTCCACGATCGAGAAGCTGACCGTGGACGGGGCCAAGCGCCGCGTGGTCTTCGCGCTGGACGGCGACCAGTGGCACGTGAACGGCGAGGCCTTCGACCCGGCGCGTCCGCTGCTCAAGCCGGTGTTCGGCAAGACCGAGCAGTGGACGGTGACCTCTGTGGAGCGGCACCCGGTGCACCTGCACGGGGCCCATTTCCAGGTGACGGGCCGCGGCTCCGGCGGGCCCGGGGAGTACGACCACGGCTGGAAGGACACCGTGGAGTTGTCTCCGGGTTCTGAGATCACCTTCGCGGTGCGGTTCGACTCCTACCGGGGGCGGTATGTGGCGCACTGCCACAACCTGGAGCACGAGGACATGGGGATGATGGCGACCGTCCAGGTCGTGTGACGCCCGGCGGGTGCCGTCACGGCTTCAGCGGCACCCGCCACGTCACCCTGGTCCCCCGGTCGCCGTCGGCGGGACCGGCGTGGAAGCTGCCGCCGAGTTCCCGGGCGCGGGCGGCGAGGTTGGTCAGCCCCTGCCGGGCGGTGCGTGGGCTCGGCCGCCAGCGCGGCATCGGGGCGCCGCCGTCGTCGAGGACGTCCAGGGTCAGCGTGGAGGCCGTCGCGGAGTCCCCGGGCCCGGCCTCGACGGCCACCACCACCTCGACCCGGGTGGCGCCGGCGTGTTTGGCCGCGTTGGCCAGGGTCTCGCGGACGGCGGCCACCAGGTGCGCGCCGCTGTCCCCGCCGACCAGTGCGTCCAGCGGACCGGTGAAGCGGACCGAGGGCTCGAAGCCGAGGACCCGGGCCGCGCGGGAGGCCTCGCGCAGGACCCGGGCGCGGGTGGACGTCGCCTCCTGGTCGGCGGTCAGCTGGAGGTCGAAGATCGTGGTGCGGATCTCGGCGATCACGGCGTCCAGCTCGTCGATGACGGCGTCCAGCCGCTCGGCGGCGGCCGGCAGGTCCGGATCGGGGCCGCCCATACGGCGGCTGAGGGTCTGCAGCGACAGGCCGGCGGCGAAGATCCGCTGGATGGTGAGGTCGTGCAGATCGCGGGCGATGCGCTCGCGGTCGGCGTAGACGGCCAGCCGGTCCTCGGCGGCGCGGGCCTCGGTGAGCGCCAGCGCCAGGCCCGCCTGGTGGGCGAAGGCGGTGGCCAGCCGGACGTCCTCGTCGTCGAAGCTCCGGCCGCCGGGGGCGTTGGCCAGCACCAGCGTGCCGATGGGCCGGTCGTCGCGCTGCGCCAGCGCGGCGTAGACGATGGCGCCGAAGCGGCGGAAGGGCGGCGCGAGCTCGGCGGTCCCGGCCTCCCCGGCGGCCCCGGCGGTCCCGGCCTCCAGCGTGAACGGCCGGCCGGTGACCGCCACCTGCACCGAGCGCCGGTGCGGGTCCACGAGCGAACCGCGGACCCGGTCGGCGGCCAGTCCGGAGGCCACGTCGATGCGCCAGCTGCCGTCCGTGTGCTGCAGCAGCAGGGAGCAGTGGTCGGCGCCGGAGGCCCCCCTGGCCCGCTCGGCGACCAGGGTCAGCACGTCGTGCGGGTCCTCGGCGAGCAGCATCAGGGTGATGACGTCCGTGGCCGCCGAGAGCCAGGACTCGCGGCGGCGGGAGGCAGCCAGGGCGGCGCGCAGATCGGCGGTTTCCGGCGATTCGCTCGATTCGGACATCGGTCCGAGTCTAGGCCGGGGGCTGCGAGGGCGCCCCCGGGCCTCGGGCTGCTCGCGGAACCAGGCCTAGTCTCGGAACCAGGCCTACTCTCGGAATCCGGCCGTGACCCGCAGCAGGATGTCATTCGCCTCGACCTCGCCGATCGTGACGCGCGCGCCCTCGCCGGCGAACGGCCGGACCACGATCCCGGCGGCCTCGGCCGCCGCGGCGAACTCCGCGGTCCGCTCGCCCAGGCGCAGCCAGATGAAGTTGGCCTGGCTCTCCGGCACGGTCCAGCCCTGCTCGCGCAACGCCGCGGTGACCCGGTCGCGCTCCTGGACCAGCGCCTCGCAGCGCTCCAGCAGCTGCTTCTCGGCGCGCAGCGACTCGATCGCGGCCACCTGCGCCAGGCTGTTCACGCCGAAGGGCACAGCGGTCTGGCGCAGCGCCGCGGCCACCGGCTCGTGCGCGATCGCGAAGCCGACGCGCAGCCCGGCCAGGCCGTAAGCCTTGGAGAAGGTGCGCAGGACCGCCACGTTGGGACGGTCGCGGTAGAGGTCCACGCCGTCGGGGATGTCCTCGTCCCGCACGAACTCCCGGTATGCCTCGTCGATCACCACGAGCACGTCGCGGGGCACCCGGTCCAGGAACCGCACCAGGTCGTCCTCGGCGATCGCGACACCGGTGGGGTTGTTCGGGTTGCACACGAAGATCAGGCGCGTGCGGTCGGTGATCGCCGCGGCCATCGCGTCCAGGTCGTGGTGCTCGCCGGGGGTCAGCGGCACCCGCACCGAGGTGGCGCCGGAGATCTGGGTGATGATCGGGTACGCCTCGAAGGAGCGCCACGCGTAGATCACTTCGTCGCCCGGCCCCGAGGTGGCCTGCAGCAGCTGCTGGGCCACGCCGACCGAGCCGGTGCCGGTCGCGACGTGCTCCACCGGCACGCCGAACCGCTCGGCGATCTCCGCGCTCAGCGCCGAGCAGCCCATGTCCGGGTAGCGGTTGAAGCTCTCCGCGGACTTCTGCACCGCCTCCAGCACGCCCGGCAGCGGCGGGTAAGGGTTCTCATTCGAGGACAGCTTGAAGGCGGAAGTGTCGGGGTTCTTTCCCGCCTTGTAGGCGGGGATGCCGCTCAATGCTTCACGGAGCTTCGGGGTCTGGACGTCGTCGGCCACGGCTGGAATCTCCTTCTCGGGGTTGATCTCAGATTAACCGCCCCGGGACTTTTCGCCGACCGCCCGAAGCGGGACATATCAGGTGTGACCCTCAACGGATTCGCCTACGGAGAGTTGTCATTCGGAGCGGACGGTCAAGTGGCCGATCCCAGCCTGCGAGGAGCCGCCCCGGCGGTGGCCCTCGGCGCGGACGTGACGGACCTGCTCGTGCTCTCGCACGGCTGGCTCGACGACCCGCCACGTGCGCAGATCCTGTACACCGGCCTCACCGCGGCCATCGCCCAGGCCGGCGGCGCCCCGCCGGCACTGGCCGTCCTCGGGATCCTGTGGCCGGCCAAACGATTCGACGCCGACCCGGAGGTCGAGGCCGCGGCGGTGGCGGCGGCCGCCGGGGATCCGAGCGGCCGGGCCGCGGAGTCCTTCGTGACCCGGATCCGGCACCGCGTCGGCGCCGAGATCGAGCGCCTGCCGGTGTCCGCGGAGTACGCCAACCCCGGCGACCACCAGGCCGCCTTCTTCGGCCTGGAACCCCGGGCGCTGCTGGAGAAGTTCGGGTCGCTGGAGGACGGCATCTCCGCCGTCATGAACCTGGCGACCTACTACGAGATGAAGGCGCGCGCCGGCGCGGTCGGCAAGGGACTGGTCCCGGTGTTGGCCGCGGTGCGCGCCGCCCGGCCGGACGTCCGGCTGCATCTGGCCGGGCACAGCTTCGGGGCGCGGGTGATGGCCTCGGCGCTGGCCGACTGCGAGCCGTTCCCGGTGTCGTCGATGACGCTGATCCAGGGGGCGTTCTCCCAGTTCGGGTTCGCCAAGCAGTGGGACGGTGTACACGACGGCCTGTTCCGCCCGGGGTTGTTCGGCGGGCGGTTGCGGGGGCCGGTGGTCGTGACGTACTCGCACCACGACCAGATGGTCGGCATCGCCTATGAGCTGGCTTCGCGGATGGCCGGGGACGAGCCGGACATGACGGGGATGGTGCGCGACAGCGATGTGCGCGACGAGTTCGGCGCGATCGGCCGGCACGGCGCGTTGTCCTCGCCGGAGTCGGTCTGGAGCAAGATGCTCCCGGTTCAGGGCGCGGGGTACGCGTTCGCGGCCGGGGCGATCAGCAATCTGGATTCGGCCGAGTTCATCACCAGCCACTTCCACGTGATGACGCCGGAGATGGGGAAGGCTTTGGTGGCCGCGATGACAGCGCACGAGTAGGGGTTCGGTTCCTGGGCTTCGGTTCCAGGGGGCGGGGCCGGGGCGGATCCGGCCGGCCGGCATGGCCGGATCCGTCACTCCTGTGTCATTGCGGACTCCGGGGGCGGCGGCGAGGCTTGAGGCATGAGCCGCCGCGTGGTCTTCCTGGTCTTCCCGGACTTCCAGGTGCTCGACCTCACCGGGCCGCTGGAGGTGTTCTCGCAGGCCGACAGGCTGTACTCGCCGGCCCGCCGGTGGTACCAGACCGAGGTCGTGGCGCTGGCCGCCGAGCCGGTGCCGGCGTCGGACGGCCTGGCCGTCGTGCCGCACCGGACCCTGGCCGGGGCCGCCGAGCTGCCGATCGACACCCTGGTGGTGGTCGGCGGCCGCGGGGTCCGGGCCGCGAGCGAGGATCCCGTGCACGTCGAGTGGGTCCGGGCGGCGGCGGGCCGGGCGCGGCGGGTCACGTCGGTGTGCTCCGGCGCGTTTCTGCTGGCCGCCGCGGGACTTCTGGACGGCCGGCGGGCCGTCACGCACTGGCAGTCCTGCGACGAACTGTCCGCGCGGTTCCCCGGCGTGCGCGTCGAGGCGGACCCGATCTTCATCCGCGACGACCCGATCTGGACCTCGGCCGGCGTCACCGCCGGCGTCGACCTCGCGCTGGCGCTGGTCGAGGACGACCACGGCGCGGAGGTGGCGCGGCGCATCGCCAAACAGCTGGTGGTGTTCGTGCAGCGGCCCGGCGGGCAGGCGCAGTTCAGCCGGCAGCTGGCGGCGCAGCGCCCGGGGCGCGACGCGCTGCGCGAGGCGCAGGCGTGGATCGCCGACCATCTCGACGACGACCTGAGCCTGGCGGCGCTCGCCCGGCGCGCGGCGTTGAGCGAACGGCACTTCTCGCGGGTGTTCCGCGCCGAGACCGGGATGACGGTGGCGGCGTACGTCGAGGCCGCGCGGATCGAGGCGGCGCAGCGGCTGCTGGAGAGCACGCGCGACGGCCTGGACCGGATCGCCCGCACCTGCGGCTTCGGCACGGTCGAGACCATGCACCGGACCTTCAACCGGACGGTCCGGGTCACGCCCGGCGAGTACCGGCGGCACTTCAGTGTCCGCACATAAGGGCACTGCTTTTTAATGCAAGGAGTTGACCATGACCCGCATCGCCATCCCCCTGTTCCCGGGCTTCATGCCGCTGGATCTCGTCGGCCCGTACGACGTCCTCCGCTTCCTGCCGGGCGCCGAGGTCGTGTTCGTCGCGACGAAGCCGGACCTGATCCCCGGCGCCGACGGCGGCTTCGGCCTGCAGGCCCAGGCCACCCCCGACGACATCGACGCCTGCGACATCCTCCTGGTCCCCGGCGGCCGCGGCACCCGCGACTACGCGGCCCGCAAGCCCCTGACGGACTGGATCGCCCGCATGCACAAGACCACCACGTGGACCACCTCGGTCTGCACCGGCGCCCTCCTGCTCGGCGCGGCGGGCATCCTCGACGGCCTCGACGCCACCACGCACTGGAACGCGGTCCCCGAACTCGAAGCCTTCGGCGCGCGCTACACCCCCGAACGCGTGGTCCGCCGCGGCAAGGTGGTCACGGCGGCCGGCGTCTCCTCCGGCATCGACATGGCCCTGACCCTGGCCGGCCTGATCGAGGGCGAGGAGTTCGCGCAGGCGCTGCAGCTCTGGATCGAGTACGACCCGCAGCCCCCGTACGACACCGGTTCGGTGGCGAAGGCCGGCGCGGAGCTGGCGGCCCGGACACCGGGGCTGATCGCGGGCGGGGCTCGGCGAGGGTAGGGCGGTAGGGCGCTTGGCCAAAAGACCCGTCCGAAGCCCGCCAGCGCCGCCTTGCCCCGGAGCGCAGGATCGATGAGTGGTTGAGATTTCAACCACCTGTATCGAACCTCAAGGAGTCCCCATGGACCTCGCACTGCGCGGCCGCGTGGCCGTCGTCACCGGTGGCAGCAAGGGTATCGGCCTCGCCGTTGTCAGGACTCTGCTGGATGAAGGTGCCTTCGTCGCGGCCGCCTCCCGGTCGGAGTCGGCCGGGTTGGCGAAGCTGGCCGGGCCGAATCTGCTTCATGCGGCCGGCGACCTGATGGATCCGGGATTTCCGGCGGAGCTGGTGGCGCGGGCTGTCGATGCGTTCGGCGGCCTGGACGTCCTCGTCAACAACGCCGGGGGGCCGCCGCCCGGCGTCGTGCTGCCGCGCGGTCCCTTCCTCGACGGCGGTGACGTCGACTGGCAGGCCGTCTTCGACTTCAACCTGTTCGCCGTGGTGCGGCTGACGCGCGCCGCGCTGCCGCATCTGGTCGGGCGCGGGGGCGCGATCGTCAACGTCTCCTCCACGCTGGCCCGGCAGCCCGCCACCAACAACTACGAGTACGCGGCGGCGAAGGCGGCGCTCAGCCACGTCTCCAAGAGCCTCGCCGAGGAGTTCGGGCCGCGGGGAGTGCGGGTGAACACCGTGCTGCCGGGGGTCACGCGGACCAACTGGTGGACCGACGAGGGCGGGGTCGCGGACATGTTCGCAGGTGCCATGGGGATCGACCGGGACACGTTGCTCGACAAGGTGCTGCCGGAGAATCTGCGGTTGAGCACCGGGCGGATCGTGGAACCGCAGGAGGTCGCCGACGCGGTGGTGCTGCTGGCCTCGCCGCGGTCGCGGGGGACCAACGGTTCCGAGTTCGTCGTGGACGGCGGCATGTTGAAGGAGTTGTAGGCGAAGCTCCGGAGCGGCTGCCCGAACAGCCCACCCGACCGGCGCGCGCGTCCCGTGATCGATTGCGGAGGCGCCCGCGCCGGTTTAGGTTACCGACCAGTAGTGCCGAACGCCGTGCGCCGAGGAAGAGGCTGCCATGCCCGTGCTCCGCTCCCAACTGGACCCGTCGTCGCCAGGCCCGCGCGCCGATCGCGAGGCGGTGCTGGCCGCGTTGGAGCGGATCAGGGAACTGCAGCGCAAGGTGATGGCCGGCGGCGGTGAGAAGTACGCCGAGCGCCACCGCTCGCGCGGCAAGCTGCTGGCCCGGGAGCGCCTCGATCTGCTGCTGGACGAGGACTCGCCGTTCCTGGAGCTGGCCGCGCTGGCCGGGACGCATGATCCGGCCGAGACGGTCGGCGGGGTGTCCGGGATCGGTACGGTGTCCGGCGTCGAGTGTGTGATCGGCGCCAACGACCCGACCGTGAAGGGCGGTGCGGTCGGGCCGTCGGGCGTGGCCAAGCAGCTGCGGATGCTGGAGGTCGCCGAGCGGAACCGGCTTCCGCTGATCTCGCTCACCGAGTCCGCGGGCGCCGATCTGCCGCGGCAGGCGGACATCTTCGTGCCGGGCGGGGCCTCGTTCAAGGGGATCTCGCGGTTGTCGGCGGCAGGGATCCCGACGCTGTCCATCGTCTTCGGGTCCTCGACGGCCGGCGGCGCGTACGTGCCCGGCATGAGCGAGTTCACGGTGATGGTGAAGAACCAGGCCGCGGTCTACCTCGGCGGGCCGCCGCTGGTGAAGATGGCCATCAACGAGGACACCGACGACGAGACGCTCGGCGGCGCGGACATGCACGCGCGGATCTCGGGCCTGGCCGACCACCTGGCGCGCGACGAGCGGGACGCGATCCGCATCGGCCGCCAGATCATCGCCGACCTGCGCTGGCGCAAGGCCGGCCCGGGGCCCACCGAGAGTCCCGACGAGCCGCTGTACGACGCCGAGGACCTGCTCGCGCTGGCCCCGATGGACCTGCGGCGGCCGGTCGAGGTGCGGGAGATCCTGGCGCGGGTGCTGGACGGCTCCCGCTTCTCGGAGTTCAAGCCGCTGTACGGCACCACCCTGGTCTGCGGCTGGGGCTCGATCCACGGCTATCCGGTCGGCATCCTGGCCAACAACGGCATCCTGTTCTCCGAGGAGGCCAACAAGGGCGCGCACTTCATCCAGCTGGCCAACGCCCGCGAGGTGCCGCTGCTGTTCGTGCAGAACATCACCGGCTTCATGGTCGGCTCGCGCTACGAGCGCGGCGGCATCATCAAGGACGGCAGCAAGCTGATCAACGCCGTCTCCAACTCCACGGTGCCGCACGTGACGCTGATGGTCGGCGCCTCCTACGGCGCCGGGAACTACGGCATGTCCGGCCGCGCCTACGATCCCCGCTTCGTGTTCACCTGGCCGAACCACCGGATCGCCGTGATGGGCGGCCGGGAGCTGGCCGGGGTGATGTCGATCGTGCAGCGGCAGAAGGCTGAGAAGGCCGGGCAGCCGTACGACGAGGCGGCCGACGCGCAGACCCGCGAGTTCATCGAGGCCATGGTCGACGGGCAGTCCGACGCCGTCTACGCCAGTGGACGGCTGTGGGACGACGGCGTCATCGACCCGCGGCAGAGCCGGACCGTGCTGGGTCTGGCGCTGTCCGCGATCGACTCCGGACCGGTGGCGGGGACGCGGGCGTTCGCGCCGTTCCGGATGTGATGCCGAGGTGGGTGGCGCGGGCCGGGTGACGCGGCTCACAGCTCCATGAACCACTGTCCGACCTGTGAGACAGTGACGCCATGCCGACGTATCCGACGTTCTCGACAGTGCTGGTGGCCAACCGGGGCGAGATCGCCCGGCGGGTCTTCCGCACCGCCAAGGCGATGGGCCTGCGCACCGTCGCCGTGTACTCCGACCCGGACGCCGACGCGCCGCACGTGCGCGAAGCCGACGTCGCGGTGGCCCTCGGCGGCAGTACCAGCGCCGAGTCGTACCTGGACGTCGCGAAGATCCTGGACGCCGCGCGCAAGACCGGCGCCGACGCCGTCCACCCCGGCTACGGTTTCCTGTCGGAGAACGCCGGCTTCGCCGAGGCGTGCGCCGAGGCCGGGATCGTCTTCGTCGGGCCCTCGCCGGAGGCGATCCGGAAGATGGGCATCAAGCACGTGGCCAAGGCGATCGCGAAGGACGCCGGCGTGCCGGTGCTGCCGGACGCGCTGCTGACCACCGACGAGCCGGAGGACTGGCGCCAGGCCGCCGAAGGCGTCGGATTCCCGTTGCTGGTGAAGGCTTCCGCCGGCGGTGGCGGCAAGGGCATGCGGCTGGTGTCCTCGGTGGAGGAGCTGGAGAACGCGGTCTCCGGGGCCCGGCGCGAGGCCGCGGCGGCCTTCGGCGACGGGACGGTGTTCCTGGAGCGCTACCTGGCCGCGTCCCGGCACATCGAGATCCAGGTGTTCGGCGACATGCACGGGAACGCCGTGTTCTACGGCGAGCGCGAGTGCTCGGTGCAGCGGCGGCACCAGAAGGTCGTCGAGGAGGCGCCGTCCTCCGCGGTCGGCGCGCCGGTCCGGGCGCGGATGGGCGAGGTCGCGTGCGCGCTGGTGCGCGAGCTCGGCTACGTCGGCGCCGGGACCGTGGAGTTCCTGTTCGACGACACCGACGACTCCTACTACTTCCTGGAGATGAACACCCGGCTGCAGGTCGAGCACCCGGTCACCGAAGAGGTGTGGGACCAGGACCTGGTGCGCCGGCAGTTCGAGGTCGCGACCGGCGCGGTGCTGACCGCGCCCGGCACGGACGCCATGCGCGGCCACGCGATCGAGGTCCGCCTCTACGCCGAGGACCCGGCCCGCAAGTACATCCCCTCGCCCGGGACGCTGGCCCTGTACGAGCACGCCGATGTGCCCGGGATCCGTTATGAGGACGGCGTCCGCAGCGGCAGCGTCGTCTCGCACTACTACGACCCGATGCTGGCCAAGGTGATCGCGACCGGCGCCACCCGCACCGACGCGGCGCTGAAGCTGGCCTCCGCGCTGGCGGGCATGCGCATCCACGGTGTGAAGACCAACCGGGACCAGCTCGTCGCGATCCTGCGCAACGCCGACTTCCTGGCCGGGACCACGCGGACCGACTTCCTGGACCTGCATCCCGCGCTGGCCGCGCCCGAGGACCGGGTCGACGTCACCGCGCATCTGGCGGCGGCCATCGCGGTGTCGGTGTACCGGCGCCGGGCGGCCGGCGGCGCCACGGCGTTCGCGCCGGCGGGCTGGCGGCTGCTGCCGTACGACGGCGCCAACGCGGCGTGGACGCGGCAGGACGTGCGCCGCGCGCCCGAAACACCGGTTACCTACCGTCTTGACGGTTCCACGCTGTACCTGATCCACGGCGGGGCCGAGTACGAGGTTTCCCTGAAGGATCTGGGTCCTGACTCGGTGCGCGTGGCGGTCGACGGGGTCGACCGGCTGTGCCGGGTGCGGGTTGCCGACGACACCGTGGTGTGGGTCGACGACAGCGACGGCGGGCACTCGGCGTGGAAGCCGACGCCGCGTTTCCCCGACGACGCCGACGCCTTCGCCTCCGACGACGGGGCCGCTGAAGTGCCCGGAACCGTGGTCGCGGTGGCCGTGGCGGCCGGGGACCGGGTGAAGGCCGGGCAGGTGCTGGTGACCATGGAGGCCATGAAGATGGAGCACCAGGTGAAGGCCGGGCGTGACGGAGTGGTCGGGTCGGTGGACTGCGCGGTGGGGCAGTTCGTGGACGCACACCAGATTTTGGTGACTTTGGCCTGATGAGGCGTGCGGAGATCGTAAGTCCCGCGCGCGCATAGTGCTGGCGCGCGGGGCGGTTACGGCACAGAATCGGGGCATGCCTGCCACGCAAAGTGCTGAGACGCGCGACCCGGTGGAGTTCCACTGGCTCGGCGACATCGTGCGCGTGAACCTCGACGAGAACGCGCGCGGTCCCGTCCTGGCCTACGGGGCCGAGGAATGGGACTGGACGGAGTTCGACGCCCGGATCCGCAAATGCGT
This sequence comes from Catenulispora sp. GP43, assembly GCF_041260665.1. Taxonomy (NCBI): domain Bacteria; kingdom Bacillati; phylum Actinomycetota; class Actinomycetes; order Catenulisporales; family Catenulisporaceae; genus Catenulispora; species Catenulispora sp. GP43. The sequence goes on along the minus strand of NZ_JBGCCT010000003.1, from coordinate 190,070 downwards.
GACCGGGATCCGCAGCGACCGGCTCCAGCGCGGTCAGCGCGTCGCCGTGCTCGCCCGCAACCACCCGGTCCATTTCGAGACGCTGTTCGCGGCCAGCAACATGGGCCTGGTCTGCACCTGGCTCGACTGGCGCCTGGACCGGGCGCACCTGGTCCACGCCCTGAACGAGGCCGAGGCGCGCATCCTGTTCGTCGGCGGGGAGTTCGTGGAACTCATCGAGGACTCGATGCTGGAGATCTCCTCGGTGGTCAGCACGATCACCGTCGGCGGCCACGAGGACGAGTACGAGGAGTGGCTGGAGACCCACGAGACCCACGAGGCGCTGCTGCGCGCGGCCCGCGAGGTGGCGGCCAGCTCCGGCCGCGGCGAGGACCCGGTGCTGCGCCTGTACTCCTCGACCGGCAAGAAGGGGCCGACCCGCGGCGAGTACACACACCGCGCACTGCTCGCCTCGGCCTCCGAGACACTGCGCCGCAAGGCGCTGAGCCGCGGCGACGTGGAGGCGGTGGACGCGCCGGTGACGGTGCACGAGGCCGCGGTGCGGGTGCTGGCGAACATGTCGGCGGGGGCTGCGACGGTGCTGGTGCGGGAGGAGTAGCCGGCGATCGGCTGGGTCGGCGCTCGGGAACGGCGTGGGTGCGGGGTGTGAGGTGAGGAGCGCGGCGCGATACGGCGCTCGCGGCGGAGATCGGGCAGACCGCCGCGCGAGACGCCGATCTGCTTGCCGGGCCGCGCGGTCAGGCCCGCCGAGCGCGATCCGGCCGCAGCCTCGCGATCTGCCTGCGCGCCTACTTCGTCTCGACCCGCGCGGCCCGCGCCGTCTTGCGCGCCGCGCGCCGCACCTTCGCCTCGGCCTGCTCCTGCACGATCAGGCGCGGCTGCCCCTCCAGGTGGGACAGGCCGTTCCAGGCCAGGTTCACCAGGTGCGCGGCGACCTCGGCCTTGGGCGGCTTGCGGACGTCGAGCCACCACTGCCCGGTCAGGGCGACCATGCCGACCAGCATCTGGGCGTACATCGGGGCGAGTTTGGGGTCGTAGCCGCGGTGCATGAAGTGCACCCCGAGCAGGTCCTCGACCTGGGAGGCGATGTCGGAGATCAGGGAGGCGAAGTTGCCGGTGGAGGTGGTGACCGGGGAGTCGCGGACCAGGATGCGGAAGCCGTCGGTGCTGGACTCGATGTAGTCCAGCAGCGCGAAGGCGGCCTGCTCGAGCAGTTCGCGGGCGTGCTCGCCGGTCAGGCCGGAGGTCACCATGGACAGCAGCTTGGCCATCTCCCGGTCCACCACGACCGCGTAGAGCCCCTCCTTGCCGCCGAAGTGCTCGTACACCACCGGCTTGGACACGCCGGCCTTGGTCGCGATCTCCTCCACCGAGGTGGCGTCGAAGCCGCGTTCGGCGAACAGGGTCCGGCCGATCTCGATGAGCTGTTCCCGCCGTTCCTTGCCGCTCATCCGGGTGCGGGACGCCGGGGCGGGGGTTCGGGAAGTCACCAGGGCATTCTCTCAGGTTTGTCGCGACATGACGCGACCGGGGCGGAGGATGCCTCCGTCTGTGCCGGGCGGCGTCACGCGACCACCCGTTAAGGAGCCGCTTCCCCACCAAGCTTCATGGAGACCCGCTCCCGCGACGGCCACCGCACGTCGCGCACCCAGCCGAACTTCTCGAACAGCCAGATGACCCGGGCCGAGGAGTCGATCTGCCCGCGCAGCACGCCGTGCCGGGCCGAGGTCGGGTCGGAGTGGTGCAGGTTGTGCCAGGACTCGCCCATCGAGAGCACCGCCAGCCACCAGACGTTCCCGGAGCGGTCGCGGGAGCGGAACGGCCGCTCGCCGACGGCGTGGCAGATGGAGTTGATCGACCAGGTCGTGTGGTGCAGCAGGGCGATCCGGACCAGCGAGCCCCAGAAGAAGGCGGTCAGTATCCCCTGCCAGCTCCAGGTGATCAGGCCGCCGAGCGCCGCCGGCAGCAGGAGCGAGACCAGCACCAGGATCGGGAAGGCCCGGGAGACCCGCACGATCGCGCGGTCCTTCAGCAGGTCCGGGGCGTACTGCTGCTGGTTGGTCTGCTCGGCGTTGTACAGCCAGCCGATGTGCGCGTGCCACAGACCCTTCATCAGGGCCGGGACGGTCTCGCCGTAGCGCCACGGCGAGTGCGGGTCGCCGTCGCGGTCGCTGTAGCGGTGGTGCTTGCGGTGGTCGGCGACCCAGCGGATCACCGGGCCCTGGACCGCCAGGGAGCCGGCGATGGCCAGGACCACGCGCAGTGCTTTCTTCGCCTTGAACGAAGAATGGGTGAACAGGCGGTGGAAGCCGACGGTGATGCCGTGCCCGCTGATCGCGTACATCACCACCGCGATGATCAGATCGGTCCACGTCAGGCCCCAGCCCCAGACCACGGGGACGGCGGCCACCAGGGCCGCGAACGGCACCCCGATGACCAGGCTCAGCGCGAGGCGCTCCTTGAAGGTCTGGGTCTCGCCGCCGAGGGTGCCGCGGATGGGCGCCGGTGCGGCCGGCTGCTGCTGGGGTACGGACGTTGCCGTCATCGCGATCATGCCTTGGGGGGAAGTGCCCTGGTGGGGCTGGCGGATCGGGGGGGGAACTGACCGCAACTTACGCTGCCGTAGGTTGGGTGACAAGGATGACACGGCGGGTGACGCCCGGATGTCGGATCGGCGTACTCACTTCGGTGGCCTCCGCACGCCGTCGCGGCCGGGTGCGGCGGCACGCAAACCAGAGCGCGTGAAGGCCCGCGGATGTGCGAAACTGGCGACGACGATCCGCCATGGGGTAATTGGCAGCCCAGCAGACTTTGGATCTGTTTGTCCAGGTTCGAGTCCTGGTGGCGGAGCTCTGGGGGGACGTCTTCCGGACGCGGCCGTCGGCCGCCGGTCCGCGGAGTGCTTGCTCGCAACCCTTCTCCACGATCGCTACCCTCCTAGGGAACCGCCGCCGCCGAAGTGCGGCGCGCCGCACCGCACCCACGCTAGGAGTCGCTTCATGACCGACCAGCACGCGCCGACCGTCGTCATCCTGGCCGCCGGCGAGGGCAAGCGGATGAAATCCGCGACGCCGAAGGTGCTGCACGAGCTGTGCGGGCGCACCATGCTCGGCCACGTGGTGGCCGCGGCGCAGGAGCTGGCCCCGCGCCGGCTCGCGGTGGTCGTGGGCAAGGGCCGGGACCTGGTCGCCCCGCACGTCGAGGCGATCGCGCCGGAGGCCCGGATCGTCGTGCAGGAGCCGCAGAACGGCACCGGGCAGGCCGCGCGGCTGGCCATGGAGGCGCTGACCGCCGGCGGCGAGGACGTCGAGGGCACGGTCCTGGTGCTGCTCGGCGACGGTGCCATGGTCACCGGGGACACGCTGCGCGATCTCATCGCCGCGCACGAGAAGGCCGGCAACGCCGTGACCGACCTGACCGCCGTCGTGCCGGACCCGACGGGCCTGGGCCGGATCCTGCGCGAGCCGGACGGCACGGCCGAGGGCCGGGTCCTGGGCATCGTCGAGGAGAAGGACTGCGACCCGACGCAGGCCACCATCCGCGAGATCAACTCCGGGATCTTCGCCTTCGACGGCAAGGTCCTGCGCGACGCGCTCAGCCGCCTGACCACGGACAACGCCCAGGGCGAGGAGCTGCTCACCGACGTGCTGGCGATCGCGGTCGGCGACGGCCTGCCGGTCGGCGCCGTGGTCGCCGCCGACTACCACGAGGTGCTGGCCGCCAACGACCGCGCGCAGCTGGCCGACCTGCGGCGGCTGATGAACCAGCGGATCACCCGGCGCTGGATGGTCGAGGGCGTCACCATCGTGGACCCGGCGACCACCTGGATCGACGTGCGCGCGACCCTGGAGCCGGACGTTACCGTCCGCCCCAACACCCAGCTCGAGGGCGCGACCCGGATCGCCGCCGGGGCCGACGTCGGCCCGAACTGCACGCTGAAGGACACCGTCGTCGGCGAGCGCGCGCGGGTCACCAACGCCACCACCGACGGCGCCGAGATCGGCCCGGAGGCCTCCGTCGGGCCGTACACCTACCTGCGCCCGGGCACCAAGCTCGGCCGCAAGTCGAAGGCCGGCGGCTTCGTGGAGATGAAGAAGTCGACGATCGGCGAGGGCACGAAGGTCCCGCACCTGGCCTACATCGGCGACGCCACGATCGGCGAGGGCTGCAACATCGGCGCCGGCGTCATCACCGCCAACTACGACGGCTACGACAAGTTCCCCACGCGCATCGGCGACCACGCCTTCGTCGGCACCAACACCACGCTGATCGCCCCGGCCGAAGTCGCCGACGGCGCGTACATCGCCGCGGGTTCGGCGGTGAACATGCCGGTGGGTCCCGGGGAACTGGCGGTGGCGCGCGGGCGGCAGCGCAACATCGCCGGGTACGTCGCGCGCAAGCGCCCGGACTCGGTGGCGGCGCAGGCCGCGGAGCGTGCGATCGAGCGGGCGGCGCGGACCGTGCAGACAGCCGTTGAGACCAATCCCACAGGCGACGAGCCCGAAGGGCAGGGGGACGCGGTCTGAACAGCCCGTTGCGTCTGAGAGTATGAAAGAGCTACGGCCCCTCGTCTCTTAGGAGAACCCACCGTGACCGGCCTCAAGACCACCGGTGAGAAGAAGCTCATGCTCTTCACCGGACGTGCCTACCCCGAGCTGGCCCAGGAAGTCGCCGAAGAGCTGGGGGTCGAGATCGCCCCCATGAAGGCGCACGACTTCGCCAACGGCGAGATCTACACCCGATTCGAGGAGTCGGTGCGCGGCAGCGACGCCTTCGTGATCCAGTGCCACTCGGCCCCGATCAACCACTCCATCATGGAGCAGCTGATCATGGTGGACGCGCTGAAGCGGGCCTCCGCCAAGCGGATCAGCGTCATCACCCCGTTCTACGGCTACGCCCGCCAGGACAAGAAGCACAAGGGCCGCGAGCCGATCTCCGCGCGCCTGATGGCGGACTTCTTCGCCACCGCCGGCGCCGACCGGCTGATGGCGGTGGACCTGCACACCGACCAGATCCAGGGCTACTTCGACGGCCCGGTGGACCACCTGTTCGCGCTGCCGATCCTGGTGGACTACATCAAGGGCAAGTACGACGCCTCGAAGCTGACGGTGGTCTCCCCCGACGCCGGCCGGGTGCGTACCGCCGACCGCTGGACCGACCGCCTGAACACGCCGCTGGCGATCGTGCACAAGCGCCGCGACCCGAACATCCCGAACACGGTCTCGGTCCACGAGATCGTCGGCGACGTCAAGGGCCGCACCTGCGTGCTGGTCGACGACATGGTCGACACCGCCGGCACCATCTGCGCGGCCGCCGAGGCGCTGTTCGAGAACGGCGCGGCCGAGGTCATCATCGCCGCCACGCACGCGGTGCTGTCCGACCCGGCCACCGACCGGCTGAAGAACTCGCGGATCAGCGAGGTCATCTTCACGAACACGCTCCCCATCCCGGAGGAGAAGCGGTTCGACAAGATGACCGTGCTGTCGATCGCGCCGATGCTGGCGCGGGCGATCCGCGAGGTCTTCGAGGACGGTTCGGTCACGTCGATGTTCGACGACCACAACCACTGAGCCTCCCCCTGGTGCTCCCGGCCATGTTGTGGTCGGGAGCACTGGTTTGTGCACGCTAGGCTGGACCTTTGTCCGGCGAGGGCGGGGATGGACATCCTGCGCCGTTATCGACGAAACAAGGAGAACCGAAATGGCTGAGATCCGTATAAGCGCAGAGGACCGCACCGAGTTCGGCAAGGGCTTCGCCCGCCGTGCCCGCGCTGTCGGCAAGATCCCGGGTGTCGTGTACGGCCACGGCGAGTCCGTGCGGCACGTGCTCCTGCCGGGTCACGACCTCATGATCGCGCTGCGGACCCCCAACGTGCTGCTGAACCTGGAGTTCGGCGACGGCAAGAGCCAGCTGGCGCTGCCCAAGGACGTGCAGAAGGACCCGGTCAAGCGGACCCTGGAGCACGTGGACCTGCTGCTGGTGCGCCGCGGCGAGAAGGTCACCGTCGACATCCCGATCACCGTCACCGGCGAGGTCGTCACCGGCGCGGTCCTGGACCACTCGCTGAACAACCTGACCGTGACCGCCGAGGCCACGCACATCCCGACCGGCATCGAGGTCGACGTGGACCGCAAGGAGGAGGGCTTCCAGCTCTTCGTCCGCGACCTCCCGCTGCCCGCCGGCTCCGAGCTGGTCACCGACGGCGACCAGCTGGTGCTGCAGGTCGTCGTGACCCGCGCCGAGGTGTCCGAGGAGGCCGCCGAGGGTGAGGGCGCCGCCGAGGGCGAGGCCGGCGAGGCCGCGTCCGAGGAGGCGGCTGCGGAGTAAGCACTCCGCGCTTCGCTATTCTGGTCCTCATGACCACTTCCGAGGCCCGCGATCAGCTCTGGTTGATCGCGGGCCTCGGCAATCCCGGGCCCGGCTACGCCGGCAACCGGCACAACGCCGGCTTCATGGTGGTGGACCTGCTCGCCTCGCGCGTCGGCGGCAAGTTCAAGTCCCACAAGGCCCGTGCGGACGTCGTGGAGGGCCGCCTCGGGATCGGCGGGCCGCGGGTGGTGCTGGCCAAGCCGAAGACCTTCATGAACCTGTCCGGCGGCCCGGTGAAGGCGCTGCGGGACTTCTACAAGATCGAGCCGGCGCAGATCGTCGTCGTGCACGACGAACTCGACGTCGACTACGGCGCGCTGCGCCTGAAGCTCGGCGGGGGCGACAACGGCCACAACGGCCTGCGCTCCATCACCTCGGCCCTAGGGACCAAGGACTATCTCCGGGTGCGCTTCGGCGTGGGGCGCCCGCCGGGACGGCAGGATCCCGCGGACTTCGTCCTGAAGGACTTCTCCTCGACCGAGAAGAAGGACCTGGACTACCACGTGGACCGCGCCGCGGACGCCGCCGAGGACCTGATCCGGCGCGGCCTGGTCGACGCGCAGAACCTCTACCACGCGGCCTGACGGCTGACCGGCATCCACCGATCGGTGGATGCCGGTCCTCAGCCGGATCGGCGCCGGGAACGAGCTCGCTGGTCGATCCGCCGAGGGGTGCCCGGCGGCGAACCTTGAGTCATGACAGCGATCGAGGTGCGGAACCTCAAGAAGACCTACGGCGCCACCACCGCCGTGGCCGATGTCTCGTTCGACATCGGCGAGGGGGAGATCTTCGGGATCCTCGGGCCGAACGGCGCCGGGAAGACCACCACCGTCGAGTGCATCAGTGGTCTGCGGACGCCGGACGCCGGGTCCATCCGGGTCCTGGGCCTGGACCCGGTGCGCGACCGCGAGGAACTGCGCCAGGTGCTCGGGGTGCAGCTGCAGGAGAGCCAGCTGCCGGCGAAGATCCAGGTGCGTGAGGCGCTGGAGCTGTACGCGTCGTTCTACCGCGAGCCCGCCGACGTCGGGCGGCTGCTGACGCAGTGGGACCTGACGGACAAGGCCACGGCCCGGTTCCGGAAGCTGTCCGGCGGCCAGAAGCAGCGCCTGGCCGTGGCGCTGGCGATGGTGGGCAACCCGCGGGTGGTGGTCCTGGACGAGCTGACCACCGGCCTGGACCCGCACGCCCGGCGCATCGCCTGGGAGATGGTCGAGCAGGTTCGCGCCGCCGGGGTCACCGTGCTGCTGGTCACCCACTTCATGGAGGAGGCCGAGCGGCTCTGCGACCGGGTCGCGATCATCGACGCCGGCCGGGTGGTGGCCGTGGACACCCCGGCGGGGCTGGCGGACCGCGGGCCGGCGGCAGGCCAGCGGATGCGGTTCCGGCCCTCCGAACCGGTCGAGGACGCGCTGCTGCTGGCGCTCCCGGAGGTGCGCACCGTCGAGCGGCACGGCGCGTACCTGGAGGTGACGGGCACCTCCGAGGTGATCGGCGCGGTCACCGCCTACCTGGCCCGGCGGCAGATCATCGCCGCCGAGCTGCGCGTCGAGCAGGCCAGCCTGGACGACGCCTTCATCGCGCTGACCAGCCACACGATCCCCGACGCCGGCGCTGCCGCCGCCGTCTCCGCCGCAGTATCCGCCACCCCCGCCCAGGAGTCCTGATGAGCACCGCGACCTTCTCCTCCCGCTCCTCGCGTCTGCTGCCCGAGTTCCGGATGACCGGCAACGGGTTCCGCACCCTGGTCCGCACCCAGGCCCGGCTGCTGTGGCGGGAGCCGGCGGTGGTGCTGTCCGGCGTCGTGCTGCCGATCGCGTTGATCACCGTCTTCGGTTTCGTCCCGGCGTTCGGCAAGCCCTCGGCCTCGCTCGGCGGCAAGACGACGCTGGACGTCTACGTGCCGACCTTCGCGATGCTCTCGTCGGTGCTGACCGCTTTGACCGCGCTGCCGGTGTCGTTCGCCGACCTGCGGGAGCGCGGAGTGCTGCGGCGGCTGGCTGTCTCGCCGGTGCCGGCCGCCGGACTGCTCGCGGCGCAGGTCGCCGTGATCGCCACGACGGCCGCCGCGACCGCGGCCTCGGTCGTGCTGATCGGGGTGGTCGGCTTCGGGGCCGCGTTCCCCGCGCACCCGGTGCTGATGCTGGCGTCCTACGTCCTGGGGACGACGGCGCTGCTGGCGATCGGACTGCTGATCTCGGCGCTCGCGCCCTCGGCCGGGGTGGCCACCGGGTTCGGCGTGCCGACGATGATCCTGAACTTCTTCTTCGCCGGGGTCTACGTCCCGCTCCAGACCCTGCCGCACTTCCTGCGCACCATCAGCGGGTTCGTGCCGTACGGCGCGATCGTGGACACCTGGTCCGGGACCGGCGCGGCCTGGCAGCATCTGACGGTGTTGGCCGCGTACACGGTCGGCGGCGCGCTGGCCGCGGCCCGATTCTTCAAGTGGGAGTGATGGAAGAAGCGAAGGCCCTGAGGTGGATCCCGTACGCGGGCCTGGCCATCTCCCTGACCCTGGCCCTGATCGTCGGCCCCCGGACCCCGGTGCACTACGCCGTGGTCGTCGGGGGTTCGGCGGCGGTGGCGCTGTGGCTGCCGCGCGGCATGGCCATGCTGGAGGACCCGGATCCTCCGGTGCTGCGGGCGACGGTCTACTACGTGGTCCTGCTCGCGCTGATGGGGACCCTGATCCTGACCAGTCCGCTCTTCGGTTTCTTCGGTTTCACCGGATACCTGCACGCGATGGTCCTCCCGGGCCGGACGAAGCTGGCGGGTATCGCGGGCACCGCCGCCGCCATGGCGACGACGCAGATGGGCGGCATCGCATACATCCACGGCGCCGGCGTCTACCTGTATCTCGTCCTGTTCGCGGTGAACCTGATGATCGCCGGCGCCCTGACCGTCCGGGGTGCGGCGGAGCAGGAGCACCGGCGCGAACTGGCCGAGGCCAACGAGCGGCTGCGCGAGATGCTGGAGGAGAACGCGGGGCTGCACGCACAGCTGGTCGCCCAGGCCCGGGAGGCCGGCGTGCTCGACGAGCGGCAGCGGCTGGCGGGGGAGATCCACGACACCATCGCGCAGGGGCTGACCGGCATCGTGCGCCAGCTGGAGGTCGCGGAGCGGTTCGAGGACGACACGGACAAGCGGCGGCACCACCTGGGACTGGCCCGGGAACTGGCCCGCGAGAGCCTGGCCGAGGCGCGCCGATCGGTCCAGGCCCTGCGGCCGGGGCCGCTGACGGTGGCCCAGCTGCCGGAGGCACTGGCCGAGCTGACCGCGTCCTGGTCGCGGACCGCGGGGATCCCGGCGCGCGTCGAGATCTCCGGGGACGCGGTGGCACTGCCGCCGGAGGCGGAGGTGGTGCTGTTCCGGGCCGCGCAGGAGGCGTTGGCCAATGCCGGGAAGTACTCGGGCGCGGGACGGGTCGGGGTGACGCTGTCCTACACGACGGACGTGGTCGTCCTGGACGTGGTCGACGACGGACGCGGCTTCGAGCCGGGCGGGGAGCCCTCGGAGAACGGGACCGGCTACGGGCTGACCGCGATGCGCTCGCGCCTCAAGCAGGTCGGCGGGACGCTGACGATCGAGAGCGAGCCGGGGGACGGGACCGCGATCAGCGCGGCGGTGCCGGTGGTGCCGGTGGGGGCGGGAGTGCCGGTCGCACCGCCAGAACCGACCGCACCGACAGAAGCGGCAGTACTGCCCGAGTTGCCCGGCGCGGTGCCGACCGCGAGATGATGGCGCGCGTGACTCTCATCCGCCTCTTGATCGTGGACGACCATCCGATCGTCCGCGACGGCCTGCGCGGCGTCTTCGACGGCGAGGAGGGCTTCGAGGTGGCCGGCGAGGCCGCCGACGGGGCACAGGCCTTGGTGCGTGCCGCGGAGCTGGGGCCCGATGTGGTGCTGATGGATCTGCGGATGCCGGCCATGGGCGGCGTCGAGGCGATCCGGCGGCTGCGGGTCGAGCAGCCTGGTGTCAGGGTCCTGGTCCTGACCACGTATGACACCGAGTCCGACGTGCTGCCCGCGATCGAGGCCGGCGCGACCGGCTATCTGCTCAAGGACGCGCCGCGCGAGGACCTCATCCGCGCGGTCCGTGCCGCGGCCGAAGGGCAGCCGGTGCTGGCGCCGACGGTCGCGCAGCGGCTGATGACCCGGGTCCAGGCGCCGGCGGCTCCCGCCACGCCCGCCGGCGAGGCGCTGACCGACCGTGAACTGGAAGTCCTGCGCCTCGTCGCCTCCGGCACCACCAACCGTGAGACCGCCCGCACTCTGTTCATCAGTGAGGCCACGGTCAAGACCCACCTGCTGCACGCGTACGCCAAGCTCGGTGTCCGCGATCGGGCGGCTGCGGTCTCCGAGGCGTACAAGCGCGGCCTGCTCAAATAATGGTCGCGAGCTTGGCCGCGGTCTCCGCGACGTTGTAGTCCCGCGGCAGGGTGTCGAACAGCACGATGTCGGCGGCCATGTGGTCGGTCCGCAGGTGCTTGATGGCCTGGTACTCCGCCGAGTTCCACCAGGCCTTGACGGCTTCCAGGGTGGGGAACTCGATGAGGATCATGTCCCCGTCCCACGATCCCTCGACGACGTCCTTCGCGCCGCCGTGGAAGGCGAAGCGTCCGCCGAAGGGGTCCATGGTCCCCTGGATCCGCTCCAGGTACTCGATGATGTCCGCGCAGAGTTCGACGGAGCGGACGCTTGCCAGTGCGTAGGCGGTCATTTCGCTGGTCTCCTCAAGCTGTCGTATTCGCTGACGAGATCAAGGTTCTCAGGGGGATGACACCTGGCGCGATTACCCGCCAGGTAATAGATTCCTAGATCACGGGGCGGGCCGAAAACAGTGCTTAACCTGGGAGTTGTGGATGTCGATGGGAATGGTCCTGAATGCCTTCATCGCCGCGGCGGTCGGCGGGATCTGCCTGTCAGGACTGTTCAAGCGCGGCAGGGAGCGCCGGGTGACCCGGGTCAGCGGCACCGCCGATCGGTACGAGGCGCATGTGAGATGACACCGGCCGCATAGGCCTCACAGAACTCCAGAATCAGAGACCTCTAGAACCACAGTGGGCGGCGTCTGTACAGACGCCGCCCACTGTCGTTTCCGCGTAACCGCTCAGCCGGTGTTCTTCAGGCCGGCGGCGATGCCGTTCACCGACAGCAGCAGCGCCCGCGCCAGGTCCGGGTCGACCGGGCGGCCCGCCTTGGCCGCCTCGCGCTGCCGCTTGAGCAGCGAGACCTGCAGGTAGGAGATCGGGTCCAGGTACATGTCGCGGACCCGCAGCGTCCGGGCCAGCGTCGCGTTGCGCCCGAGCAGTTCGGACTCGCCGGTGATGCGCAGCACCTCGGCGACCGTGCGCTCGTACTCCTCGGTGATGGTGTCGAAGAAGTGGTGCAGCTCGCGCGGTACCAGGGTCTCCACGTAGTGCCGGGCGATCCGCAGGTCGGTCTTGGCCAGTGTCATCGAGACGTTGCCCAGGAAGTTGCGGAAGAAGTGCCAGCGCTCGTACATGTCCTGCCAGTCGGTGCCGGCGAACTCCGGGTCCTGGCGGACCGCGGCCAGGCCGGTGCCGACGCCGAACCAGCCCGGCACGATCTGCCGCGACTGCGTCCAGCCGAACACCCACGGGATCGCGCGCAGGCCGTCGATGCCGGCCGAGGTGTCCGGGCGGCGGGACGGCCGGGACCCCAGGTGCAGGTCGCCGAGCAGGTCCACCGGCGTCGAGGCGAAGAAGTACGCCGGCAGGTCCGGGTGCTCGACCAGGTCCCGGTAGCGCTCCTGGCCCGCCGCCGAGACCCGGTCCATGGTCGCCGACCACGTCGCCAGGTCCTCCGCGGACTGGCGCGGCGCCCGGTGCAGCACCGTGGCCTCCAGGGTCGCGGCCAGCGTCAGTTCCAGGTTCTCCCGCGCCAGGGCCGGGATCGCGTACTTGTCGGAGATGACCTCGCCCTGCTCGGTCACCTTGATCTCGCCGTCGAGCGTGCCCCACGGTTGGGCCAGGATCGCCTCGTGCGACGGGCCGCCGCCGCGGCCGACGCTGCCGCCGCGGCCGTGGAACAGCCGGATGCGGACGCCGTGCCGCAGCGCGGTGTCCCGCAGCTCGCGCTGCGCGCGGTGGATCTCCCACTGCGAGGTGGAGATCCCGCCCATCTTGTTGGAGTCGCTGTAGCCGAGCATGACCTCCTGCACGCCGCCGCGCGCCGCGACGATCGCCGCGTAGGAGGGGTCCGAGAGCAGCTCGTCCAGGATCGCCCCGGCGATCTTCAGCTCCTCGGGCGTCTCCAGCAGCGGCACGAAGCCGATGGCCGCGGTGTGCGCGTGCACGTCCACCAGGCCGGCCTCGCGGGCCAGCACCACCGCGGCGAACAGGTCGTCCACGCCGCGGGTCATCGACACGATGTAGGACTCGATGACGTCCGGGCCGTACTTCTCGAAGGCCGTGCGGATCGCGGTGAACACCCCGAAGGTCTTCACCCCGGCGGGGTCCAGCAGGGTGTCGGCCGGCACCTGGCCCAGCGGCGAGAGCGGGCGCGAGGAGGCCAGCTCCTTGGCCAGCAGCCGGGTCCGGTAGTCGCGCGGCAGGTCGGCGTAGCGCCAGGGCTGGTCGCCGAGCCGGTCGAAGAGCTGGGCCAGCACGTGGTGGTGGGCGTCGGCGTGCTCGCGCACGTCGAGCACCGCGTGGTGCAGGCCGAAGGCGGCCACGGTGCGGATCGCCGTCTCCAGCTCCCCGGTGGCGATCAGCTCGCCGCGGTCCGCGCGCAGCGAGTCGCGCAGCAGGCTCAGGTCGCGCAGCAGCTCGGAGGTGCCCAGGTAGTCCCGCCGCGGGTCGTGCAGGCGCCCCTCGGCGATGCGGGTCCGGGTGTTGAGGAGCTTCTGCCGGATCGTGGTGGCCTTGAGCCGGTACGGCTCCTCGGCGTTCAGCCGCTTGTAGCGGTTGGGGATCTCCGGCAGCGCCTCCAGATCGGCGTCCAGGGACGCCCGCAGCGCCTCGGTCGGCGCCGCGATCCGCTCGGAGGTGGACAGCAGGTCGCGCAGCGCGTCCATGGTCGCCAGCGCGGTCCGGATCGCGTGCTCGTGCTGGAGCTCCAGCACGTCCAGGGTCATCTGCGGGGTGACGTTCGGGTTGCCGTCGCGGTCGCCGCCGATCCACGAGCCGAAGCTCAGCGGCCGCGCCGACAGCGGCAGCTCCACGCCGAGCCGCCGCAGCTCGAAGGCCAGCTCCTCCAACACCTCCGGGGCGGCGTGCGCGGCGAGCTCGTCCAGGTAGTAGACGGCGTTGCGGGCCTCGTCCACCGGCTCGGGCCGGGTGATCCGCAGCTCGTCGGTCTGCCACAGCTGCTCGACGGTCTCGGCCAGCCGCCGCTCGTTGTACGCGGTCTGCGGCGCCTCCAGCAGCTCGGCCACCTTGCGCAGCTTGGCCAGCACGGTGCGTCGCGCGGCCTCCGTCGGGTGCGCGGTGAAGACCGGCCGGACCGACAGGTGCGAGACCGCGTCGGCGGCCGACCCGGCCAGGCCCGCGGCCTGGATCCGGTCCACCGCCTGGCCCAGCCACGAGCCCTCGGCGGCCCGGGTGGCGGCCAGCTCGCGGCCGCGGTGGACCTGCTCGGCGGTGTTGGCGAGGTTGAAGTAGGCGGTGAACGCCCGCACCAGCTTGATGGCCTGCTCGGGGTCCACCGCGGCGAGCAGCTCGGACACGTCGGCGCCCTGCTTGCCCAGCGCGCGGATGGCCTCGACCTGCTCCAGCAGCTCGGCGCCGTGCTGGCGGACCAGGGTCTGGCCCAGCAGGTCCCCCAAGCGGCGGATGGCGGCGCGCAGGTCGGCGTCGTCGGCGGTGCGGGCGGGTGTTTCTGTCGGGGTCTCTACGGCTGCGTCGTCGTTCTCGGTCGACGGTACGGCGGACACAAGAGCCTCCTGTTACCTGGCTGGATCGTCCCCATTCCTGCCCACTCTATGGTTGGTACGCGGTCCGGGCCGATCTCCGTCCGGCCAGTGGACTGAACCAATGGCTCTTCCTTGGCCCGCCGATCGGCCATAAGGTGAACCGATAACCCAGGACGTGAAACGGGGGCGCACGTGGCCGCTACTGATCCCGACGCGGCCGTGGGCTCCCAGCCCGCGGAACCGCCCTTCGGCGACGGCTACAGCACGGAGCACGGGTACAGCACCGAGCACGGGTACAGCTACAGCGCGCAGAACGGTTACGACCCCGTCCCCGTCCCCGACACCAGTCTCGCCGGTCCTGCCGGTCCCGAGAACGCCGAGCAGGAGCCGGAGCCGCGTCCCAGCCGCGGCGGCGGCCGCCGCGCGGCCGGTACCAGGCAGGCCAAGCGCCGCCGGATCCCGGCCTGGCTGGAGATCCTCGGCTACGTGGTCATCTCGCTCACGCTGACCTCGCTGATCAAGACCTTCCTGGTGCAGATGTACTACATCCCCTCGCCGTCGATGGAGCCGACGACGTACAAGGGCGACCGGGTCTTCGTCGACAAGCTGTCCTCCTGGGTCGGCGGCGCCCCGGCGCGCGGCCAGGTCATCGTCTTCCACGACCCGCACAACTGGCTGATGAGCTCGGCCGGCAGCACCGGCGGCCCGATCAACCTGCCGGACATCCTGGCCTCCGTGGGCATCCTGCCGGACCAGCACGACGACCTGCTCATCAAGCGGATCATCGGTGTCGGCGGCGACACCATCGAGTGCAAGACGCAGGACGGGCCGGTGTACCGCAACGGCGTCGCGCTCGACGAGCCGTACATCATGAACGGCAAGCAGGGGATGCCCTGCTACAACGGCGTCTACAAGGTGACGGTGCCGCAGGGCGACCTGTGGGTGCTCGGCGACAACCGCGAGCACTCCGGCGACTCGTCGTGGAACTACCTGAAGAAGGGCGGCGACGCGGGCTTCGTGCCGACCAAGAACGTGGTCGGACATGTGGTCGGAGTCGTGTCCTGGCTGCGCGACGATCATCCCGCGGGTTCGTAGGTCCTTCCTCGAGTCTTTCCTTTGCGGTGGTTGAGTGTTCGTCGAGCTCTGCGGACACTTTGGGAGCCCTCCCATGACCGCAAGGAGCACCGCCCCCATGAGCGCTGTGAATCGTCGCAGGTTCCTCCAGATCACCGGCGGCACCGCCGCCGCGACCTCGATGCCGATGCTCACCGCGAGCATCGCCCGCGCCGCCGCCGTGCAGCCCGCCCGCCGGACCGGCACCATCAAGGACATCGAGCACGTGGTGATCCTGATGCAGGAGAACCGCAGCTTCGACCACTACTTCGGCACGCTGCGCGGGGTGCGCGGCTTCGGCGACCCGCGTCCGGCGCGGCTGCCGAACGGCAAGGCGGTCTGGCACCAGGCGGACGGCTCGGGCACCGAGATCCTGCCCTGGCGGCCGGCCGGCGTGCCGGACCTCGGCCTGAAGTTCCTGGACGGCCTGGACCACAGCTGGAACGGCGGGCACCAGGCCTGGAACCACGGGAACTACGACCAGTGGATCCCGGCCAAGGGCCCGGGCACCATGGCGCACTTCGAGCGCGAGGACATCCCCACGTACAGAAGTACACTATTAGCATGGCAGACACCGAGAACACAGCAGCTCAGAGGCGCCGCAGGGTCACGGCAAGCGCGGTGTCCGAGGAGCGTCGCCAGACCACCGCACTGATCACCGGCGCCGCCAGTACCTTCGGGTTCAAGCCGCAGAACGCAGGTCTGTATGTGCGCATCTCCGACGACCGGTTCGGTGAAGAGCGCGGTGTCACGAGGCAGACTGAAGACGGGCACACCTTTGCCGGTCACATCGGCTGGAAGATTGGCAAGACTTACTGCGAGAACGACACGTCCGCCTACCGCAAGCGGAAGACCACGCTTCCCGATGGGTCGGTGGCATGGCGAGTGTTCCGCCCTGAGTTCCGGCAGATGCTTGACGACCTTTACCACGGTCGGATCGACGGGATCATCGTGGTGGATCAGGACCGGTTGTTGCGCCAGCCGCGAGATCTGGAAGACCTGATCGACATTGTGGAGTACACCCACCGTCCGGTCACAGGGATTACCAGCCAGATCAACCTGATGACTTCCGAGGGTCGCGCTATGGCCCGGATGATGGCAGCCGTGGCGGTCAAGAGCAGTGAGGACACCGCCCGCCGAGTGTCGCGCGCCAAGCTTGAGGATGCCGTCGAAGGCAAGGCCCGCTTGGTACGCCGCTTCGGCTGGACTATGGCTGGAGAAATCATCCCCGAAGAAAAGGAGGCGGCGCAGAAGGCAGCTGCGATCGTGTTGAAAACCGGTTCGTGGCACGTGGCGACCACAACACTCCAGCAGGGAGACGTTCCTCCGGTCAAGGGTGGCCTGTGGAATGAGAAGTCTGTACGCGCCATGCTGCTGTCGCCGACGATCGCGGGAATTGCGCTCTACCGGGGGGTGATGCGGCCCGGCGGAGGCAAGCCGAACGCCAAGGACCCGGCAGCCGACGCGATCAAGGACCCCCAGGGCGAGTACATCAAGAACGGTCTCACCCCGATCTTGGACGTCAAGGACTGGGAAGTTTTGTGCGCCAGGGTCAAGGACAAGGCCGAGGGCAAGCCGCCCGGCATTCCGACCACGAAGAAGTATCTGCTCTCCGGAATTCTTCGCTGTGCCAACGTCCGCGAGGACGGAACCGTATGCGGTACTCCCATGATCGGCACCTTGTTCCGGCGCAAGCGAACTGACGAGCCCAAAGTCATCTACAGGTGCCCTGGTAGAACCATAGGTGGCTGCGGCGGGATTCACCGGTTGGCCGAGCCCGTCGACGAGCTGGTGACCGATCTGCTGTTCCGTCATCTGCGTCGCAAGGCCCCGCGTACCAAGGCCCCGGCAGCAACGGTCCCGATCGCAGCAGATAGCCCCGAGGCCGAGAAGCTGGCCCGTCTGCGCCAACGGGCAGCCGCTATTCGACAGGGCTACTCGGACGGAGACGAGACGGTGACCGACGAAACGTTCTTCTCGACCCTGCCGAAGATGGAAGCAGAGATCAAAGCTCTCGCCGCAAAGGTGGAAGCTCAGGCTCTGCCCACCGCGCCCCAGTACACCGCCGAAGAAGTGATCAAGGAGTGGGAGGAGGCCGACGACATCGCGGGCAAACGCGCGATCCTCGCCCGCTACCTGATCGCCGTGAAAGTGGCGCCGTCGGCGACACGAGGTCGCGCCCCACTTGACCACAACTCGATCACACCCGTGTGGAAGAAGATCGGTTCCACCACAACCACGCCGTAGCGCGCCCAGTTCAGCCACCATGTCTACTACAAGCTAAAGGAGTGCTAGCCGTGGAGAACGTCGGTACCAGCCCAACCCCCGAGCAGCGGAAGACTCTTGATTTGCTGGTCCAAGCCGGATACATCGCCATGTGGAAGCCGGGCGAAGGCGAAGATGCCGACTCGGCGCAGCTGTACGACTACGACGGCGAAGGCGGAACGGCCACCATCGAATACCACGCTCTAGGCGCGTTCGTGATTGGCTACGACGCCGGGTATGCCCGGTGGGGCCGCTAGCGTCAGACGACGAGCCCCGGCCGCGTTATTCAGCGGTCGGGGCTCGCAACCTGCCAGCATGATCGACAGTGGATCAGGCGGCCGGCGGTTCCACATCCCGCCCACCCGCCCCAGACGCGCCGGTTCGGCTCGTCTCACCCGCGACTGGCGGCCCACCACCGGCACGCCGACGCCGTCGCGTCAGGTGCAGAATGCTCACAGTCTCCCGCCACTGCTCCTCAGTGATCGCCGGTGCCTGTTCGACATAGAAGTTCAACCACTCCTCCCGGCTCATTGGTCCAGGCTCCGCACCAGCGGTCGGATGGCTCATGCGACACCCCGCCCTGGTGCCTGCTCACCAACAGCATCACTGGCCAACTGCCGATCATTCTCGATCTCATCCCGGATGCCAGCGGCCTGTTCCGCGATCGTGCCGCTTGGCCATCCCTGCCAGGCGTATCGCCACTGACGGTCACGCACTGTCTCTTCGCCATCAGCTTTGGGCCTACCCGCGCTTTTGAATTCGGCGCGTGCCTGCCGTAGCGCGGTGAAGGTGCTGGAGTAGCGGCGGGTCTTGGTCAGAGGTTGCCCGCCGAATCCGAGCATGTGTGTCCAGCGATGCAGGCCCAGCGCTTCATATTCCGGCAGCACGCCGACGATGCGGCAGGTGTGCATGAGTGCCCGGACATGGCCGGTCCGTGCCAGGGCGGCGATCTGCGATCGGTGGGTGATCGGCACATCGGACCCGTGCGCATCCTCGGTGCCCTTGGTGACGTACTTCGCCAGGTAACCCGCCGCGCGCTCTGCTGGCAGCTCAGCGTCCAACACGATGGGTCGGGCGTCGAACTGTCGCCCGAAGGACAGGACCGGGGCGCCGATCGCGACTGTTTCGGCCAGGCGGACGCGTGCCGAAGAGGCCGCCTCCGCGAGGGCATCCGCGAGCACTTCAGCCGTGGCCCATGCCGGGGGTTCCTGTGACCTGTCGTCGGGTCCGTCCAGGCGGAACGCCGCGTGGAAGTGGACGAGTCCGCGTGCCTGGTATTCGGCAACCCGCACGTACTCCACGCGGAGGGTGCGCCGGATTCGCGACCTGGTGACTCCGCCGGTTCGGGCAAGCCGCCAGTACAGGAAGTCGACCATCCGAGCCCATAGCGCCGAGGCTCCGGCGTTCCACAGCACATGCCCGGGGTAGTCGTAGCAGGCGACACACAACGGTTGCCCGACCAGCGGATCCCCGGGTTCATGGCGCCGCTGGCACGTCATCGGCATGTCGTGGGGGCACCGCGGCTTGCCACGCCGAGCCCGGCATACGTCCGTGGGACGGTCGGGATTGGTGCGTCGGTGCACCGGCCCGAAAGATGGCGCGGTCAGGGTGGCAAACACCAGTGGATGCCCGGAGACAGTGTCCGGTACGCCTTTGCCGCCGGACAGGCCCGCGCGTACGAGGTGGAACGCGTCTCCGGCATACAGCCGCGAGCATGAGGCACACCGTGTCGCGCGTCGGTTCATGCAGCGCATCGGTATGGCGCCGAACGGGGTTCCGTCCGAGGACCACGAGGTGATGACTTCCCCGGTGGCGATGGAGACCAGCAGTGTCCGGCCGGAAAGCCAGACGGGGTTTTCGCACGCGCCGACGTCTCGTATCTGTTGCTCGATGGCCGGATAGTCCGGCCGTGACAGCAGCTCGAACCAGCCGCGATCCTCGATCGGGATCAGTGCCAGTCGGGCGGGGTTGGGTGCTGCGTCTTCATACCCTGTGGTGGGCATGTCTGCTTCTCCTTGCAGACCGGGCGGCGCCGGCCGATGAAGCTGGCAGGCGCCTCAGGACGATGCGGACGGCACGCGCGGGTGCGGGGCATCGGGAGAAGGCAAGAGGTGGGGTCAGTGAGTCGCGGCGGAAGGCGTCTGCCGGGGCGGGCCCCGTGCGACAGAAGGCCGCATGCATGATCTGGGCGAGAGGCGATGTGAGGTGTGGCGTGTGTGCGCGTGTGATCTGTAGGGGCGGGGCGCCGGACCCGAGTCGAGTTCGGTCCGGCGCCCCAGGTGGCGCTGTTCTCTAGGAGTGCTGCGATCCGAGGAGCAGGCTTGTCAGAACCAGCATGACCAGCCCTATCCCCAGCCAATAGGCGATATGCCACCGGTAGGCCACGACCCCAATCGCGGCCAGCAGCCACAGCATGGTGATCGTGTCCGAATCACGGTTCATCACGGACCACTGGTCCATGGCGCTGTGGGTGCACCCGGTGCGACGGGCACACCGTTCTTCGTCGCGTGCGCGTAGAAGATCGAGTGAAGCGCCGCGCTGATCATGGTCCCGAACATCGAGCTAGCCAGGGTGAACCCGAACAGGGCCACGATGATCGTTTCCAGTATTTTGACGGTTCGGGCCCGCAGCATCAGGAACGTTGCGATCCCGAACAGCAGCGCCGCCGAGGTGGTCACCGGCATGTTGTGTCACCCCCAGACAGGTCAATGTCAGACAGGCCGGGCAGCAGGACCCGGCAGTGTGCGTAGTCAGTGGTGATCCGTTGTGCCTGCTCCGCGCCGATGTTGGCCGACCGGGCCCGCATCCAACCGCCCTCATTGGTGGTGGTCACGGCGACGCCCCGCTCTAGCGGGCTGATCCCCTGCGCTGCGTCCACCGCGTCAGGGAACCGGTCCCCAAGCGTCATCTTGGCCGTCTCCGGATCGGTGACCCGGTGACAGACCCGGCCACTGAGTTGGGAACGCAGCATGGTCACCCCGGCCCCCAGGTCTGAGCCGACCCGCTGTCCGGCCACCAGCAGGTGCACCCCCAGGGACGCGCCCAGCTGTGCCAGGCGAACCAGGTTGGTGGAGCAGGCCAGCGCATCGGCCTTCTCTCGCGGATCCGTGGCCATGCACAGTTCCGCCAGCTCATCCACCAGAAGCACGATCGGCACCGGCCTGATCTGCTCCGGCAGATCCCAGATCGAGCGAACCTGAGCGATGCGGCACTGTGTTGTGCGCTCCAGCACCACATCAACCAGGTAGCTCAGCACCCGCACCGCTGATCGGCGATCCGTGGCCAGCGCGGACAGACGCGCGGTGTAGTTGCCCAGCTCCATACCTCCCTTCAAGTCGATCCCGACCAGCGCGACCGGACGCGGCGCCAGCTCCACCACCACCGCGTTCATGAGCGTCGATTTCCCCGACTGCGTAGCACCGGTGATCAGCCAGTGCGGCAACAGGCGCAGGTCCAGAACCCACGCGTTCCAGTCCGCCAGGAACCCGACGAAGATCCGCAAGAGTTGGGCCGCAGCCGCAGCGCCCGGTGACTCCTGCGTCTCCGTCGTGACCGAGACGCGGAACCAGGGCCGCCCGTGGTGCTTTCGCCCAGACGGCACCGACGACGTGACGTTCTCCAGCGGATCCCTCGCCGAGATCGTGAATTCCACCTCGCCCCGAGCCGATGACGACACCCGCACCGAATGGACCCGCCACGCATGCGCCATCGCCTCAGCCGCGTCAACGAACTCATCAGGAGTCTGACCCGGCAACATCCTGGCCCGCACCGTCACCAGAAACGGCCGGGGCCAGGCCATCGACAGGCGGGGGACCACCGGATCAAGCTCTTTGCCCTTGATCAGGATCCCCCCGAGCATGGCGTGTGCCCGCTTGCGCGTCACCGCCAGGTCGCACTCCCAGGCCAGCCGACGCCAGGTGAACCGGATCCGTCCCCACAGGATCGGGAACGACACGGCATACCACCACGTTCGCGGGTACCGCTTACGCAGGGTCGGGCTGGCGACCAGCAGCACGGCGAGCACCAGGAGCAGCGCCACCGACAGGGCAGCGTTTGACGACATCGCCTCAGCCCTCCCCGTCCGTCGCCTCAGCACGAAGGCCCGCGAAGTCCGCCAAGGCGGTGCCGACTGTGCAGATCTGGAACAGGTAGCCGCTGCACTCAGCGTGCTTCCCTGCTTTCTCGGCGCCCTCTGCCAGGTCGGCGAGCTTTGCCAGGGACTCGACACCTTCCCTGATCCGGGCTATCGCCTCGCTTCGGCAGCTCACCCGGACTCGCCGCCCTTGGCCGACCGAGGCCCACCGGTCGGGGGTGCCGTGGTTGGGGCAGGCTGCGCCCCGGTTCCACTCGGTGCGGTACGCGAAGGCGCAGCCGGCCCCGCGCTCCCCGACCCGGGAACGGTGGCCCGGGTGACAGAATCCGCACGAAAGGCCAGGCCAGACCGGCCGTTCTGCTCCCAATAGGTGACGATCAGCCCGTTCAGCGAGACCACGTCGCCCTCAGACACGTCCGGAGCGCTCATCCCGCGCACCTTGACCTCTACGGCGCTACCGCGTCGCTGGCCCTCCCGACGCACGGCCACCGACAGCACATAGTCCCGCTCCCCAGTCTTGGGGTTGATCTTGATCTCCCCGGTGTCGAAATCGGTCACCGGTTCCGGATCGGCGATCAGGCGAGGCCTGATCCAATCGCCGGTATCCACCCTGACGTTTTGCACCTTCACACTCCCGTCTCCGGGCCCTCAGGCCCACTCAGGGCGGACCAGGAACGAGCCGCCCCACCGGTGCCCACGCAGACGGCCGGCCGAATGGACCCCGGCAGGCCGCCCGCGTAGGCGCCACACGCCCGACGAGGACGCCCTCACTTGTAGGACGTAACTCATCATGACGAGTTAGAACGAGAGTATCCGTGCCCTTTGACAGACGTCACTCATTACTTATCATGATGACTACCGGCCGACGGGCATCAAAGCGCAGGTAGCAGGGTTCTGATACCGACTCGACAGCCCCGGGCGACCGGCAAACAGACTCAAGAACCGTTACCGAAACGTGACCGGCCGAGCGAGGCCGGGACCAGCGCGCAACAAGCGCCCTCAAGCTAAGGCTGGCCAGACATGGCACGGATCGTCAGAAACGATGCGCTATACAAGCAGGTCACAGAAGCCATCCGCGACGACATCACGCAAGGCGTCTACGGACCAGGCGAGGCCCTCCCGTCCGAGGCCCGGATGCTCGACCAGTACGGCGTATCACGCACGACCCTGCGCCAGGCCCTTGTCATTCTTCGCACCGAGGGCCTGATCGAGATCCAGCACGGCAGAGGCAGTTTCGTCCGCAGCCGCAACACCACCGCCGCCATCAAGACGCGCCCACGCGCGGTCCTATTGGACCCGCTCGGCTCGGCACACATTTTCCGGCAGGATGCCGATGCTGCCACTGCTGCACTCATCGATGTACCCGAGGGCAGCGCCCTGTACGTCTGTGAGGCAACCGGGGTGGAGCCGGCCAACGGCCGCAGAGTTCTCACCCGCACCCTGTTGCCCTTCGCCGCCGCCGAGGGCACCGGGTTGGAGACCGATCCGTTCCCCGAGCGTCCAGCTTTGCTGTCGGCGCTATCTGCACGACACGGCAAACTCGCCGCCAAAGAGCTTGTGGCAGCGCGCATGCCCACCCCTGACGAGTCCAAGGCGCTAGCGCTACCAGACATCACGCCGATTCTGGAGACCACGCTGGTGACTTCCGCCAAGGGGCGGACCGTACTCGCCGAAACCGAGACCACCAGCGCCGAAGCCATCCGACTCGCCTACGCCATCAAGTAGAACGCCGCAGGCCGCCGACCACGCGCGATCAACGCCGCGTCGGCGGCCGCCGGATCCGTACCCCACCCCCGCCCCCTCCACCACCGCCACGCCCGTGCGTGGTCACCCACCCAAGGCGACCCACCCCCCGAGGACGACGAGCAGCAGACCGCCGACCAGGTGAAGCCCGCGAGCAGACAGCCGGCCACGCACCCCGGCCGTACGGTCAGCGCCGCGTCGGCGGCCGCCGGATCCGTACCCCACCCCCGCCCCCTCCACCACCGCCACGCCCGTGCGTGGTCACCCACACGAAGCGACCCACCCCCGAGCCCTGGATCACCAGGCGCCGGAACTGTCCTTTACTTACTCAAGGGGCGGCCTACGGCCGCCGCGCGCGGCCGCACCGCGCCCGCGCCCGCGCGGCATGCGGCCTTCGGCCGGTCCACGCGGCTCGGCGCGTCACGCCCACGCGCACAACCCAGACCGCCCCAGCCAGCACGTGAAGAACCGCCCCAGGCACCAAACGTGATCATGGAGCCGGGGGTAAAGGACGCCTTCGGCGGCAGCCTCACCCGGCCTTTGCTCGCTATCGGCCCGGCACCGGGGCACCGGCCACCAGACACACGAACCCGCACAGTCACCAAGCGGAACCGGCAGGCGGGCGGCACGGACTCCTGCCGCTCGCGAGACCACGCCAGCCGCCCGCCGGCCTACTTAAAATCCGCTCCCACCCGTCACCGGACACACATAGCCTGAGACCACAAATCAGGGAGCTGATGAACGTGACCAACCATCCCGACGACGAGATAGGCCGACCCGGCTACCACGTCGACCGGATCCGGCACCTCACCCCGGGAAACACAACCCGGCCGAACCAGCACGAGCCGAAAGGGTTCCTGCGCATCCGCGCTGTTGTCGCCACCGGACTCACGCTCTACGCCTGGACATGGCCGACTGGCCTCTACGCCACAGCGTTGTGGACCACAGCCGCAGCCGCAGGCGCCGCCATGAAAACAGCCCGCCACTCCGCCGACCCCAACGCCTCAGACCTCAGCCTGACCCTGGCCACCATCGCCCGCTACACAGCCGCCGCCTGGCTGCTGTACGTCATCCCGACCACCCTCTACACCATGCACGCCGACGGCATCGCAGCCATGCTGACCTACCTGTTCAAGACCGCCTGACTCACCAGCGGAACCCCCCGCGGGGCCAAACCCCGGGCCCCGCGGCCGAACCCGCACAACCAGGCGCAGCAACACACACCGTCCCGCAGCAGAAACCACAGGCCCACGCCAACCAAGCGGCCGCCGGAACCGCGCCCCACCCACCCGCCCTACGCAGGCTCACGCTCACACAACCTGGTCATCGCGGCGCACGTTAGCGACGCCCGCGCCATACCGAAGCCGACGCAGACGCGATGCAGCGCCCGGCCGCCCCGCCGCACACAGCCCAACACGAAAGCCCATCTCCCGAGCCCACACCACCAACGCAATCGGCCGAGTCGGCACGTCAGCACACTCCCACCGCTGAATCGAGTCCCTAGACACGCCAATACGCCCGCCCACCTCTCCTTGCGTCATGCCCCAAGCCTCCCGACGCAGCCGCATCGGAAGAACCAGCCGCCGCCGTTCGTAGTGAACCCATGTCTCCCCCGGCCTTCGCGCCAAAGACACGCCCAACTCGACACCGCAATCCCTGATCACCAGACGCAACTCAAGCTCATCAGCCCACAAAACAAGGTGATCCAGACCCGGCATGATGACCTCGGTCTCCCACTCAGAAACCGCTCTACCACGCACCGGCAGATTGGTAGCCGTCGCATTCTGACTAAGGCCCGCCGCCTCACGCGCGGAACGCAACCCGTGAACGATCCCCGAGAGCATCCACTCCGCCTCGGCATCAACCCGCAGCACCATGCCGTTACGACCACTCAGGCATCAGGACGGTTCGGCATCCCAGCCGATCAGCCAACGCGGAACGTTCAATCTGTGCCGAGCGCCGGGCAGTCGCCAACTGCCGTTGCATCGCAGCCAGCCGCTTGAGTACCAGAGGGCTTGCCCGCCAAACCACGCCTCACCGCACCTTGTCGAAATAGGTCACGCCGTCCCGAAGAACGCCGGACTCACCAGCGGAACCGGCAGGCGGGGCACAGAACGCCCCGCCGGCCGAACCCGCCGCAGACAACTCACGAAACGCCAACCGCCAGGTTCAGGCCACAGCCCGAAAGCCCCCAAGCCCCAGGCAGACAGGCTCATCAGGCCCAACCTCGCCCCACATCTCAGCGTCATCCGGATCCGGACCGATCCACGCCGCCACCGTCCCATCCACCCGAACCGCAAGGCTCACGCCGTACAGCTCAACCGCCAGGCGCACACGCTCCGGCGCCGACTCGCTTCCAGCCACATCGAGCAACGCACTCGCAAGCCACTGCGCCCGCTCACGTGCGCGAACGTAATTCACCCCCACCCGGTACTCCCAAAAATCCGGGTGGACCCCCCAAACATCCATGCAGAAACCGACCTCCCCGAAACGGACCAACAGGACCGCACCGAGGTATCAGGTGATGTAGGCATGTCAGAACACCCCGATACCATCGGCACCGGGTCTGCTGACCCGCCGGGCCACCCCGCACCTTTGAGCGAGAAGTGGGGTGGCCCGGCTTGGCAACCTCACACGTGGCTGACCAGGAAACGACCGGTCACGTGCGCGACAGCGGAAGCGCCTCCGCCACCGCCTTGCAGAACCCGGACGATAAATCCCTAGGATCCGGATTCCACAAGCTCAACCCCCGGGTGCTCCCCGAGGAAGTCTTGCGCGCGAGGCGAGGACGCCAGGCCGGGCGACAACCACCGCCCCCACCCCGCGCGCGACGGCACCGAGTCTGGCAACCACGGCCCGCCCTCCACGCCACCCCTCGGCGACGCGGGTCACACGCAAACTCTTGGCCATCACTGGTGGACACCGCCTATGGCCATGTCCGCGAACGCGACCACCGCCACGGTCAGGGCCGACGTCACGGTGGTGATCACAAAAAGCCACAGGGTGTACCCCCGCGACTCACCCGACTCGGCGTGCGTGCCAGCCTTTTGCGACGTCACGACAAGACCGCCGTCACACTCGGGGGTTCCTCACCAGACCACACCGGCCAACACGGCTCACTGTGGAACATCGACGCTCGGCCACTCCAGTGAACGCCACCATGTAGCGGGCTGCATCGGGACGCGCGCTCTTGTCCAACACCGTCCAGCTTTCGAGGCGAAGCCACCTTGACTCGGACACCAGGACATACGACCCGCGAGGAATCTCGTGCAGCGCTACAGGCTGGCCGTCATTCAGCAGGCTCACGACGCCTCCCTGTCCGGGCAGTTCAACCAGGCCTGATACGACCGCTTGTAGTCGAACTTGCCAGCCATGCCAGCTCGACAGATCCGATTGATGACAGGCGGATCGGTGTCCGCAACACCTGGCCTGCAATCCGTGCAGTTGCGAGCATGTGCCCGTAGCCGGGCGTAGTCACGAACCGCTATGGCACGCAGCTGTGCCTTCCGCGACAGCACGTTCGGAGCCTCGGCTTGTGACTTCGTGCCGGGCGCTTCCTTCCGGGTAGGTCCTTTAGCACTCGTTCTCGTCCTCACGCTTCAAGGATGCTGAACAGGCGCATTGCCGGGAATGACCCTGTGTCGCCTCACTGTGGAACTAGCGTGGAACTTAGGAAGTCTTAGTACAAGATCAGTCGATCTCATCCCGAACTCGTGCAACACTGCGACCATGGCTGAACTGAACGGCGTACCTGTGACTGCCGACGAGCTCAGGGCCCTCGCGCTCACAAACTACGGACACTTCACGTCGATGCGCGTTGACGGCGGCAGAGTCCGAGGGCTCACTCTTCACATGAACCGGCTGGTCCGCGACTGTCGAACCGTCTTCGATGCTGACCTCGACCCCGAGTATGTCCTCTTCCTTGTACGCAAGGCCACGGCCGACCAGACCGGCTCGTTCGTCATTCGTGTGACGATCTTCGACCCTGAGTTGGAGATGGGACACCCCGGTTCGAAGGCAGACCCAAAGGTATTGGTGACAAGCCGACCGGCTGCCGTCCTGCCGCTGTCTCCCCTTCGAGTCCAGAGCGCTCAGTTCACGCGAGACCTACCGCAGGTCAAGCACATTGGCCTGATGGGTTCGCTTCGCCATCGTCGTATTGCCCAGCTCAACGGATACGACGATGCGATCTTCGTCGATCGCGACGGGTTCATCTCCGAAGGCGTTACCTGGAACTGCGGATTCTTCGACGGAGATCAGATCGTCTGGCCGCAAGGTGACGTCCTGCCCGGAGTGACCATGGACGTGCTGACCGAGGTTCACGGACCCAGCGTCACAGCACGTGTGAACCTGAACGAGGTGCACGGCATGGAAGCGGCATTCGCGACCAATACGTCAATCGGCGTCCGCCCCATCAGCGCCATCGATGGACGGGTCTTTGCTGACGAGCATCCAATCCTTGGCGAGCTGCAAGCGAAGTACCTGCGGTTCCTTGGGGAAGCGCTCTAGTTACTGACGGTCGTCCCCAAGTGACGATACGGTGATCGGAGCACCTACCATGGGGAGTTGCCGTGATCACCGTCCGTCGCTGGTCAGGAATCGAAGCGCGTGCGCTCAGAGAAGCTAAGCGCATGAGCGTGCGCGCGTTCGCTGACTACCTCGGTATCAGCCCTCGCATCATCTCCAAGTGGGAAGCCGGCGGTGAGCAGATTCGGCCGCGTCCGGTCAACCAGGAGGCGCTAGATACCGTGCTTGCCACCTCAAACCAGGACGTTCAAGCCCGATTCGCCGAGGCGACCATGGGGCTCGCGTCCATCATGCTTGATCCCAGCTCCGACTTGTCCATGGCTGCCGAGGCGCTTCAACAGGTCAGGCACCCTGTTGACGGCAAGCTCATGACGCTGATCAGCGCTGGCGTCTTCCTTGCGGGAGCAGACAAAGAACCTGTCTGGCTATCCGCCTATTACATTGACGTGTTCCCCACCACCAATGCCGACTACGCACGCTTTGTCGCTGCAACAGGCCACCAACCCCCAGCACACTGGGACAAGGGCAACATGGCGCCAGAGCTTCGAGACCATCCGGTTGTGTTCGTGACGTGGAGAGATGCGAGTGCCTACGCAAGTTGGGCGCAGAAGTCGCTACCGTCCGGCCAGCAATGGGAGAAGGCCGCCAGAGGCACGAAAGGCGATCTATACCCATGGGGCGATCAGCCCACCCCCGCGAAGTGCAATGTTCGTGAAGGTCGCATCGCGTCGACGACGCCCGTCGACCGATTCCACAGTGGTGTCAGCCCGTTCGACGTGTACGACATGTGCGGTAACACGTGGGAGTGGTGCAGTTCGGAGACGGAGCCCAGACGCTTCGAGCTGAAAGGTAGCGCGTGGACTAGCCCTCTATCGCGGGCGATGCCCTCACTCTTCAACGATGCGTCGGCTGACATGTCCGACGACGACACCGGATTTAGATGCACAGTTCAAGCGGATATTCTGATGGCTCAGCTTGCGACTGCAAGCTGAGAGCGCTGGCGCTATTCGGCCGGCGAGTTCGCTTCGGCGACGCACGTCCGGATTGTGGTCTTGTTACTTACGAGTCTTTGCCGCCGCTACGGTGGCGCCTTCTCCGGACGTCAAGGGCACTTCGTTAGCCCTTGCCCTCCTACGAAGACACCCCCTCCGCTCTTGGGACGCGTGGTCACCGGAACAGGCCAACAGGTGGCCGTTTGCAGTTGGCCACAAGCGAAGAGCTGAAACGACGCCTTCGGCGAGCCCTCCCTCCGAGATGGCCGCGAAGATCACTCCCGAGCGATCTTGGTTGCGTCCGGTTTTGATCATCTCCCCGGTCGGACACCACGAGGGTTGCCAGACGCCATCCCCATCGTCAAGGAGAGCGCTTGACGATGGGGACGACGCCCGGCAAGGCGCAGCCTGCCCGACCGACGAGATGATCAAAACCTAGAAGAGAGTTGCGGCGTGCCTGGCCACAGGCCCTTTTGTTGCAGTCCTATAACGTACTTACATACGTGGCTAGCGACATCCCGTTCCACTTCGCGCTGGCCGACGCCTTCACGGTCTGCGACGCCTACCACTGCTCGCTGATGACCTCGACCGACCCCAACCGCTACTACCTGTGGACCGGCTTCACGGGCAACGACGGCAAGGGCGGCGGCCCGGTCCTGAACAACGCCGAGGCCGGCTACGACTGGACCACCTACCCCGAGCGACTGCAGGCCGCCGGCGTCTCCTGGAAGATCTACCAGGACACCGGCACCGGCCTGGACGCCAACGGGTCCTGGGGCTGGACCGACGACGCCTACATCGGCAACTACGGCGACACCTCGGTGCTGTACTTCCACCAGTACCAGAACGCCAAGCCCGGCGACCCGCTGTACGACAACGCGCGCACCGGCACCAACGCCGCGGCCGGGCAGGGCTACTTCGACGTGCTGGCCCAGGACGTGAAGAACGGCACGCTGCCGCAGGTCTCCTGGATCACCGCGCCGGAGGCGTTCAGCGAGCACCCGAACTGGCCGGTGAACTACGGCGCCTGGTACGTCTCGCAGGTCCTGGACATCCTGTCCTCGGACGAGGAGCTGTGGAGCAAGACCGCGCTGTTCATCACCTACGACGAGAACGACGGCTTCTTCGACCACGTGGTCCCGCCGTTCGTGCCCGGCGGCCCGGTCGGCGGCGGCTCCACGGTGGACACCTCGACCGAGTACTACTCCGCCGGCGGCGGCTTCGACGAGGGCTCCTACGGCCTGGGCCTGCGCGTGCCGATGTTCGTGGTCTCGCCCTGGAGCAAGGGAGGCTGGGTGGACTCCGAGACCTTCGACCACACCTCGGTGATCCGCTTCCTGGAGAAGCGGTTCGGCGTCCACGAGCCCAACATCTCGCCCTGGCGCCGGGCCGTCTGCGGCGACCTGACCAGCGCCTTCGACTTCGGCCTGGGCCAGACCGAGGTCCCGCCGCTGCCGAGCACCGCCTCCTACGTGCCGCCGGACCACGCCCGGCACGCCAGCTACCCCGTGACCCTGCCGGCGACCGCGTCGATGCCGAAGCAGGAGGCCGGCCGGCGCCCCGCCCGCGCGGTGCCGTACGACCTGGCGGCGGACGGCCGGATCGCGGGCGGGGCGCTGCGGATCGCCTTCGCCAGCCGCGGCGGCGCGGGCGCGAACTTCGTGGTCACCTCGACCGTGGACAAGACCGGCCCGTGGAGCTACACGGTCGGCGCCGGGCAGGGCATCGACGGTTCCTGGAAGCTCGCCGGCGCCTACGACTACGACGTGCGCGGGGCCAACGGCTTCCTGCGCGAGTTCCGGGGCGACGCGGCGAAGGCCGGCCTGGAGGTCGTCGCCGAGCACGTCGGGAACAGCCGGAACCTGAAGCTGACGCTGACCAACACCGGCTCGGCCGACGTCACCGCGACCGTCACCGACTCCTACGGCTGCGACGCCAAGACGACCCACCGGGTGCGCGCCGGCAAGCAGGTGACGTACGTCGTGAACGCCTCCGGCGCCGACGGCTGGTACGACGCCACGGTCACCTCCGACCACGACGCCGCGTACGTGCGGCGGTTCGCCGGCCACGTCGAGAACGGCCGGCCGAGCGTGAGCGACCCGGCGATCATCACCGGCTGACCGCACCGAGCCGCGCCGAGCCGCACCGAACGCCCCGGGGGATCTCCCCCGGGGCGTTTATGCATCCCTTATTGATCGAGGGCTTACCGCGCGGGGGCGACCATCGAGGCATGAAGTCGAGAATCGCATCGGCCCTGGCCGTTCTGGCCTGTGTGGGCGCCCTGGCCGCGTGCTCGGGCAAGGGATCGGTCGGCACGGGCGGATCCGCCCCGGCCGGCGCGGGCGTGACCGCCACCTCGACCGCGCCCGGCGGCGCGGCCGCGGGCGCCAGCAGCGCCGGCACCGTCGGCAGCACCGACTCCCACGGCGTGGCGGACGACCCGGACGGCGACCTGAATTCGCTGGACCAGCAGCTGTCGGACATCGACGGCGCGCTGAGCTCGGCCGAGCCGACCCAGACGGCCGGCGACAACGGCTGAGCCCGCCGGGCCCCCACATCTTCCTTCGTCCTCGAATCCTCCAAGGAGGGACCACCATGTCCATGCGTACCCGTCTGAGCGCCGCCGCCGTCGGCGCCCTCATCGCCGTCGGCGCCGTCGCCCTGCCGGCGCAGGCCGCCACCACCTCCGACAACGCCGCCGGCCTGGCCAAGGCCAAGGCCGCGGTCACCGACGGCATCACCGGCCGGCTGACCGATCTGGGCAAGATGCAGACGGCGCTGGCCGCCTACAAGGACGTGCCGGACGCCTCCCGCGCCACCCTCACCCAGCTGCTGGCCTCCGACGTCTCCGGCCTGACCGCGCTGAAGACGAAGGTGGCCGGCGAGACCACCGAGGCCGCCGTCCGCGCGGACGGCAAGGCGATGGTCGACGACTACCGCGTCTACATCCTGGTGGCGCCGAAGGTCCACCTCACGCACGCGATGGATGTCGAGACCGCCGCCGCGGCGCGTCTGGTGAAGGTGCACGACGAGCTGGCCGACCGGCTGGCCAAGGACCCGGCCGCCGACACCCAGGCGAACAAGGACCTGCTGGCCGACATGAGCAGCGCGGTCCAGGCCGCCACCACCCGGATCTCCGGTCAGGACGCGAGCCTGCTGGGCCTGCAGCCCGGCCCGGACGGCAAGGCCCTGACCGCGTCGGTGAAGGGCGTCAGCGGCGCCGCCAAGGACGCCCGCGCGGACCTCAAGAAGGCGATCACGGACGCCAAGACCGTGCGCGACGCGCTGAAGGGCGCCAAGAGCACGTCGAACGGCTGACAGGACACCCCACCGCCGGCGCTCCGGGTCGGGACGCCCGGCCGCCGGTGACGACGAGTGCGTCGACGACCAGAGAATCAGTGAGCTGAGCACCGCCCCTCCACCGGACCTCTGCCAATTGAGGATCTCCGGCCGGTGCCGGGGCGGTACTCGCACATGGACAAGGCCCCGCGGTACGCATCCCGCGGGGCCTTCTTACGCTTTTCGTTTCACTCCGACGAGCGATGCGGGCTTGTCGCCCGATCAGGCGACGAGGGAGATCAGTCCCCGTCGTCTTCCGTCGGCGGTGCGTGCTGGAGCGGACTCCGGCACGCGTCACACCAGGGTGTGTGGGCTCAGCCGCCGAGGTTCAGGCCGCCCTTGCCCAGCAGGCCCGAGGAGCCGATCAGGCCGCCCGCGCCGGCGCCCGCGCCGTTGTTCTGCGAGCCCGCGCCGGTGCCGTCGGCGTGCGTGTTGCTGCTGTCGCCCGCGCCCACGCTGCCGTGGCTGTTGTTGCCGGCCTGCGACGAACCCTGGTTCGAGGTGCAGGAGTTGTCGTAGACGTCGGTGTCGATGTTGCCGTTGGACAGCACGTTCAGGTGCGTGTGCTCCAGCAGGTGGTTGAGGGTCACGCCGATCGGCGCCGCGCCGACCAGGGACTGGACGTTCAGGTCCGGCACGGTGTTGTGCGCCAGGCAGCCCAGGTTCGGGGCGACGTTGACGTTGTTCAGCGTGTTGACCGGGATCAGACCGCCCTGGCCGACGTTGTTGTCGCCGACCTTGTGGTGCTCGCGGCCGCCGTGCCAGGCGTCGTCGGCCGCCGCGGAGGCGATGCCGGCCGTGCCCACGACACCCGCGCTGGCCAGCGCGGCGATAACGGTGGCGTGCTTCAGAAATGCCATGTTGATCGTTCTTCCTTGTCGATGTGGATCGATGGTGACCTGACGGGCGAGGAATCCGAAGCCCGCCACCTTGTTGCTTTGAACCATACTGCCATTCGCGAAGAATCGTATATCAAGTCGGGAGGCGCGCGGCCCAAGACGCTGACGAGTGATTGATAGGACGTCATTCTTCGTACTTTCCACGGTGCCTGTCCATGTCATCTGAGCTGGTCAGATGTATGACCTGTCGACATCTCACGGATGGTGCCGGGCAATGTCGAGAAGGGTGGTCGGCCGACGATATTCCGCATTTCTTGACCCCTTCGGAGGTCTGGCGGCGTACCGTCGTCCGGCCGGTTCGGTATGACCAACGATTCGCCAGATAAAATGTATTGGCGGGGCCGGTGTGGAATGTGGGTCGGAATGCGGCGCTCAGTATGTGGCCTGAACGCCCGCGACGGACACGTTGCGCAGGATCTCGAATCCGGGTCCCGGTGCGTCGTCGTTCCTGCACACCGTGGTCAGCGCCGGACCGGATCCCATCGGGTCGTCCATGGTGATCGGCGCGATACACATGTTGCTCAGGACACGGACACCGCCGCCGGTGCGGTGGCTTCCGCAGGCGTCGGACACGGTCGGGAACGGGTTCGCGGCCAGCGGTCCGGTGAACCGCAGCGGGGCGACGCACCAGTTGTCGACGAACTCCAAGGCGTTCTCGACAGCCAGGATCCCCGGGGCCGGGGCGGCCTTGGGCGCTGTCGGGGGCGCCGGAGTCGTCAGCGGTGCGGTCCTCGCCGCGGCGCTGCCGGCCGAGGCCAGAACGCCACCGAGCGTGGCCGCGGTCGCGGCCGCCGCTGTCAGGATTGCTCGGGCACGCAAGGTGGTACTCCCTTGACTTTCGAAGCGCGGGCCCGGCGGTCGGTGCCGGGCCCGCACCGCTTGCTAGAGCAGGCCGCCTGGCGCGTTGCCGGCGATCGGCAGACCCGCGGTGGTGTTGCCCGTCGCGAACGGAGCCTGGGTGGCGTCCGCCGGAGCCTGGGTGGCGTCGGCCGGAGCCTGGGTGGCGTCGGCCGGAGCCGCCGCCCAGCCGTGGTCGTCACCCGGGGGGCAGGGGTCCGGCGTGGGGGGCGGGCACGGAACCGGCGGCGGCGTCATGACCGGAGGCGGGCACGGCACCGGCGGCGGCGGGGGCACCGACGGGGTGGGGGGCGTGGGAGGAGTCGGCGGGGTCGGGGTGCAGCTGGTCGGGCACGGATCCGGCGAGCCGACCGGCGGCGGGCCGGGCACGGTGGGCATCTGCTGGTCCCAGTCGCCGCCGATGCAGCCCTTCTGGACCAGCTTCGCGTCGAGCGTGCCGATGCGGTAGTCGGCCTTCTGTACGCCGCACAGGGCGTCGTCGTCATCGTGGTGGTGGGTGAAGGGCGCCGCGTGCATCGCCATCGGGCTGGAGCTCAGCCACGGGGCGGCAGCCAGGTTGTCGTTGGCGCTGGCCGCGCTGGCCGCGCCGGCGGCGGCGAACAGCGCCCCGCCGGAAGACAACGCCACAACGGCGAGGGACAGGTACTTGCGCATCGCCGACTCCTTTCATCGCGTTCGTGAATGGGGGAACTGGTCCCTCAACGCGGAGGAAGATCGGCAGGTCACGCACAAGGCAGCATTCGGGTGGCGTGCGGGCGTACTTAACAAAAAGCAGGCACCGGCGCCCCTGCTGGGCGGCCGGTGCCAGAGGGCTGACAAAGGGGGGTGGGTCGGGGTGCGCCGTCCCGACGGGGCACGCTACTTGAGCGCGTCGAACTGCCCGGGCACGTAGTCGCCGGCCGGCTGCTTCACGAGGATGTTGCCGCGGTTGAAGGCGTTGATCAGCGCGATCTGCGCGACCAACGTGGCCAGCTGATCCTCGTCGTAGTGCTGGGCGGCGTTCTCCCACACCTCGTCGCTCACCCCGGTGCCGTCGGCCAGCCGGGTGCCCGCCTCGGCCAGCTCCAGCGCGGCGCGCTCGGCGTCGGTGAAGCAGCCGGCCTCGCGCCAGGCGGCGACCAGGTTCAGGCGCTCGGGGGTCTCGCCGGCCGCGGCGGCGTCCTTGGTGTGCATGTCGAGGCAGAAGCCGCAGCCGTTGATCTGGCTGGCGCGGATCTCGACCAGGTGCAGGGTCGAGACCGGGACGCTGCCCTCGTGCAGGACCCGGCTGGCGCCGATGAGGTACTTGGCGAACTTGGCGCCGGTCGGGGTGGCGAAGGTGTCGATGCGGGCTTCCATGGTGTGCTCCCTGGCTTGTTCTGGCTGGGTACACCACTAGGACGGGGAAGCCCCGGCTCCCGTGACACGGTCTGGTGTGACCTGCGCCACGGGAGTTCACATCATCGCCGCGGCGCCTTCAGCCCCTCCGGGAGCGCCGCCCCCAGGTGTTCGATGTCGGTGACGGCCTTGGCGTGTCCGGAGTCCACCGCGGAGCGCGCGATGTCCACGATCTGCTGCGGCAGCGCGACCAGGTGCCGGGCGAAGTCGTCGAAGTCGTTGCCGACCTTCTTCAGCAGCTCGGCGCACACGCTGCCGGCGTCGCGGCTCTCGGAGTCGCGCGGGTCGTCGTCGTCGAACAGCCAGACCGAGCCGGCCTCGGTGCCGCGGATCTTCAGCGCCAGCATGCCGCCCTGCACGTAGCCGATGCCGAGGAACTCCTCGGTGAACCGGTCGTAGAGCGCCTGGTTGGCGTACACCAGGTCCTGGTGCGGGTCCTCGCGGCGCAGGCCGAACATCCACTGGTCGGCGATGAAGCCGCCGGCCAGGTTCACCGCCGGGCTGATCGGCCGGCCGCCGTCGGTGCCGGCCAGGAAGCGCCGGTAGGACGGCGGCAGCGCGAAGCCCAGGTGCTGCTCCAACTGCGCCATCGCGTCCTCGGGGACCGAGCCGCTGCGCTCGAAGGCGACCGGTTCCAGCATGCCCTCGGTGAACAGCCCCGAGCGGCTGCGGTCGGCCTTCAGCGTGGCCATGCCGCCGTGGTGGCGGAACGCCCCGTGCAGCTCGATCGGCACGCAGTGCAGCATGCGGCTCTCGGCGGCGTGCGCCCAGGTCCAGCCCTGCGGCGTGGCGGTGCTCGGCCGGCCGCTCCACAGCGGGTCGCCGGCGTCGGCGGCCAGCAGGTTGGCCGCGATGACGTCGGTGACCCTGATCTCGTCCACGGACAGGCCGGACGGCGGGTCCGCGATCTGCACGGTGTGGCGGGCGTAGACGGCGAACTCCGGGTAGCCGTGCATGGTCAGGTAGATACCGTGCGGGAACTTGCGGTCGAGTTCGGGGTCGCTGAACTCGATGATCCGTCCGGCGAACTGGCCGTTCGGTATGCCGTGCCGCTGTGCGGATGCCTGTGCCATCTGAGGTCTCGCTCCGGCCTTATTTACATCTGTTGGGTCCGGTAGAAAGGTACCGGCTCCGAACCGGTCAGGGGTATGTCGCCTGACCAGGTCGCCCCCTGGAGAGCGACTTCGTCCCGAATAATCCCCAAACGAGTGTCGTAAGCCAGGCGTACTCTAGAGGCATCCCGACGCCGTCTCATGGCTTCGGGCTGTTCGTCGTGCGCGAAGGGTGGCCCCTGTGAGCCTGTCCGGACTTCTTGACGCCGTATCCGACGACCGGGGTGTCGCCGCGCTGTTGGAAGCGTCGGCCACCGCCGGCCGTACCTCCTTCGACCTGGCCGCGCCCCGCTCGGTGCGGCCGTTCGCGCTGGCCGCGCTGGCCCGCGCGCAAGGCCCGGCGGGCCGCCCGGTGCTGGCCGTGACCGCCACCGGCCGCGAGGCCGAGGACCTGGTCGCGGCGCTGCGCGGGCTGCTGGACCCGGAGACCGTCGTCGACTTCCCCTCCTGGGAGACGCTGCCGCACGAGCGCCTGTCGCCGCGCAGCGACACAGTCGGGCGCCGGCTGGCCGTGCTGCGCCGGCTGGTCCATCCGGACGCCGCCACCGAGGGCGCCGGTGCCCTCCAGGTGGTCGTGGCGCCGATCCGCTCGGTGCTCCAGCCGCAGGTGAAGGGGCTGGCGGACCTGGTCCCGGTGGCCGCGCGCACCGGCGAGGACGTCGAGCTGGACGAGCTGGTGAACCGGCTCGGCGCCGCCGCTTACACCCGGACGGACCTGGTGGAGAAGCGCGGCGAGTTCGCCGTCCGGGGCGGCATCGTGGACGTCTTCCCGCCGACCGAGGAGCACCCGCTGCGGCTGGAGTTCTGGGGCGACCAGATCGAGGAGATCCGCTACTTCAAGGTCGCCGACCAGCGCTCGCTGGAGGTGGCCGAGCACGGGCTGTGGGCCCCGCCGTGCCGCGAGCTGCTGCTCACCGACGAGGTCCGCAAGCGGGCCGCGGCGCTGATGGAGGAACACCCCGAGCTGACCGACATCCTGGGCAAGGTCTCCGAGGGCATCGGCGTGGAGGGCATGGAGTCCCTGGCGCCGGTCCTGGTCGACGAGATGGAGCTGTTGATCGACCTGCTGCCGGCCGGCTCGCCGGTGGTGCTGTGCGACCCCGAGCGCGTGCGCACCCGCGCCGCCGATCTGGCCGCCACCTCCGCCGAGTTCCTGGACGCCTCCTGGGCCGCCACGGCCGGCGGCGGCCAGAGCCCGATCGACCTCGGCGCGGCCTCGCTGAAGGACCTCGCGTCGGTCCGCGAGCACGCCATCACCCTGGGCCTGCCCTGGTGGTCGCTGACGCCCTTCGCCCCGGACCTGGAGCTGCTGCCGGAGGAGGACGCCACCGAGGTCAGCGAGATCCACGACGCCGAGCAGTACGGCGGCGACACCGGCCGCGCGCTGGCCGACGTCCGGGCCCGGATCTCCGAGGGCTGGCGGGTGGTGCTGGTCACCGCCGGCCACGGCTCGGCCGAGCGCCTGGTCGAGGTGTTGAAGGGCGCTGACATCGGCGCCCGGTACGTCCCGGAGCTGGAGACCGCCCCGGAGCCGGCGCTGGCCACGGTCGCGACGGCCAGCATCGACCACGGCTTCCTCGCCGAGGCCCTCAAGCTCTGGGTGATCACCGAGCAGGACGTCTCCGGGCAGCGCGCCACCACCAAGGACATGGGGCGGATGCCCTCGCGGCGCCGCAACGTCATCGACCCGCTGCAGCTCAAGGCCGGCGACCCGGTCGTGCACGAGCAGCACGGCGTGGGCCGTTACGTGGAGATGGCGCAGCGCACCGTCGCCGGCGCCACCCGCGAGTACCTGGTGATCGAGTACGCCGCGGCCAAGCGCGGCCAGCCCGGCGACCGGCTGTTCGTCCCCACCGACCAGCTCGACCAGGTCACCAAGTACGTCGGCGGCGAGGCGCCCTCGCTGCACCGGCTCGGCGGCGCGGACTGGCAGAAGGCGAAGTCCCGGGCCCGCAAGGCGGTCAAGCAGATCGCCGGGGACCTGGTGAAGCTGTACAGCGCGCGGATGGCCGCGCCGGGGCACGCGTTCGCCGCCGACACGCCGTGGCAGCGGGAGCTGGAGGACGCGTTCCCCTACGTCGAGACCCCGGACCAGCTGGCGTGCATCGACGAGGTGAAGACGGACATGGAGAAGCCGGTCCCGATGGACCGGCTGATCTGCGGCGACGTCGGCTACGGCAAGACCGAGATCGCGGTGCGCGCGGCGTTCAAGGCGGTGCAGGACGGCAAGCAGGTGGCGGTGCTGGTGCCGACGACGCTGCTGGTTCAGCAGCACTTCTCGACGTTCGCCGAGCGCTACGCGCAGTTCCCGGTGACCCTGAAGGGCCTGTCCCGGTTCCAGACCGACAAGGAGGCCGAGGAGGTGCTGCGCGGCGTCGCAGACGGGTCGGTCGACGTCGTCATCGGCACCCACCGGTTGCTGGCGAACTCGGTGAAGTTCAAGCGCCTGGGCCTGGTCATCGTGGACGAGGAGCAGCGGTTCGGCGTCGAGCACAAGGAGCAGCTGAAGCAGGCGCGGGCCAACGTGGACGTGCTGACCATGTCCGCCACCCCCATCCCGCGCACCCTGGAGATGGCGGTCACCGGCATCCGCGAGATGTCCACGATCCAGACCCCGCCGGAGGAGCGGCACCCGGTGCTGACGTTCGTCGGACCGTACGAGGAGAGGCAGATCTCCGCGGCGATCCGCCGCGAGCTGCTGCGCGAGGGGCAGGCCTTCTACATCCACAACCGGGTGGAGTCGATCGACCGCGCGGCCTCCCGGCTGCGCGCGCTGGTGCCCGAGGCGCGGATCGCCACGGCGCACGGCCAGATGAACGAGCACGTGCTGGAGAAGCTGATCGTCGACTTCTGGAACAAGGAGTACGACGTCCTGGTCTGCACCACGATCGTGGAGTCCGGCATCGACATCACCAACGCCAACACGCTGATCGTGGAGCGCGCCGACAACTTCGGCCTGTCGCAGCTGCACCAGCTGCGCGGCCGGGTGGGCCGGGGCCGCGAGCGCGCGTACTCCTACTTCACCTACCCGCCCGAGAAGCCGCTGACCGAGACCGCGCACGAGCGCCTGGCGACCATCGCGCAGCACACCGACCTGGGTGCCGGCATGTACGTGGCGATGAAGGACCTGGAGATCCGGGGCGCCGGCAACCTGCTCGGCGGCGAGCAGTCCGGCCACATCGAGGGCGTCGGCTTCGACCTCTACATCCGCATGGTCGGCGAGGCGGTCGAGCAGTACCGTGCGGAGGCCGAGGGCCGCGAGGTCGAGGAGCAGGTGGAGATCCGCGTGGACCTGCCGGTCGACGCGCACCTGCCGCACGACTACATCCCGGGCGAGCGGCTGCGGCTGGAGGCCTACAAGCGCATCGCGAGCGCGTGCTCGCACGAGGAACTGGCCGAGGTCCGCCAGGAGTTCACCGACCGCTACGGACGTTTTCCACAGCCTGTGGAAAATCTGCTCGCGGTCGCGGCGTTCCGCATCGACGCGCGCGCGGCCGGGCTCGCGGAGGTCGCGGTGCAGGGCAACTTCGTGAAGTTCGGCCCGGTGAAGCTGCGCGAGTCGCAGGAGATGCGGCTGCTGCGGCTGTACCCGAAGACGCTGGTGAAGGCGGCCACGGACACCATGCTGGTGCCCAAGCCGATGACCGCCCGGGTCGGCGGGCAGCCGCTGCGCGACCAGGAGCTGCTGGGCTGGGCGCGGGACCTGATCGACGCGGTGCTGAAGATGTAGCCCGAACCTGTCGGCGGGGCCTGGTGGAATTACTTGCGAATCATTTGCAACTGCGAGTAGTTTGCACACCAGGTCGGCGACAGGGGACGCAATGGGCGCGACGGATCGACTTCCCGGGCAGGTCAAGGCGCTCATCATGGCGCGCGCGGTGAACCAGCTCGGCGGGTTCTCGCTGGCGTTCCTGACGGTGCTGTTGACCCGGTCCTTCGGCGCGGGCCTGACGGCGGCCGGGATCGTGTCGGCGGCCTTCGGGCTCGCGACCATCCCCAGCCGGCTGGCCGGCGGTCGGCTCGCGGACCGCTGGGGCCGGCGGCGCACGATCGTGGCCGGGCTGGTCGGTCTGGCGGTCGCGCAGCTGGGCCTGGCGGCCGCGCCCGACCTGCTCGCGGCGACGCTGTGCGCGGTGGCGATGGGGCTCGCCTTCGAGCTGTTCGAGCCGCCGAGCCAGGCGCTGATCGCCGACGCGGTGCCGCCGGGCGGGCGGGCCGCCGCCTTCGGACTGCTGACCACGGCCATGGCGGTGGGGAGCCTGGCGGCCGGAGTGATCGCCGACGTGGTCGGGCGCTGGAGTCTGCGCTGGCTGTTCGTGGTCGACGCCGGGACGGGGCTGGTGTGCGCGGTGATCGTGCTGCTGGCCCTGGCGCCGGATCACAGGAAACCAGAGGAACGGCAGGCAGAACCGGTCAGCGGCCAGGCGGATGCCGACCGAGCGCTGCCGACCGCTCAGCCGACCGTCCAGCCCACCGCTCAGCCGACCGCTCAGCCGACCGTCCAGCCGACCGCACCGGTCGCGGCGCAGCCGATCTCGCCATGGCGAGATCGGACTCTCCTCATCGTCACCGCCTCAGGGACTGTCTTCGCCCTGGTCTCGATGTTCATGGTGAGCCTGCTGCCGCTCTCGCTCGGAGCCGTCGGCCTGAATCCCGCCAACGCCGGCCTGATCATGGCTGCCTCCACCGGCACGCTCGTCCTCGCGCGCCCTGTTTTGCGGAACCGGCGGCTCGCGACGCTCTCGCACCCGGCCACCTTCGTCATCGGCTACCTCATGATGGCCGCGGGCTTCGGCGGTTACGCGATCGCGCACACCCTGCCCACTCTGCTCGTGCCGACGGCGCTCTACAGCCTCGGCAATCTGCTCGTCATGGGGCGGTCCTTCGCGATGGTCAGCGAACTGGCTCCGGTCCAGGCCTCGGCGCGCTACCTCGCCGTCTACGGCCTCAGCTGGGGAGTGGCCACGCTGCTCGCGCCGCTGGTGGGGACGTGGTTGCTCGGCTTGTCGGGGCCGGGTCTGCTGTGGGGTGTGAGCGCCGCGGTGTGCGGATGCATGGCGATCGCGCAGCCGCGGGTGGTGCGGCGGGCGCGGCTTCCTCATCAGGATCTTGGTGTGATCCACTCCACAAAGCCGGTGGCGGAACGCTACGATGCGGTGTCGATCTGAGTCGATCTGTATTTCTTGATGTGCCGCCAGGAAGGTTCAGGACCGTGAACCACGCTCGCTCCGTCCGTCTCGCCGCCGTCATCGTCCTCGGCGGGGCTGTAGCCCTGGCCACCTCCGCGTGCGGCGGCCCGATGCAGGCCGGGGCCGCGGCCGTGGTGCAGGGCCAGCGCACCACCGACGCCACCGTGCAGGACCAGGTCGCCTCGATCGTCTCGCTGGTCCAGAAGAACGGCCTGACCCAGGGCGACATCACCGACGCCCAGCGCTCGGCGCTGGCCAAGGCGCAGATCAACCTGCTGGTGCAGCAGGCGGTGTGGCAGAAGGTCGCCGACGACCAGGGCATCACGGTCACCGCGGCCGACGACGCCAAGGAGCACACCTCCCTGGTCGAGCAGGCCCGGGCCTCGCTGGCCTCGGCGCGGTTCACCGGCAGCGACAACGAGGCGGTGGCGCTGGCCGACGCCGAGTCGCAGCAGAACTCCTCGGGCCTGGCGCCCAGCAGCGTGCCGGTCTACACCCACATCCAGGCTCTGGTCACCGCGGTGATCGACGCCGAGGCGGCCAAGCTGCACGTGGACCCCAACGACCAGAACAGCCTGACCGCCCTGCAGGGCGCGATCACGCCGATGCTGTCCAAGGCGGCCACCGAGATCAACGTGAAGATCTCGCCGCGCTACGGCAGCTTCGACCCGGCCACCCGGCAGATCGTCGCGGCGCAGACCACGTGGATCCGGCCGACCGCGGCCCAGATCGCCGCCGCGGCCGCCGCCCAGCAGCAGCAGGCGCAGTGACGTCCGGGCACGGTCGCGGGTCCGCGGTGCCGGCTCAGGAAGCCGCGTAGCGCTCCGCGATCGTGTGGAAAACCTTCTTCGGCTCCCAGTTCAGTTCGGGGGAGTCCGGGCCGGTCATCTTCACCGTGCCGTACGCGGCCAGGTCCAGGTCGTGGCGCGGGTCCGCCGGGTCGTGCCGGGCCCGGTAGGTGGCGAAGGTGAACCAGAAGGCCGAGTCGAGCCCGGCTTCCTCGAAGACGTCGTAGAGCTCTGTGAAGTACGTGCTCTGCTCGTCCTCGCTGCGGACGTAGTCGCCGTTCACGACCGGGGGTTCCACCGAGGAGTCCAGGATCGCCCAGGCCATGCCGCCCCGGTCGCCGGAGCCGACGTAGGGTGTGCAGCCGAACTCGGTGGCCACCACCGGCTTGCCGTGCTGGAAGTGCACGCGGATCTCCTCGGCGAACTTGTCCTTGTTCTCCGTCGAGCGGTAGGCGTCCACGGACACGAAGTCGAAGGGCGTCCAGTCGATGAACTCCCACGGCCCGGCCGCGTACGTCACCTTCCCGTGGAAGTGCTCGCGCACCGTCGCGGCGGCCTCGGCCAGGTACCCGTTGAACGAGGCCATGATCTCCCCGAGCCGGCTCCACAGCTCCATCCCGCCGCCGCCCAGCGTCTGGATGCGGGCGTAGCTGTCGTCGCCGTCGAAGTAGCCGGGGCAGAACAGCG
Organism: Catenulispora sp. GP43; assembly: GCF_041260665.1. NCBI lineage: Bacteria > Bacillati > Actinomycetota > Actinomycetes > Catenulisporales > Catenulisporaceae > Catenulispora > Catenulispora sp. GP43. The sequence continues at coordinate 146,844 of NZ_JBGCCT010000003.1, read as the reverse complement.
AGGTCTCGCAGCCCGCCACGAAGACCACTTCGGTGCCGGCCGCGCGGATCCGCTCGGCGCGCCGGGCGCAGTCGGCCAGGATCTCCAGCAGTTCCCCCCGCGTGGCCTCGCAGGGGAAGGGTGCGAACCAGACCTCCAGCCCGGCGTCCGCCGCGGCCTGCGCGGCGGCCTCGAGCCGGTCCGGCCGCGCCCCGGAGATCCGGACGGCCGTGCAGTGCAGGCCGTCGGCGACGATCCCCATTTCGCGCCGGGCGGTCTCGGCGTCGAAGTCCGGCCGCGAGTCGGTCCCGCCGGGGAAGAATCCGGTGTCGTAGTTGATGCCCTTGCCGCGCATGGTGCCCGCCCCTCCGTGATGGCTGTGTCGTTCACTGTCCTCAGACGCGATATATCGTATCAACGCTCTTCGCCGGAGGCGGCCCCGGCGCGGGCCTCGATCATCTTCTCCAGCGGCTCGACCGCGGCCCCGCCGGTGACGCAGGCCGCGCCGATCGCCACGACCAGCACCACGGTGCCCAGCCAGGCCATCGTGGACACCGGCAGCGTGAACGCCCCGATCAGCCGGGCGACGCACTCGGCCAGCAGCCACCCGCCCCAGATGAGGCTGTAGAGGTTCTCCTTCTTCCGGAACTCCCCGCTCTCGGACTGCAAGGCGTCCCACGCCGCGGTCCGCCGCGCGTCGCCCTTCGTGACGAACGGCTTCAGCCCGGCCGACATCATCGGCTTGCCGCCCCGCACCGACCACAGGATCCCCAGCGCGATCGTGCTGCTCACCGCGGAGTCCTTGGCGAGCATCAGGCGAGCGTCGCCCGAGACGAAGGTCAGCGCGATGGCGACGACGTTCACCGTCAGCATCAGCATGGCCAGCGCGTTCAGCCGGCGCTTGGCCACCGCGGCGAAGATCGTGCGGGCCGCCGGCACCACGCTGCTCAGGCCCAGGGCGGCGGCGGTGCCGACGCCGAGGCCCGCGTGCAGCGCGTAGTACCCGCCGAGCGGGACCGCGATGTCGATGACCAGCGGCCCGAAGGTCTGCTTCAGGGGGTTCGGCTGCGCGGCGGCGGTGTTCGTGTCGTTCGTGTTCGCGGCGGTCATGGTGTCGGTGATGACGGCGGTCATCGGAGTCCCCTCCCGGACGAGTTCCTTAGGTCTGACCAAACTTTAGGCTGGACCTAGTTATTAGGTCAAGCCTAATATGGAGGCATGGAGACACCGAGCGCCCCAGGGCTGCGGGAACGCAAGAAGCGGCAGACCCGCGAGGAGATCGCCAACGTCGCGACCGCGATGTTCGCCGAGCGCGGCTTCGAGAACGTGACCATCGCCGAGGTCGCCACGGCCGCCGGCGTGGCGAAGATGACCGTCACGAACCACTTCCCGCTGAAGGAGGACCTGGTCTTCGACCGGGCCGAGCACATCGTCCACGGGCTGGCCGAGGCGATCGCGGCGCGGCCGGAGGGCGAGCCGGTCCTGGCCGCGGCCCGCCGCTACCACGCCGAGCGGCTGGCGGCCGGGGACCCGACGCTGGGCCACCTCGGCGTGCACTTCTCGCTGATGGTGCTGGCCAGCCCGGCGCTGGCGGCGCGCGAGCGGCAGATCCACGACCAGCGCGAGCAGGCGCTGGCCGACGTCCTGGTGGCCCAGGCGGCACCGGCCGAGGAGCTGGCGGCGCGGGTGGTCGCCGCGCAGATCGCCGGGGTCTACCGGGTCCTGTACTTCGTCGGCCGCCGCCTGCTGCTGGACGGTTTGCAGGGCCCGGAGACGGTGGAGGCCGTCGCCGCCGCCGCACAGCGGGCCTTCGCCCTCCTCGAAGCCGATCTCAGCGGCTTCGATCCGCGGCCCCGCCTACGATCTACTCCATGACCGAAGCCCCGCCGCCGGACGCCGGCCGCATCGTCTTCCTGGCCACCTCGCCCCGGGTCGCCCTCGGGCTGCTGTCCTGGCCGGCCTGGGAGACGCTGCGCGCGGCCGACGTGGTCTTCGCCGCCGACGCCGAGCACCCGCACATCCCCTACGTCGAGCAGGCCACCGGCGCCGTGGTGGCGCTGCCGGACCACAGCCCGGCGATGGCCGCCGAACGGCTTCTGGAGGCCGCCACGCCGTCCCGCACGGTCGTCTGGCTCGCCGAGGACGAGGAGTTCGACGAGGAACTGGCGGTCGCGCTGGGGAACCGTCTGGTGAACCTCGCCTCGGCGGCGCTGCCCGAGCTCGAAGTCCTGCCCGGTTCCTATGATCTGCCCGGCGCGCACCTGCTGGACCTCGTGGACGTCATGAACCGGCTGCGCTCGCCCGGCGGCTGCCCGTGGGACGCCGAGCAGACCCACGCCTCGCTGGTGAAGTACCTGCTCGAAGAGGCCTACGAAGCCGTCGAGACGATCGAGGACGGCGACCCGCTGACCCCCGGCCCGGGGCGCGACGCGCTGCGTGAAGAGCTCGGCGACGTGCTACTCCAGGTGATGTTCCACTCACGCATCGCCGAAGAGCACGAATCCGATCCGTTCTCCGTCGACGACGTCGCCGACGGCATCGTGGCCAAGCTGATCCGGCGGCACCCGCACGTGTTCGGGGACGTCGACGCCCCGACCGCCGAGCACGTCGCGGCCAACTGGGAGCAGATCAAGGCCGAGGAGAAGCAGCGCGCGTCGGTGACCGAGGGCGTGCCGATGACCCAGCCGGCGCTGGCGCTGGCCGCGAAACTGGCGAGCCGGGTCCGCAAGGCCGGCCTCGCCGTGCCCGCAGGTCCCGCCCCCGACCTCCCGGAAACCGCTGATGAGCTGGGCGAGCAGCTGCTGGCGACGGCGGTGGCGGCGGCCGCGGCCGGCTGGGATCCGGAAGAAGCCCTGCGAACGGCCGCGCGTCGGTACCGTGACCGCGTCATTACGGCCGAGGTGGAGGTAGCCAGAGGGTAGGGGTGCCGGGTTAGTCTGAACGCGGTAGGCGAAGCGGACCGGCCGACTTCTCCTCACGAATCGTTGGCTGACCGGGAGAAGAGAGACCACTCATGGGCGAATTGCAGCCATGGCACATCATCGTGATCCTTGTTGTGCTGTTCCTGCTCTTCGGGGCGAAGAAGATGCCGGACATGGCCCGCTCTGTGGGGCAGTCGCTGCGCATCTTCAAGTCCGAGATGCGGCAGAGCCAGAAGGAGACCGAGGAAGTCGCCAAGCAGGCCAATGACTCCGCGCGCGTGACCCCCGCCGTGGAGAACTCCGGCCAGCCGACGGTCACCGACCAGGGCCAGAAGCACACCGACACCGTCTGACCGGTCCGCGCTTCACCACTGAACACCTCGGGGCCTCCCGCGATTCGCGAGAGGCCCTTCAGTGCTGCCTTGCGCCTTGAGTGCTGCCTTGGAAGTCCGCGTCCGCACCGGCGGGCCGGTGCGGACGCCAGGGGGATCACTGCCCCGGCAGGGTGTTCTGGAACGCGCCGTGCGCGGCGGAGGTCAGCCAGTCCTTCTGGCTGTCGTCGTTGCGCAGGTCGACGTAGACCGCCGTGGTGATCAGCACGTAGCGGTGGAAGCTGCCGAACTTGCCCTCGCGGGTGACCGTGCCGGCCTTGGCGAGCTTGGTGCAGGTGTCGGCGCCGGGCTGCCCGGCCGGCGGACACCACTGCGCGTAGTCGCCCGTGTGCGTGGCGCTCAGCTTCTTGTAGACCGCTGAGGCGGTGGCGGCGTCCGGGTAGGGGATGATCATGGCGCTGACGACGATCCGGTTGTTGTCCGGGTCGATCCAGGAGGCGGCCATGAGGTCCGTGCATTTGGCGGATTTCACGATGTTCTGCACGGCGGTGTCGCCGATCTTGGCGCACGGCTGGGCCTGCGCGTACTTCAGCGCGTAGGTGACGTTCTTGTCGTCGGTGAACGACTGCGCCACCAGAGCCTGCGCGGTGAACGGCGTCTTGTCCGTGGCCGCGTTGTCCAGGCTCGCGCCGCCGCCGGTGGACGAGGCCGACGCGGGCGGGGCCGCCGAGCCGGTGTAGCTGTTGTCCGGGAACGACGCCGAGCTCGACGACGCCGGGGTCGTCGGGGCCGCGGACGAGGTCGCCGCGGCGGGCTGCGCCTTGGTGTCCTTCTTGCTGTCGCCCTTGGTCAGCACATAGATACCGCCCGCGGCGCCGAGGAGCACCACGACCGCGGCGACGCCGGCCAGGATCCGGCCGGTGTTGCCCTTCTTCGGCGGCGGCTCCTCGCCCGGATAGGGCATGCCCGGCATCTGCGGCGGCGTGAACTGCGGAGGCGGCGGCTGCACGGTGAACTGCGGGTACGGCCCCTGGTCCGGCTGCGGCGGCTGGCCCTGGGGGTAGGGGATCCGGTCCTGCTGCGGCGGCTGGCCCTGCGGGAACGGCCCCTGGTCCGGCTGCGGCGGCTGAGCCTGCGGGAACTGGATCCGGTTCGGCTGCGGCGGCGGCCCCGGGGGCGGCTGCGGAGGCGGATACGAGCCCTGATTCCAGCCCTCGCCCTGCTGCGGCTGCTGCGGCCCGGGCTGCGGCTGCTCCGGCGGTGGCTGGGACCCCCAACCCGGCTGGATCTGGGTCTCCCAAGGCGGCTGAGAAGACATGGTCACAGCATATGCAGTACTGATGACCGGAGTGCAGACTCTTCACTCGAACTCAGCTGCGGGCAGTCCTCTATGGTCTGAGGATGGCAGACACCCCTGACGCACGCTTCGAGGCACTGGCCGCCGACATCCTGGACGGCCTGTGCCGCCGCCATCCGGACTGGGCCGGGACACTGGGCCTGCACGAGTACGACGCGGAGCTGCCGGACCGGTCCGCCGGCGGCCTGGCCGCCGAATCCGCCTGGCTGGCCGGGCGCGCGGCGGACCTGGCCGATCTGGACGGCGCGGAGCTGTCCGTGCCGAACCGCGCGGACGCCGCGATCCTGGCCAACCACCTGGCCGCGCTGCGCTTCCAGATCGAGGACCTGCGCGAGGACGAGTGGAACCCGGCGGAGGCGAACCCCGGCATCGCCTTGTACACGCTCCTGGCCCGCGACTACGCCCCGGCGGCGCAGCGGCTGACGGCCTTCGCGGGACGGCTAGAACAGGTGCCGTCGGCGCTGGCGGGCAGCCGGTCGCTGGTGGCCGGCAAGCCGTTGTCGCGCATCCACGTGGAGCTCGCGATAGGCCAGTTCGAGGGCACCGTGGACCTGGTCGGGGCCGAGCTGGACGCGGCGGTCGAGCAGGCTTCGAAGGCTGATCCGGCCGCGGTCGGCCTCGCCGAGGCGCGGGCGGCGATCGACGCGGTCCGGCCGGCGGCGTTGGAAGCTCTGCGGGAGCACATCGTCTGGCTCAAGGAGCGGCTGGCCGCCGGCGACGCGGGCATGGAGGAGTTCCGCGACCCGCGGATAGGCGCGGAACTGTTCGCCCGCAAGCTGTCCTTGAGCCTGGACGCGGAGTCGGACGCGGCGGCGATCCTCGCGAGGGCGCAAGCCGATCTGGACCGGGTCTCCGCCGAGATCGTGGAGGCCGCCGCGGACTACGAGGGGGTCGCGGTCCCCTCGGACGAGGCGGATCGGTCGGCGCTGGTGCGGCGGGTCCTGAACCGGCTCGCCGAGGCCGCGCCGGACAACGAGACCATCCTGGAGTACAGCCGGCAGGCGCTGCTGAAGCAGTTCGCCTTCGTGCGCGAGCACGACCTCGTGACCGTGTATCCGGACCCTTATGAAGTCGCCGCGATGCCGGAGGTCCACCGGGGCGTGGCCGTGGCCTACTGCGACCCGCCGGGTCCGCTGGAGCCGGCCGAGGTGCAGACGATCCTGGCGATCTCGCCGACGCCGGAGGACTGGACGCCGGAGCGCGTCGACTCCTTCTTCCGCGAGTACAACCTGCACATGCTGCACAACCTGATGGTCCACGAGGCCATGCCGGGGCACCTGCTGCAGCTGCAGCACTCGCGGCGCCAGCAGGCCCCGACGCCGGTGCGCGCCGCGCTGTGGTCCGGCTCGTTCGTCGAGGGCTGGGCCGTGTACGCCGAGGAACTGATGGCCCGCCACGGGTATCCCGGCGACGGCGACGCGCGGGCGGTGCGGATGCAGCAGCTGAAGATGCAGCTCCGCATGATCATCAACACCGTCCTGGACGGCCGCGTCCACTGCCACGGCATGACCGAGGACGAGGCCATGGCGCTGATGACCGGCCGCGGATACCAGGAGGACGGCGAGGCCGCGGGCAAGTGGCGGCGCGCGCTGCTGAGCAGTTCTCAGCTGTCCACGTACTACGTGGGCTACGTCGAGGTCTCCGACCTGATCCGCGATCTGCGGGCGGACCATCCCGAGTGGTCGGAGCGGGAGTTGCACGACGCGGTGCTGGCGCACGGCTCGCCGGCCGTGCGGTATCTCAGGGATCTGATCGCCGCCTAGCGCAGGCTCCCGGCGGCTCGTCTCAGACGTTCAGGTAACGGAGGACCGCCATCACCCGGCGGTGGTCCTCCGCCGCCGGGGTGAGGTCCAGCTTGGTGAAGATGCTCGAGGTGTGCTTCTCCACCGCCTTCTCGGTCACGAACAGCCCGGCCGCGATCGCCGAGTTGGAGCGCCCCTCGGCCATCATCGAGAGCACCTCGCGCTCGCGCGGCGTCAGGGTCTGCAGCGGGTCGTTCTTCTTGCGGCGGCCCAGCAGCTGCGCCACGACCTCGGGGTCCAGCGCGGTGCCGCCGGCGGCGACGCGCTTGAGGGCGTCGACGAACTCCTCGACCTCGGCGACGCGCTCCTTCAGGAGGTAGCCGAGGCCGTTGGCGCTGGTGGAGAACAGCTCCTGCGCGTAGGCGGCCTCGACGGCCTGGCTGAAGACCAGGATGGCCATGTCCGGGTTCTTGGCCCGGACCTCCACCGCGGCGCGCAGCCCCTCGTCGGTGAAGCTCGGGGGCATGCGCACGTCGGCGACGATCACGTCCGGCTTGAGGGCGTCGGCGGCCTCCACCATGCCCCGGCCGTCGTCGACCTTGGCCACGACGTCGAACCCCGAATCCGCGAGGAGCCTGGCCAGGCCCTCGCGGAGCAGGACCGCGTCTTCGGCGATCAGGACGCGGATGGCTTGGGACATGGCATCTCCATGATGATCTGGGTCGGTCCCCCGAGCGGGCTGCTGACCGACAGGATGCCATCGAGCGGCGCGATGCGGTCGGACAATCCGGCCAGCCCGCCGCCGGGGCCGGCCTCGGCGCCGCCGACGCCGTTGTCGCCGATGATCATCCGCAGGTTGTCCTCGCGCAGTTCCAGCTCGATCCAGGCCCGGGTGGCGTCCGCGTGCTTGGCCATGTTCGCCAGCGCCTCGGAGGCCACGAAGTACGCCGCCGACTCCACTTCCGGGCTGGGCCGCCAGGGCAGCGCGGCGTCCACCTCCACCGGGACCGGGGAGCGGCCGGCCAGGGCGGACAGCGCCGCGTCCAGGCCGCGGTCGGTCAGCACCGCCGGGTGGATGCCGCGGGCCAGGTCGCGCAGCTCGGTCAGGGCCAGCTTCACGCCCTCGTGCGCCTCGGCGACCAGCTGCGCGGCGGCCGCGGATTCGGCCTCGTCGCCGCTCTTCAGCTTCGACTTCGCCCGGCCCAGGTCCATCGCCAGCGCGACCAGCCGCTGCTGCGCGCCGTCGTGCAGGTCGCGCTCGATGCGGCGGCGCTCGGCCTCCGCGGCGCTGACGGCCTGGCCGCGGGAGGTGCGCAGCGCCGTCTCCCGGCGCGCCAGCTCGGGCCGGCCCAGGCCCAGCAGGGCCCGGCCCAGGCTGGTCTGGGCGCGGGTGGCCAGCTCCAGCACGGTCGGCCCGACGAGCCAGGCGAACACCAGCGAGATGGCGGACAGCGTCAGGATCGACGGCAGGGTGCTGATGTAGTACTCGCTGCCGTAGCCGTGCATCAGCGGGATGCGGTGGTTCGGCAGGGCGCGGTACCAGAACGGCAGCGAGACCGCGCCCAGGGTCAGGACCCAGACGTTGACGACCGCGAGGAACCAGCCGAACCCCAGCGCCGAGGACAGCATCAGGTGCACCAGGTCCCGCCAGGTCGCCGGGTCGGAGACGTGGCCCAGCAGCCGCTGCAGCACGTTGCCGGCCGGGGCCGGCTCGCGGTACGGCTCGGGCACCTGCTCGCCGGTGAGGTTCAGGATCCGAAGCCGCTCGCGCCGGGCGTTCCAGCGCACGCCCGCGATGCCGGCCAGCAGCAGCGGCAGCCCGACGACCACGAGGATCAGCGGCCCGCCGACGACGAGCACCACGGTCAACCAGAGCACCTGGACGAACGCGCTGGCGAACGAGGCCACCAGATAACCCTGCTGACGCAGCGCGCGTCCGGTGAAGGGGCCCTTCAGCAACTCCCCCGGGCCGAGCATCGGCGCGGCGTCCTCAGCCCGCCGGCCGGCAACCTTGGCTCCCACAGTCGTGATCATAGGTCCAGCATCGAGGACTGCGGCGGGGATTCCGATGGGGGTGGCCCTACTCTTCGCGGAGGCCGGCCCCCCGGCGCCAGCACCGTCAACCTTTCCTTGACGCGCGCGAACCGTCAAGGCAGTCTTGACGCATGGAAGAGCTCCCGACCCTCCCGGCCCTGATCGCCCGCGTGGAGTCCGGACATCCGGCCTCCGATCCGCTCGCCCGCCTCGCCGACGCCGTCGAGACCGCGGACGCCGTCTCCGCCCTCGCCGACCACCTCGTCGGGCACTTCGTCGACCAGGCCCGGGCCGCTGGCGCCTCCTGGGCGCAGATCGGCGTCGCGCTCGGCGTCTCCAAGCAGGCCGTGCAGCAGCGCTTCGTGCCGCGCGAGCCGGCCACCGTCGCCGACTTCGACATCGACCGGCAACGCTTCAGCCGCTTCACCGGCCGTTGCGTGAACTGCGTCCTGGCCGCCGAGAAGGCCGCCTCCGAGGCCCGAGCCGACAGCGTCTCTCCGATGCACCTGCTCGCCGGCCTGTTCGCCGAGCCCGAGTCGGTGGCCGTCCGGGCCATCGCCGACGGGGGCGTCAACCCGGTCCGGGTCCGGGTCGCCGCACAGTTCCTGCCCGCGGGGGCCGCCGCGCCCGACCCGAACGACGCCGGGCCCGTCCCCTCCGACCGGCCGCCAGGCGGATCACTGCCCTTCACCTCGGACGCCCGCAAGGTCTTCGACCTCGCCGTCCGGGCCGCCCTCGGCCTCGGCCACAACTACATCGGCACAGAACACCTTCTCCTGGCGCTCGCGACGGATCCCGACTCCGAGTCGGCCCGGCTTCTGGCCTTCTTCGGTCTCACCCGAGACGGCCTCAGCGCCTCTGTTCAGCGCCTGCTCGGCGAATTCGTGGCGAACAGCGCGCGCCGCGACCCCGCCGTCTCACCCCTCGACCCTGCTGAGCACGGTGCCCGGCCTGCCGAAGGATAGGCTCTGGAGCGAAACCAACAGAGCTGAAGGAGAGATGCGACGTGGCGTCCATCGAAGCCATCAACGCGCGGGAGATCCTGGACTCGCGCGGCAACCCGACCGTCGAGGTCGAGGTGCTCCTGGAAGACGGCAGCTTCGCCCGCGCGGCGGTGCCCTCCGGCGCCTCCACCGGTGCCTTCGAGGCCGTGGAGCTGCGTGACGGCGACACGGCCCGCTACGGCGGCAAGGGTGTCGAGCGCGCCGTGCAGGGCGTGCTGGACGAGATCTACCCGGCGGTCGTCGGCGAGGACGCCTCCGACCAGCGGCTGATCGACCAGGCGATGATCGACCTGGACGCCACGCCGAACAAGGCGCGCCTGGGCGCCAACGCGATCCTCGGCGTCTCGCTGGCCGTGGCCAAGGCCGCCGCCGAGTCCGCCGAGCTGCCGCTGTTCCGCTACCTCGGCGGCCCGAACGCGCACACCCTGCCGGTGCCGATGATGAACATCCTCAACGGCGGCGCGCACGCGGACTCCAACGTGGACATCCAGGAGTTCATGATCGCCCCGATCGGCGCGTCCAGCTTCCGCGAGGCGCTGCGCTGGGGCGCGGAGGTCTACCACGCGCTGAAGTCCGTGCTGAAGGAGCAGGGCCTGAACACCGGCCTGGGCGACGAGGGCGGCTTCGCGCCGAACCTGCCGTCCAACCGCGAGGCGCTGGACCTGATCCTGGTCGCGATCGAGAAGGCCGGCTACGTGCCCGGCCGCGACATCGCGCTGGCGCTGGACGTCGCCGCGTCCGAGTTCTACAAGGACGGCGCCTACCAGTTCGAGGGCAAGTCCCGCAGCGCCTCGGAGATGACCGACTACTACGCCGAGCTGGTCGACGCCTACCCGCTGGTGTCCATCGAGGACCCGCTGTTCGAGGACGACTGGGACGGCTGGAAGATCCTCACCGACCGCCTGGGCGCCAAGGTGCAGATCGTCGGCGACGACCTGTTCGTCACCAACCCCGAGCGCCTCGCCCGCGGCATCGCCGGCGGCCAGGCCAACGCGCTGCTGGTGAAGGTGAACCAGATCGGCACCCTGACCGAGACCTTCGACGCCGTGCAGCTGGCGCACCGCAACGGCTACCGCTGCATGATGTCGCACCGCTCCGGCGAGACCGAGGACACCACGATCGCCGACCTGGCCGTCGCGGTGGACTGCGGCCAGATCAAGACCGGCGCCCCGGCCCGCTCGGACCGCGTCGCCAAGTACAACCAGCTGCTGCGCATCGAGGAGGAGCTGGACGACGCCGCGCGCTACGCGGGCGGCTCGGCCTTCCCGCGCTTCACGCACGAGGGCTGACACCCTCGACCGTCGGCTGATACCGCCTGCCCCGACCGGCAGGCGGTATGGTCGCAGGCATGAGACCGGCAAGCCAGGGTCCGGCACCCCGGCGCTTGAGCGCGGTCCCGACGCAACGGCAGGACGCCGCGTCGGGACCTTCGCGTTCCTCCGGCTCGCGCTCCGGCGACGGGGGCCCGGGATCGGGCGGCCCGAACAAGAAGCGGACGCGCTACACCGCGCGCGCGGCGATTCTGATGCTGGTGCTGTGCGCGCTCGTGCTGGCCCTGGCCTATCCGCTGCAGCAGTACTTCTCGCAGAGCTCGCAGATCGACCAGCTCAAGCAGCAGAACGCGGACAAGCGTGCCGAGGTCGACCAGCTCGAGCAGCAGCTGGCGCAGTGGCAGGACCCGGACTACGTCAAGATCCAGGCCCGGCTCCGGCTGCACTACGTGTTCCCCGGCGAGACCGGTCTGCGGCTCCTCGGGGCCGGGGACGCGGCCAGCGGCGGCCCGGACGGGACCACGGGCCCCTCGCAGGGCTCCAGCGCCTGGTACGCGCAGCTGTGGAACTCTGTGACGGCCGCGACCGGTGCGCCGCCGTCCTCGCCATCCTCGCCGTCCTCGCCGACCTCGGCGACCGGCCGCTGAGCCTCGGTCAGGGCGCTTCTGTCGCGACTCTTACGGCGTGACCCCGAGGTACTTCAGCACCGCAAGCACCCGCCGGTGGTCCTCGTCCGCCGGCGGCAGCCCCAGCTTCGTGAAGATGTTACTGATGTGCTTCTCCACCGAGCTGTCGGCGAGCACCAGCTGCTTGCCGATCGCGGCGTTCGAGCGGCCCTCGGCCATCAGCCCCAGCACCTCGCGCTCGCGGGCGGTCAGCGCGTCGGTGGGCCGGGAGCCGAGCAGCTGGACCACGACCTCCGGGTCCAGCACCGTGCCGCCGGCGGCGATCTTGGCCAGCGCCTCGACGAACTCGCTGACGTCGGCGACCCGCTCCTTGAGCAGATAGCCGACGCCGGAGACCCGGCCGCTGAACAGATCGCGGGCGTAGCGGGTCTCCACGTACTGCGAGAACAGCAGCACCCCGACGTCCGGGTGGCTCCTGCGCAGCTCCATCGCGGCGCGCAGGCCCTCGTCGGTGTGCGTCGGCGGCATCCGGATGTCCAGCACCACCGCGTCCGGCGGGTCGGCGGCGACCGCGGCCAGCAGCTCGTCCGCGTTCGGGACGGCGGCCAGTACCTCGTGGCCGCGCTTGGTGAGGATCTGGACCAAACCGTCCCTCAGGACGCCGGAGTCTTCGGCGATCATGATGCGCACGGGCTGGTTCTCCTTCGGCGGGCGGTCCTCAACCCGTCCGAAGATAGCCGAAACGCGCGGAGCAGGCCGGACCCCGCTGAGTCCGGCCGGCCCCGCCCCGGGCGTCACACGTGCATCGGGAGCTTCACCACGACCCGGGTCGGGCCGCCCTGAGGGCTGTCCACCTCCAGCGACCCCTCCACCGTCCGCACCCGGTCCAGCAGCCCGGCCAGGCCGCCGCCGTAGCCGACGTGGGCGCCGCCGCGGCCGTCGTCCTCGACGAGCAGGGTCAGCTTCCCGTCCTCCTGCACCACCGACATCGCCGCCCGGGACGGGGCGCCGTGCTTGGCCGCGTTGGTCAGCAGTTCGGCGGCGCAGAAGTAGGTGATGGTCTCGATCGCCCGGTCCGGCCGCTCGGCCAGCGCCACGTTCACCGTCACCGGCATCGCCGAGCGGGCCGCCAGCGTGCCCAGCGCGTCCCGCAGGCCGTTGTCCAGCGCCGCCGGGTGGATCCCGCGGGCCAGGTCCCGAAGTTCGTTGATGGCCTGCTTGGCGTTGCGGTGCGCGGTGTCGATCAGCGCCCGGGTCTCGATCAGGTCCAGTTCGGCACCGCCGCCGGTGGCGTCCAGGTTCTCCTTGGCCTCGCCGAGCTGCATGGCCAGCGCGACCAGCTGGGCCTGCGCGCCGTCGTGCAGGTCGCGCTCGATCCGGCGCAGCCGCGCGGCCGAGTCGTCCACGGCGTGCGCGCGGCTCACGGTCAGCTCCTCGACCCGGCGCTCGCTGCTGGTCGGGCCGAGCAGCCCGCGCATCAGCAGGGTGTCCAGCCAGAGCCAGAACTTCAGCAGCCAGACCGCGGCGTACACCCACACCACGCCGGCCGCCGTGACCAGCAGCGCACGCGGCCAGGTGTCGAAGTAGAACCCGTCGCCGAGCTGGAGGGCCGAGTGGTGCACGACGCCGTGGCTGTCCTTGTTCTGCACGTCGAACACCGACCACCAGATCGGATAGGCGACCATGACCATGCCCTCGACCACGCCCAGGCCGAGGGTTGCCAGGTACGCCACGCCCAGCGGGAAGCGCAGCAGCAGGTAGGCCTGAGCGCGCCAGGCCGCCAGGTCGCCGAGCGCCGCGCCGAGCTTGGCCAGCAGCCCGTGCGCGGTGCGCCAGCGGGCGTTCGGCAGCGGGGCCTCGATGTCCACGCCGAGCAGCCGGTCCGCCATCGCGCGCTGCACGCCGCCGTACTTCTTGGCCAGGAAGATCGCCGTGGCGATCAGCGGCAGGCCGATGAAGGTGAAGGACAACGCGCCGCCGACGGACAGCGTGACCACCACGTAGACGAAACCCGCGATCCCGAGCGGCGCACTGAGCAGGGCGAACAGATACTGGCGTGCGGTCCGCCCCGACACCGGGCTCAACAGGAAACGCTTCATGGGAAAAGCTTCGCCGATCATGGGACGGCCGCCCACGGTGCGGCCTCGGAACTTCAACCCCCGGTTATCCCTACCATCATCGCCCAGCCGCCGACGGGTCCCGCCACCCGGTCCCGCCACCGGGTCGCGCCACCGGGTCGCGCCGCCGGGTCGCGCCACCGGCCCGGGACGGCCGCCGGACGCCGAGGTCAGGAGGGGCGCGCGGGATTGGTGGTGGACGCCGTCCAGGTCAGCTTCTCCACCCGGGTCTGGCCGCCGGCCCGGTCCACCTCGGGCACCAGGTCGCAGAAGCGCTCCAGCGCCGCGCTCAGCGCGGTGGCCAGGGATGCGCTGGCCTGGACCGTCTCCACACCGCTTTCCGCCGCCCACTTGTCGGCATCCACCGTCACTCGGACTTTGACCGTCGCCGATACGTTCACGTCCACGCACTCAGGGTAACCTCTTGCGGCCTCACGCGGGATGGCCTTCTATACGCGACATGGCCACGGTCGCGGAGTTGATCGGCGAACAGTCGCGGCACCCGGGCCCGGGGCTGCTCGGCCCCGGCGGCCTGCGGTATCAGCACTCCGAGATCGCGGCGCAGGCGGCCACCAGGGCCGCCCTGTTCGGCGACCGGCACCGCCGGGGCATGCAGCCGCATATCGGGGTCCTGCTGGGCAACACCGACGAGTTCGTGTTCTGGCTCTCGGCCGCGGCGCTCGCCGGGGCGGCGCTGGTCGGCGTGAACCCCACGCGCCGTGGCGCCGAGCTGGCGCGCGACATCCGGCACGCGGAGTGCGAGCTGCTGGTGACGTCCCGCGGCCACCTGCCGCTGCTGGCCGGCTTGGGTCTGGAGGACCTGCCGCTGCTGGTGGTCGACGAGCCGGCGTACGCCGAGGCGCTGGCGCCGTACCGGGGCGCGAAGGCCGCGCAGGTCGTGCCGGTGGCGCCGGTCACCGAGGACACCCGGCTGCTGCTGTACTTCACCTCGGGCTCGACCGGGGCGCCGAAGGCGGTGACGTGCGGGCAGGGCCGGGTCGCGGCCTCGGGCGCGGCGATGGCGGAGCGCTTCGGCCTGACGGCGTCGGATGTCTGCTACATCCCGATGCCGATGTTCCACGGCAACGCGATCCTGGCGAACTGGGGCCCGGCCCTGGTCGCCGGGGCCGCCGTGGCGCTGCGCGACCGCTTCTCGGCCTCCGGCTTCCTGCCCGACGTGCGCGCGTACCAGGCCACGTACTTCACCTACGTCGGCCGCGCGATCTCCTACATCCTGGCCACCCCGGAGCACCCCTCGGACGCCGCGAACCCCCTGCGCGCCGGCTTCGGCACCGAGGCCGGCCCGCGCGACCGGGAGCGCTTCGAGCGCCGCTTCGGCTGCCACCTGTCGGAGGGCTACGGCGCCTCCGAGGGCGGCATCAACATCGTCGCGCCCCGCACCTTCCCGCCCTCGGTCCTGGCCCGCGGCGCCGCGGTCGGCACCACGGACCCGACCCTGTCGATCGTGGACCTGGAAACCGGCGAACCCTGCCCGCCGGCCGCCTTCGACGCCGCGGGCCGCCTGTTGAACGGCGCCGCCGCCATCGGCGAACTCGTCCGCACCGGCCCCGGTGGCTTCACCGGCTACTGGAACAACCCCGCCGCCGACGCCGAACGCTTCTCCGAAGGCCGGTACCGCAGCGGCGACCTGTTCTACGCCGACACCGACGGCTGGCTCTACTTCGCCGCCCGCAAGGCCGACCGCATGCGCGTGGACGGCGAGAACATCTCGGTGGCCCTCCTGGAGGCGATCCTGGCCCGCTGGGAGCCCGCCGAGGCGGTGGCGGCGTACGCGGTCCCCGACGAGGTGACCGGCGACGCGGTGATGTGTGCCCTGGTGCTGAGGCCGGGCACGGTCTTCGACCCGGGAGCCTTCGCGGACTTCCTCGCGGCCCAAGCGGATCTGGGCACCAAGATGGCGCCGCGCTACCTCCGGATCGCCGCCGCGCTGACGACCACCGCCACGGAGAAGGTGTCGCGCTATGCGCTGCGGGAGCAGGGGTGGTGGGACGTCGGCGGGGATGCGGTGTGGGTGCGGAAGGAGCGGGGGGCGGATTACGAGAGGCTGGGCGGGGCTGGGTAGCGAAGTGCCGGTTGCGGTTGCTCAGCGGTGCTGTCGGCAGGGCTGAGCCGTGTCGCCGGGCCCGAGCCGCCGCCCACGCCACCGCCGCCGCGTGATTATCCGCTGCCGCCGCCCGGCCGCCTCAGCCCCGTGCCACCGGCAGCGTCAGCCGGAACTCGGCCCCGCCGCCCGAAGCGGCCCCCGCCGTCACCCCGCCGCCGTGCCCGACCGCCACCTGCGTCACTATCGCCAGCCCGAGTCCGGAGCCGGGCAGGTCGCGGGCACTGGCGGCGCGGTAGAAGCGGTCGAAGACATGCGGCAGGTCGGCTTCCGGGATCCCGGGGCCGTGGTCGCGGACCGTCAGCGTGACCGTGCCGTCGGCGCCCGTCGTCGTGCGCACCTCGACCAGGCCGCCGTCGGGGCTGAACTTCGCCGCGTTGTCGAGCAGGTTGCGGACCGCCTTGGCCAGGCGGTCGGTGACGCCGTAGACCACCGCCTCGTCCAGGTCCGCCTTGAAGACCGCCTTCGGCCAGTGCGTGGTCGCGCGGTCCACGCAGCGCTGGACCATCAGGTCGAAGCGCATCTCCTCGAACAGCGCCGCCTGCTCCTCGCCGCGGGCCAGCTCGACGGTGTCGCTGACCAGCGTGGTCAGGTCGTCCAGGCCGGACATGATGCTGGTCACCAGCGCCTCGCGGTCCTCCGGGTCCAGGCGGTGCGCGTGCGCCAGCACCTCGACGTTGGTGCGCAGCGAGGTCAGCGGGGTGCGCAGCTCGTGGGAGGCGTCGGCGACCAGCTGGCGCTGGCGGTCGGTGGCCTCCTGGACCGCGTCCAGCATGCTGTTGAAGGTGGCGGCCAGGCGGCCGAGTTCGTCGCGGGGCTCGCCGGACGTGCCGTCTATGGCGATGCGGTGCGCCAGGTCGTGGGTGGCGGCGATGCGCTCGGCGGTGCTGGTCAGCTCGGCGACCGGACGCAGCGTGGTACGGGTCACCAGCCAGCCCAGGCCCGCGGCCAGCACGATGCCCGCGACCCCGGCGCCGAACAGCTGCCAGCCCAGGGTGGACAGCTGCTCGTCCATCGTGGTCAGCGGGTTCTCGATCTGCATCGCGTGGCCGTTGCCGAGCGCCAGCGTCAGGATCCGCACATGCTGGCCGTTCCACTGCGTGGAGTGGATGTAGCTGGCCAGCGTCCCGGCCGCGACCTGGATGTCCTGCGGCGTGACCGGCAGCGGCTGCGGCAGGGCCGGGAAGGCCGCCGAGGTCGCGGCGATGGAGCGCGCGGTCGGCGCGGGCGGCCGCTGCAGCACCAGCGCCCGGCCCTTGTCGTCGATGAACTGGAAGTTCAGCCGGGTCTCGCCGACCTGCGGCGTGGAGTCGAGCGGGTTGATCTTGTCGGGACGCTGGGAGCCGTTCCGCGGGCGCAGCTGCTGCGACTGCATCCGCGTGCCCTGCTTCAGCAGCGCGTCGTCTATCTGCTGCGTCAGGGAGTGCCGGACCGCGACGTACGCGAACCCCACGCCCCCGCCGACGCCGGCCGCCACCGCGATGGTGGCCGCCAGGGCCAGTCGGGCGCGCAGCGGCGTGCGCCGCCACACCGCGACGGGGGAGCGGCGCCGGGAGGACTCGGCTGGACCGTCCTGGACGGCCGGCCCGGCGCCGGCGCCGTCGCCGTCGCCGAGGTCCGGCTCGGCCCGCAGGTCGGCACTCTGCTTGGCCGCGACCAGGCGCAGCTTCCCGAACCGCTCCCGTTTCACGCCGGCACTCGCAGCGTGTACCCGAACCCGCGCACCGTCTGCACGAGCCGCGGCTCGCCGCCGGCCTCCGTCTTGCGCCGGATGCAGGACACGAACACCTCCAGCGAGTTCGACTCCGGTCCCAGTTCGTATCCCCAGATCCGGTCCGAGATCACTTCCCGGGGCAGCACCCGGCCGGCGTTGCGCATGAGCAGCTCCAGCAGGGCGAACTCGGTGCGGGTCAGCTCTATCGTCCGCCCGCCGCGGTAGGCCAGCCGGGACTCGGGGTCCAGCTCCAGGTCCTCGAACACCAGCCGCTCGGACTCCGGCACCGGGTCGTACTCGGCGCGCCGGAGCAGGGCCCGCATGCGGGCGTGCAGCTCGGCCAGCGCGAACGGCTTCACCAGGTAGTCGTCGGCGCCGGCGTCGAGCCCGGCCACCCGGTCGCCGACCGCGTCGCGCGCGGTCAGCAGCAGCACCGGGGTGTGGTCGCCGACACCGCGCAGGCGCCGGCACACCTCCACCCCGTCGAGCTCCGGCATCATCACGTCGAGCACGATCGCGTCCGGCGGGTCGGCCGCGATCTGCTCCAGGGCGGCCAGGCCGCCGGCCGCGGTGCGCACGCGATAGCCCTGCAGGCGGAACGCGCGCGCGATCGCGTCACGGATCTCGGTGTCGTCGTCGACGACCAGCAAGTTGCGGGATTCCCGGGTGTCCATCCCGTCCAGTATCACCCGTTTGACCCACCCGGCGAAGACGCGGCGCCGCCGGGGGTGCGGTTTCCACCGCGTCCGCCGAACCCGAAGCCTGTGATACCGCTCACAACGGAACGGGCCGTGATGGTTCCGCTACTTTCCGGAGTTCCCAGGACGGTCACCTGAGAACCGGTCGTCAGGTCGGTGACCGCGCCGGTCTTGCCGATCGTGACGGTGGTCTGCGGGCTGGTGTTCACCGTCACCGTCTTGCCGGTGCTGTCGGTGATGGTGATCGTGGTGCCGTTGACCGCGGTGACGGTGCCGACGACGGCGCCGCCGGCGCGCGCGCCGCCGTTCGCGCCGCCGGTGGTCCCGCCGGTCCCGCCGGTGCCCCCGGTGCCGCCGAAGCCGTACCCGCCCCGGGTGCGGGTGCCCGCCGCGGTGTTCGTCGACTTGGAGGTGCTGCTGCTGTTGTTCTTGCCCACCGCGATCCCGCCGACGAACCCGCCGGCCAGCAGCACCGCGCCGACCAGGCCCAGCGTCACCTTCGGGATCCCGGTGCCGCCGCCGCTGCGGGCCGGCTTGAGCTGGCCGCTGATGTCCGGCGCGGACGGGGCCTGGGACAGGAGCTCGAACTCTGCGTTGTTGTTGGCGGCCTCGCCGCCGGGCTTCTCAGACATCTGTGACTTCCGACTCTTCCTGCTCTGAAGGGGGTTTCTACTCGTGCCGCAGTGCCTGGATGGGATGCAGCTTGGCCGCGCGGTTGGCCGGGAACGACCCGAAGAACAGCCCGATCAGCGCCGACACCGCGAAGGCCAGCGCGATCGAGGCGGGCACGATCACCGGTTTCACCCCGGCCACCGTGAACCTGGTGCCGATCAGTCCGGCGGCCACCCCGAGGGCCCCGCCGATCAGGGACAGCAGCACCGCCTCGATGAGGAACTGGCCCAGGATCGCCGCGCGCGGCGCGCCCAGCGCCTTGCGGATGCCGATCTCCCGGGTCCGCTCGGTCACCGTGACCAGCATGATGTTGGTGATCCCGATGCCGCCGACCAGCAGCGAGATGGCCGCGACCGCGCCCAGCAGCACCGTGAAGGTGTGCGTGGTGGAGTTCGACGTGGCCAGCAGCGACTGCTGGTTCAGCACCCGGAAGTCCGGCGAGGCGGTGGCCGCCAGGTGGTGCCGCGCGGTGAGGATCGAGGTGATCTCGTCCTGCGCCGCGGTGGTGGCGCCGGCCGACTTGGCCTGCACCACGATCTGGCTCAGCGACCCGAAGCCGCTCAGCGAGTCCTGCACGGTGGTCAGCGGTGCGATGGCGAAGTCGTCCGCGTCCTGCAGGCCCGAGGAGCCCTTGGACTGCAGCACGCCCTCGACGGTGTAGGGGACGCTGTTGATCATGACCTGCTGCCCCACCGGGTCGGCGGTGTTGAACAGGTCGGTGGCCACCGTCTGGCCGATCACGATCACCTTGCGGGCCTGGGCCACGTCGTCGTCGGTGATCGAGGAGCCCTCGGCGATCGTCCAGTTGGTCGCCGTCAGGTAGGCCGGGTAGGTGCCGACCAGCTGCGCGATCGGGTGCGTGGCGCCCTCGTAGGTGGCGGTCGGCGAGGCGGTCACCACCGGGGCCTCGTCCAGCACGTCCGGGGCGTTCACCGGGTCGACCAGCGCCTGCGCGTCGGCCAGGGTCAGCGCCCCGACCGAGCTCTGCGTCCCGGTGTTGCGGGACGCGCGCGCCCCGAAGCCGCCGGCCTGCCGGGAGACCTCCAGCAGGTTCGTGCCCAGCTTGTCGATGTTCGCCTGCACCTGCGCGCCGGAGCCCTTGCCGACCGCGACCAGCAGAATGACGGCGCCGACGCCGATCAGGATGCCCAGGGTGGTCAGCGACGAACGCAGTTTGTTGGCCTTCAGGCCGGCGAAGGCGAACCGGAAGACTTCGCGGAATCTCATCGGGCGCTCCCGTGCCTCGCGCTGTGCTGTTCGGAGATCCAGCCCCGCTCGCCGTTGCGTTCGTCGGACACGATCTGTCCGTCCATCAGCCGGATCGCACGCTCGGCGTGCTCTGCGATGTCGTGCTCGTGGGTGATCAGGACGATGGTGCGCCCGGCGCGGTGCAGCCGGTCGAACAGGGCCATGACGTCGGCCGAGGAGGTGCTGTCCAGGTTGCCGGTGGGCTCGTCGGCCAGGATCAGGCTGGGCGCGGTGACCAGCGCGCGGGCCACGGCCACGCGCTGCTGCTGGCCGCCGGAGAGCTCGTTCGGCTTGTGGTTCAGGCGCTCGCCCAGGCCCACCAGCTCCAGCGCGGCCCTGGCCCGCTGGCGCCGCTCGGTGGTGCCGACGCCGGCGTAGACCAGCGGAAGCTCCACGTTGTCCAGCGCGGTGGTGCGCGGCAGCAGGTTGAAGGACTGGAAGACGAAGCCGATCTTGCGGTTGCGGACCAGCGCGAGCTGGCGGTCCGACAGGTGCTCGACCTCGATGCCGTCCAGCAGGTACTGCCCGGAGGTGGGGACGTCCAGGCAGCCGATGATGTTCATCATCGTCGACTTGCCCGAGCCCGAGGCGCCCATGATCGCGACGTAGTCGCCGGTTGGGACGGTCAGGCTGACGCCGCGCAGGGCATGGACGGCGGTGCCGTCCATGCCGTACGTCTTGCGGATGTCGGCGAGCTCGATGACCGGCTTCACACCGCTCGAACCGCTCATGCCGGTCACCCGCCGAACCGTCCGCCGCCGCCCGCACCGAGGCCGCCGCCGCCGGCACCGCCGGCACCGCCGCCGAGGCCGCCCGCCCCGCCGCCGAAGCCGCCGGTCCGGGAACCGGTGCTCGAGCCGCTGGTGGTGCGCGAGGACAGCAGGACCTGGTCGCCCTCGTTCACCCCGGAGGTGATCTCGGTGCTGGTGTCGCCGACCACGCCGACCTGCACCGGCGTCTGGGTCTGGGTCTTGCCGCTGACCACGGTGACGAAGCTCTGGCCGCCGAAGCTGGTGACCGCCGAGGACGGCACGTACAGAACGTTGGTCACATTGTCGGTGACCACGGAGACCGACGCGGTCTGGCCCATCTTCAGGGCCGTGAGGTCCTGCTGGCCGGCCGTGAACTGGAGCGTGACGCCGTACTCGACGACGTTGGACACCACGGTCGAGGTCGGGTCGATGGACTGCACCGTCGCGGTGAGCGAGGAGCCGGGGATCGCGTTGATCGAGACCTGCGCGTCCTGACCGGCCTTCAGCTTGGAGGCGTCGGTCTCGGCGAACTCGGCGCGCACCGTCAGGCTGGACATGTTGCCCAGCACCACGAAGCCGCTGCCGGACTTGGCGCCGGAGGACGCGGACGACGAAGAACTCGACGACCCCCCGGAGGCGCCGCCGCCCGAACCCCCAGAAGAACCCCCAGAAGAACCCCCAGTAGAGCCGCTCGAGGAGGACGCGGCCGAGGTGGAGGAGGTCGACCCCGCGGACACCGAGTCGCCGACCGAACCGCCGACGGACAGGACCGTCCCGGCCGAGGGCGCGGTGATGACGGTGCCGGCGACCTCCTTCTGCGCGCTGGTGACCGCGTTCTGGGCGTTGAGGACGGACTGGTCGGCGGAGGCTATCTGGTCCGGCGTGGCCGGCGCGGCGGAGACCGCCTGCTGGTCCACCGCGGTGTTGTAGGAGTTCTGGGCCTGGGTCAGCGAGGACTGCGCCTGGTGCAGGGACTGGGTGTCCTTCTCCGCGCCGGTCTTCTGAGCGTTCTCGGCCGTCGTGACAGCGTTGGTGTCCTGGGTGACCTTGTTCTTGTCGCTGTTACAAGACTGTTGCGCTGCGGCGCTCGTCCCTGCGCAGTCGGTCGTCTGCTGGGCCTCGTCAGCGCTCAGACTGTTCTTCGCCGTCGTGACGGCGGAAGCCAGGGTGCTGGCATCCAGCGCCAGGCTGTTCTGGGTGTCCGAGTACGACGTCCTCGCCGAGGACAGCGAGTCGGCGGCGGTCGTCAGCTGCTGCTGGCTCAGCGCGGCCTGCTGCGGCGTCTGGCCCTGCTGCAGCTTGGTGAGCTGGGCCTGCGCCGTGGTCAGCTGGGCCTGCGCGGAGGCGAGCTGCTGGTTGGCGTCGGTGGTGTCGATCTTGGCCAGCACCTGGCCGGCCTTCACCTCGTCGCCGGGCTTCACGTCCACCTCGGTCACCGTGCCCGAAGCGGTGAACGCCAAGTCGAGCTGGGTGGGAAGCGTGACATTGCCGGAGGCGGATACCTGGGCTGTGACATCACCGCGCTGAACGGCGACGGTGCGGCCGGAGGACGACTTGTCGGAACTCGACGAGCCGAGCAGCGCCCAGGCGCCCGCTCCACCGGCGGCAACCACCACGGCGAGCGAGGTGTTTATCCAGACCCCTTTAGAGAGTCGCGGGCTATCGGTCATGGCGCCAGAGGTTGTCCCCAGTAACTGAAGCGAAGGTGAAGGGGTCCGTTCAGTCTCAAGCGTGTCGTTATCAGTTCGTGACCTGGCGGAATCGACCTTGTGGCGGACTTATTGACGCCCTGGTGAATAGCCGGTGATCGGCGGTAGGTTCTCCAGGTGCCGAAGATTGACTGGACTCCGGGACGGGGCCGGCGCGGCAGGCCGCTGCGCCGGGTGCTGGGCATGGGCCAACAACAAGGCCTGCTGGTGATGTACGGACTGGCCGTCGTGGCCGTCGTGTTCGCCATGGCCGCGGCGTTCGGCGCGTTCGACGACTCCGGTTCGCCCACGTCCGGCCGGCCTTCCGGGGCGGATACGGCCCCTGGCATATCCGGCGGAGCCGTGTCCCCACCGGCTCCCAAGGACGCGACCAAGACCACGCAGATCCTGCTCGGATCGGTCCAGCACTACGCGGATCTGCTGGCGGACGGGCAGAAGATCGTGGGCCACACGCACTACGCCGACATGACGGCCTACGGCAACGCCTTCAGCGACCCGAACTCCCCGGCCTCGCAGTTCTCGAAGTTCCGCACGTCGCCGAACCCCGAGAGCGACACGACTTATCTGGACGCCGAACGCCAAGCCGCCGCGGCCTACGGCGGCGACCACGGCGGACGGCTCGATCAGTGGCTGAAGGACATGGCCAAGCTCAAGTCCGATATGGGTGACTGGGTCGCCACCGCCGGGCAGTACCAACAGGGAACGGCGCCACAGGCGGCCCTGGACACGGCGGCGGCGGCGGTGACCCAGGACATCGCGACGGCCAGGACGACCGCCGAATCGCTGAGTCACTGACAGCTTTAGCGCCTAAAGCCCCCACGCTTATACGGGATTCTCCTTAAGCCAGGACAGCACTTCACCCGCGTGGCGGTTCGGCGGGAAGACCGGGTAGAAGGCGTGCTCGACCTGGCCGTCGCGGATGACGAGAGTGATGCGCTTATAGAGGACCTGGCCGTCCGCCTCGAATGTCGGCAGGTTCAGTTCCCCGGCAAGGCGGAGCCCGGTGTCGGACAGCATGGAGAACGGCAGCCGCAGCCGTTCCACCAACTCCCGCTGATAAGCGGTGTCCTGGCTGGACAGACCGAAGACCCGCGTCGCGCCGGCGTCGAGCAGTTCCTCGTGGTGGTCACGGAAGTCGCAGGCCTGTGTCGTGCAGCCTCGGGCGCCCGGGATGGCGTTCCAGCCCTCGGGAATGTCCTCGCCGGGGCGGCCGCTGAGCGGATAGATATAGACGATCGTTCGGCCGGTACCCAGCGCGGCCAGCTCGATGGTCTCCTTCGCGGTGCTCGGGAGCGCGAGCCCCGGGACGGCGACGCCGGGGAGATGGCCGGCGGCGCCGTCGTCCTGGGGGACCGGCAGATCGGCCGGGAGGGTGTAGATGTCGTCCACGATGGCTTCCTCGGGTTCGGGGGCCGCGCCGTCCTCCGGGGCGTCGCCGGGGCAGCGGCCCGCGGCCCGGTCCAGGCGGGCGGCGAGGGTGTCGCGCCGCCGCGTCAGCTCCCTGATGCGGCGGTCCAGGTCGTCGATGGCGTCCCGGTACTCGGCCAGCGAGGACGGGCAGTCGTCGATCTCCCCGTGGTCGGCGAGGCAGTCCAGGAACGGCCGGGTCCGCGCCGCCGGGATGCCGAGCCCGATCAGCCGCCGGACCTCCCGCACCACCCGGACGTCCTGCCCGGAGTAGTCGCGGTAGCCGTTCCCCAACCGCGCGGGGACCAGCAGGCCCAGCGACTCGTAGTAGCGGACCGCCTTGGGCGTGACACCGGCGTCGCGGGCCAGATCGCCGATCCTCATGGTTCCTCGCTCGGTGCCGGGGGAGCTTGTGCACCGACCGTAAACCCTGCCCCCCGGGGCAAGGTCAAGAGCTGAAGGTCAAGAGCTAGCCGCGCTCCCGGATCCGCTCGACGGCGTCCCGCACCGACCCGCGGTGCACAGGCCCGTGCCCGGGGATCAACACATCCGCGTCGGTCTCGGCCAGCACACCCAGACTGGCCAGCGCGCCGTCCCGGTCCTTCTGGAACATGGCGGGCAGCAACTGCGGACCGCTGACCCGCGACGTCGGATGCCCGGTGCCCAGGGCGTCCCCGCAGACCACGATCCCCCGCGCCGGCAAGAAATAGGCGCAGTGCCCCGCCGTGTGCCCGGGCGTGTGCAGCGGCACCGGCGCCCCGGGCAGGTCGAGCGGCCCGTCGGCGGGGAAGGCCTGCGGCTCGGCGACGGCGACATCCGCGGTACCACCGTTGCGCAACGCCCGCACCGCCCACGGCACGACGCCCGGCCGCCACGCGTTGGCCGCCACCTGCCCCACGGACACCTGGTCGAGGAACTCGCGCCGCGAGTGCGGCACCTCCTCGGCATGCATCAGGACCGGAATACCGTACGCGGCCCGCAGCCGCTCGGCGGAGCCGATGTGGTCGTTGTGGGCATGCGTGACCAGGATCGCGCTGACCGCCTCCGGCGCCACCTTGAGCATCGCCAACGAGGCCAGGAGGTTGTCGTAGTCGCCGGGGTAGCCGGTGTCGATCAGCGTCGCGCTGTCGCCGTCCTTCACCACGACCCAGGTGACGTCGCTGCCGAGGACGGCGTGGACGTCGTCGTCGACGCGGACGACATCGTCCATGCGGAAGGGTTTGGCCATCGTCGGTGCCTTCTTTGAGCGGAGCTGGGGTTCCGACTCAGGATTCTGCCAGGGTTTCACCTGGTCAGCCCGTCGAACCTGGTGATGTTGAGGATTCGGACCGCCCAGGTCGATCTTGCGAGGCGAGGTAGCCCAGCACCTCCGGCGAGGCGGGGGTATCAGGGAATGCCGCAATATCAGAGGTTGACTCACGTATCAGGCGCCGTCAGAATCCGTGAGCCCAGGTCTTTCCGGACGGGGCCGGATCGCGACGTTCTTCGCGGCTCTGCTTCATGCATGGGGAGAAATGCGTCGTTCCATTGGGTTCGGCCTGGTGCTCGTCGCCGTGCTCGGCACCAACCTCCGACCGTTGGCCCCGGCCGATGCGGTTCCCGCGGCATCGCTGTTCCAGCCGTCGGTGACGGTCACCGCACAGAACGACCACGGCCTGGTCGCGGTGACGATGCCCGACCTCGGCGGCCAGTACTCGCTCTCCATGGGCGACGGCACCACGTTGCGCGGTGCCGATAGCCAGGCCCAGGTCTACTACACCTACCAGGCGAGCGGCCGGTATCAGGTCGAGCTGACCGACACCGACTCCGGGGGCTCGACGGGTACGGCCGTCGCGTGGGTGGACGTGACTGTTGCGTCCACGCTGCCGCCGGGGACTCACGTGGTGTCTCGGATCTCCGGATCGGACCGCTACGGGACCGCGATCGCGGTTTCGCGGAGTGCTTGGACCAGCGGCTCGGCTCGGGCCGTCGTGCTGGCCCGCGGCGATGAGGCCCCTGACGCTCTGTCCGGTGTCCCGTCGGCCGCTCACGTCGGCGGTCCCCTGCTGCTGACCGATCCGGCGGCGCTGGAGGCCACGACCCGCGCCGAGATCGACCGCGTCCTCGGGGGCCCGGCATCCCACCGGACTGTGTACATCCTCGGTGGCGAGTCGGCGGTTTCGCCGGCGATCGAGAAGGGGCTGGTCTCCGCCGGCTACCGCGTCGTCCGCTACTTCGGCGCGGATCGTGCCGGAACCGCGCTGTCCGTCGCGCAGCAGGCTTTCCCGTCCGCACCCGGCGCCGTGATCGCCACCGGCACCGACTTCGCCGACGCGCTGGCGGCCGGACCGCTGGCAGCGGACCTCGGCGAACCGATCCTGCTCACCGGCCAGTGGACGATCAGCGACGCCGCCTGGAACTGGCTCCAGCAGCATCCGCAGGTCGCTGCAAAATGCCGCACGTTCATGCCTAGTCCGCCAGCCCTGCCGAAGCCACCCACTGGTGGGTGAACCTGTTACCGGCCAACGCGGCGATCTGCTCAAAGTCTTGGTCATAATGCAGCACCGTGGCCCCGTGAAGTTCGGCGACAGCGCAGATGAGCAGATCGGTGGTGGACAGGGCGCGGTGGTTGCCCCGCCCTACGGCCTGCTCGCGCAGGTTGAATGCACGGGTCCACGCTTCGTCATCGCAGGGCAGGTAGTCGAAGCCTGACAGGAAGGAGCGTAGTACCATCGCCTCCTTCGCATTGCGTGCGGAGTACATGACCTCCATCTCGATCGGCCCGGTGACAGCCAGCAACCCACGCTCGTGCAGCGGGTCCAGCACGGCCGCTACGGAAGGCTGGCGCCACCGGGCGAAGGCGGAGTTGTCGATGAGGAAAAGGGCACTGCGATGGTTCACGCGGCGTCCGCCCCTGCCCCGCCCTTCCGGTCCTGGATGACGAGCTCCCCGGACTTGAGCATGTCGATCCCCACCTGTCGGCGGCGACGCTTCACCACGTCCTCAAGTGCGGCACGTACGGCCTGCGCCTTGACGTTGGTGCCGAAGATCTCCATGACCTCGGCAACGGTCTTCTCGTCCAAGTCGATGACGGTCCTGGCCATGGGGGCGCCTCCGGCTGATGATATCGTTTCTCCAGGGAAATGATATCATGGCGTGCGGGATGCCGAAGCTGATCTCATCGCAGCCCTCGACATCGTGCTGCGGGAGCACCGCGATGCGTACTCATCCCTTCGGGCGGCGACTACCACGTCGGTCGGGGGCGGAGGCCAGGCCTTGGCCTTTGGAATCGAGCGCATCCTGAACGGGTCTGGAAGCCTTGATCGCCCAGCGTGCGTCCCAGAATTGCCGACGCGGGCCGCGCCCCGTGGCCCGATGAGGAAGACCGAGGATGATGAACCCCGCACGCTCCCACGTCCCCGGCGTGAGTCAGCTTGCTTAAATCACATAACCGCAGGTCAAGGCATGAATTGATCGTGCGGAGGATGTGGGATTCGAACCCACGGTGACTCTCGCCACTTTGGTTTTCAAGACCAACGCCTTAGGCCACTAGGCAAATCCTCCTCACGAGCGCCCAGGCGCTCGTGAGCAGAAAGTCTCTCACAATCCGGTCGCGGCCCGTGGCCCTCAGGCGGCGCCGAACGGAAGCGTGTCCGGGCTCAGCGCGGCAGCTCCCGAGCGGGCCGCGGTCAGCCGGCGGCGGTGGTGGCGGCGGCACAGCACCTCGTAGCCGATCTCGTCGGCGACCGCGGTGTCGCCGACCACGACCTGCTCGCCCTCGACCACCATCTCGCCGCCGACGGTGCGCGCGTTGTGCGTGGCGCGGGCTCCGCACCAGCACAGGGTCTGCACCTGGAGCACCTCGATGCGGTCGGCGAGTTCGATCAGGCGCTTGCTGCCGGGGAACAGCCGGGTGCGGAAGTCGGTGGTGATGCCGAAGGCGTAGACGTCGATGCTCAGCTCGTCGACCATGCGCGCCAGCTGTTCGATGTGGTCCTCGGTGTAGAACTGCGCCTCGTCGGCGACCACGTAGTCCACCTTGCCGCCGGAGGACATCATCTGCACCACGTGGTTGAGCAGGTCGGTGGTGTTCTCGACCTCCACCGCGGCGGCTTTCAGGCCCAGCCGGCTGGAGATGGTGGCGCTGCCCGCGCGGTCGTCGCGGGTGAAGATGAGCCCGGCGCGGCCGCGGGCGTTGTGGTTGTGGTCGAGTTGCAAGGCGAGGGTCGACTTGCCGCTGTCCATGGTTCCGGTGAAGAAGACGAGCTCGGCCATGGTCGCAGATTATCCCCTATGCACGCGGCTGCCTGCGAACGCCGGTGATTCGGGTACGGATACGCCCGAATGTCGGCTTCAGGTACGGCCCGGCGAGCACCGCGGCCGCGGCCACCGCGGCGACGGCGACGAACAGCAGGCGGTCGCCGGCTGTCAGGGAGGCGCGCCAGGCGGTGAGCGAGGTGTTCCAGTGCGAGCTCAGCGCGGTCCAAACCGAGACGCCTTCCACGTGCGCGACCAGGCGTACCGCGTGTAGGAAGCTGCCCGCGACGCAGCACAGCTCGGCGGCCACGGCGGCGGCCAGCGCGGTGAGTGAGCGTCGGATCATCGCTTCACGATATCCGCCGCGGGGCCGGGCTCGGCAACCGTGCGCATGAGCCAGTCGTGCATCGGTCCTGCATCGGTCGTGCATCCAGCCCGCGTGGACACGCGTCGGGCGCGGACCCCGGAAGCGGGGGCCGCGCCCGAGGAGCGCCGACGCGGGGGATCAGCCCTGGCGGCTGATGGTCACAGCCGTGCCGTAGGCGCAGATCTCGGTCCAGACGTCGCCCATCTCCGAGGTGTCGAAGCGCATGCCGACGATGGCGTTGCCGCCGCGGTTGATCGCCTCCTGGATCATCCGCTGCATGACGTCGTTGCGGCTGTCCATCAGCGCCTTCGTCATGCCCTTCAGCTCGCCGCCGAACATCGACTTCAGGCCGGCGCCCATCTGGCTGAAGGCGTTGCGGCTGCGGACGGTGAGGCCGAAGACCTCGCCGTACACGGCGTCGATGCGGTAGCCCGGGATGTCGTTCGTGGTGACGCACAGGAAGTTCTGCTGGAACTGCGGCTGCTGCTGCGGCGGGGGCGCGTACCCCTGCTGCGGCGGCGGCCCCTGCTGGTAACCGGGCTGACCGTACGGCTGCTGGCTCATGTGTCCCCCTGGGTTTGGGCGATCGGTGGGTGGTCCGTCGCTACGACGATACGACAAGGGACCCCCGGTCTGGTGGGCCAGTATGTCCGCAGCCCCAAGGGCCGGTGAAAGCGTTTTGAACACCTGGCTCTTTCTGATCGACTCCGGTGCCCCGCAGCCTGGCTCGTCTGGAAAGATTCGGGGTGTGCAATCCCTGCGCCGCCCAGAGCCCCGTCCGTCCGAACGGCGCCGCTCCGAGCCGGTGTCGGCAGACGGGCCCGGTGCCGGGCCGCGCGCCGGCGCCTCCGGTCCCGCGCTCCCCCGCCGGACGGCTTTGGAGATCCCCGTCATCGCCCACCGCGGCGCGTCCGAGGACGTGCCGGAGCACACGCTGGCCGCGTACGAGGCCGCGCTGTTGCAGGGCGCCGACGGCCTGGAGTGTGACGTGCGCCTCACGGCCGACATGCAGCTGGTGTGCGTGCACGACCGCCGGGTGAACCGCACCTCCAACGGCCGCGGCGTGGTCTCGACACTCGAGCTGGCCCAGCTGCGGCAGCTGGACTTCGGCTCCTGGAAGCAGCCGGCGGCCGGCGACGAGGAGTACGCCGAGTACCCGGACCTGCGGCGCGAGGGCGCGCACCGGGTGCTGACCCTGGAGCGGCTGCTGGAGCTGGTGGTGGAGCACCCGTACCGGGTGGAGATGGCGATCGAGACCAAGCACCCGACCCGCTACGCCGGCCTGGTCGAGGAGCACCTGGTGGCGCTGCTGGACCGGTTCGGGCTGGCGCACCCGCGGCTCGGCCAGACCTCGCCGGTGCGGGTGATGTCGTTCTCGGCGATGTCGGTGCGCCGGATCCGGCGCCTGGCCCCGTCCCTGGACACGGTGCTGCTGCTGGACCGGGTGCCGCTGCGGTTGCGGGACGGGTCGTTGCCGCGCGGAGTGCGCATCGCCGGACCGGGAATCCATATTCTGCGAACGCATCCGGAATATGTGGAGCGCGTGCATTCCATGGGAAATCGCGTGCACGTCTGGACGGTGGATCAGCCCTCGGACATCGACCTGTGCGTCGAGTTGGGCGTGGACGCGATCATCTCCAACCGCCCGAAAGCGGTGCTGGCCAGGCTGGGCCGGGACGGCACGGCGCCCCCGGCCACGGCGCGGCATGGCGTCATCGAGCTGAACCCTGATTCACCCTGAGTTTGTCGTTTTCCGCAAGGACGAACCGGGCATCTACCGCGAGTAGCTCCTCGTCGGCAGGGAGGGAGCCGTGGGGGTCGTCATGTCGGTGCAACCGGAGAATCCCCGGGAAACAGCAAGGATGTCCCATACGGTCACGCGCGCCCCGGCGCCGCGGCCCACGGACACCAGAGGCATAGGCGGGATCGAGTTCCCGTACACACCCGAGAGCGTCGGCACGGCCCGCCACGCGCTGGCCGACGCGTTGCAGCGCATGCGCGTGGCACCCTCGGCCGCGGACGACGCGGTCCTGATCCTCTCGGAACTGGTGAGCAACGCACTGCGGCACGCTCTGCCGCTGGCCGGCGGCACCATCCGGGTGGCGTGGTGGATGGCGGACGACAAGGTCCTGCGCATCGCCGTGACCGACGGAGGCCGCCAGCAGCCGGCCCCCGACCCGCGACCACAGGCTCCAGATCTGGTGGCGACAGACCTGGACGACGTAGACGAGTCCGCGGTGGACGGCCGCGGACTCGGCATTGTGGGCCTCCTGGCCGACTCCTGGGGCGTGGAACCCTGGTACGCCCCGGAGACGGAAGCCCCGGGCCAGTACCTGCACGACGCGGCCAAGACCCGGACGGGCCCCCTGGACCCGACGGACCCCAGCGCCCCCAAAACGGTCTGGGCAGCGGTCCGCCTCCACGCCCGCCACGCCGCGCCGCCACCGCCCGACGACCACGACCGCCGCTGGTGGCGCCGCATGCGCGTGGCGCTGACCGCGCACCTGCCCGGCACCGGCCGCGGCCGCATGCGCGGCAGGCTCGGCGGCTCGCGCCTGGGCGAGGCCCGCGGCGGACCGGACGGGGACGCGGTCGGGTCGGATACGGCCTGGGTGCCCCGCTACCCGGAGGCCCGGGTGGGGTGCGCGGCCGCGGCCTGAGCGGGATCGGGCTGCGGGGGTGTGAGGGATGTGAGTGATGTGAGCGGAGGTTCGGTTGCGGCGCGCTGCTGGTGGGGTGGGGGCTGACTCGCTTCGGCGGTGGCGCGGTGCGGCCGAGCGATGCCGCAGTGGTGCGGACTGAGCAGGCAGGCTGTGGTGCGCTGCTCCTGAGGCGAGGGCTGACTCGCCTTGGCGGCGGTGCGGCGCGGCCGAGCAGGGTTTTGGCATGCGACTGCGGTGAGCTGCCGGCGGATGCGGAGGTTGACTCGCATCCGGCGGTGGCGCGGTCGGTCTCCCGTCCGACCGCGCCCTCGGCCCTTCAACGGTCGAGCAGGCGCCGGATCTCGCGGCCGAGGATGCCGAGGCCGTCCATCGTCACCACCGATTCGGGGTGGAACTGCAGGCCGGTGAAGGAGGGGCCGCGCAGGGCCGCCGTGAGGCTGGTGCCGGGCAGGGCGACCGTGTCGAGGACCAGGAACTCCGGCATGCGGGCCGCGTAGGAGTTGTAGAAGGCCACGCGCTCCGTGCTGCCGAACAGGTCCAGCTCGACCTGCGTGCCCTGCATCGGGGTGGGCAGCCGTACCAGTTCCAGTCCCAGGGCCGCCGCCAGTGCTTCGTGGCCGAGGCACAGGCCCAGGGTCGGGGTGCGGTGGTCGATGAGGAGTTTCGCCAGGTTGCGGACGCTGTTCATGCGCGGTGAGGTCTGGTCGCGGGGGTCGCCGGGGCCGGGGCCGAGCAGGACCAGGTCGTAGGCGGTGTGATCCGGGACCTCGTCGTGGGCGACGCGGGTTGTGTGCAGGCCCAGGGCCCGGAGTTCGACGGCCAGCATCGAGGTGAAGGCGTCCTCGTTGTCGACGATCAGCACCTCGCGGCCGGCCAGGGCCGGGTCGACGAGGTCCGCGGGTTCGTGTTCGTTGAGCCAGAACGCCGACAGTGATGCGTTGCGGGACGCCAGCAGGGCGGCGATCTCCGGGTCCTCGGACCAGGGCTCGGTGCGCACGGTCGCGGCGTCCGGGGTGGTGACGGCCTTCGAGGGCTCGCCGAGCGGGGACAGGGACTGAGACCGAGAAACGGACAAGGACAGGTCACCGTCCCGCGCGCCGAACCCCACCCCGAAGGCCCGCAGCACCCCCGCCGCCTTCGCGTACGTCTCCCGCACCTCCTCGTACGGATCCGACCCGCGCACCAGCGTCGCCCCGACCGGCACCCGCACCGTCCCGTCGGTCCCCACGTACGCCACCCGCAGCAGCAGCGGCGCGTCCATCGTCGGCGCGCCCTCCCCGTCGCGGCCGATCAGGGCGGCGACGCCCGCGTAGTAGCCGCGGCCGCCGCGTTCGTGGCGCTTGATCACGCGGAACGCGTTGCGGATCGGGGAGCCGGTGGCGGTGGGGGCGAACATGGTGGTGCGCAGGATCTGGCGCGGGTCCATCGTCGTGCGCGCCTCGATGTAGTACTCCGTGTGCGCGAGGTTCGCCATCTCCTTCAGGAACGGGCCGCGTACCCGGCCGCCGAGGTCGCCCACCTCGGCGAGCATCTTCAGCTCCTCGTCCACGACCATCGCCAGCTCCTCGCGTTCCTTGGCGTCCTTCAGGAACGCCACCACGCGCTCGCGCGAAGCCGTCGCGGGGGCCTCGCGCAGTGTCCCGCTGATGGGGTTCATCACCGCGACGCCTCTGGCCAGCGACACGTGCCGCTCCGGTGTCGCACCGACCATCAGTCCCTCGCCGGTGTCGATGAGGAACGTCCAGTAAGCATTCCTCTCCTTCTCCAACAAGGCGCGGAACGCTCCGTAAGCCGTGTCCCGGGGCGAGTCACAGTGCCCGACGAACGTCCGGCGCAGGACGAAGTTCGATCCCTCGCCCGCCCCGATCTCCTCGTCCAGAACCCGCTTCACCGACGCGCCGTACGCCTCGTCGTCCACATCGAAGGCGCCGTCCCGCAGCACCGGCGCTGTCGCCGGGGGCAACTGCGCGATGCCGTATCGGTGGCGTCCGGTGATCCGCATGGCCAGGAGCGGCGCGTGGTCGTCGTGGCACTCGTCCCCGCGCTCCGTGAGCTGTCGGTAGGGGACGAGCGCCAGGAGTGAGTCGGAGTCCTCTGTAGGGAGATCCGCCAGTGCCGGGAACTGCTCGAAAGCCTGTCCCGTGAGCAGTTCGACCTCCGCCTCGGCGCCGCGCCGGATCAGCGCGAACGGTCCGTCGGGGAGGCGGTCCGGGAAGTCCTGGTGTGCCATGGCGATGCCTCTCTGTGGAGGCCGCTCCGTGAGGCTCACCGGGTCTTGTCGGAAGGTCTTCCGAGAAAACAGAACCGGCCGCCTCGCAAGGCGGCCGGTTCGGGAGCGTGGGTGCGCGCTTTTACCGGGGTCCGCCTGGGACGGACCACCACCACTGTTGTGGGAAAGAGCGCATGACCGCACAGTAGCAGGGTGTCACCCGCTGTGTGGGCTCGTCTCACCCTCCGGGCCTACTAGGCTGAGCAGGAAGCAAACTCCCCAGCAAGGAAGGGCCGGCACGCATGGGCAAGAAGTCGAGCAGGACCGCTAAGGCCGGGCCGGCTCAGTCCGCCGCCGTGAAGACAGCAGACGGCGAGATCCCGGTCGTCGGAGCGCGTGAGGCGTGCCCCTGCGGCTCCGGGCGCCGCTACAAGGCCTGCCACGGGCGCGAGGCCGCCGCGGCGGCGCACCAGCAGGCCGCCGAGGTGACCGCGAACAAGCGGCCGTTCGAGGGCCTGCCGGGCGAGGCCGACATCGTGGCGATGCGCGAGCTGGTGCCGGCCGCCACCGCGCCGCTGAAGCTCGCGGGCGAGCACGCCGGCCGCAGCGTCACCCTGGCCACCGTGCTGCCGATGGCCGCGCCCGCGGTGCACCGGGACACCGGCGAGATCATGCTGGCGCTCCAGACGCTGGCCACCTCCGGCGACCCGGACCGCGACCTGGCCGACGCGCTGCTGCGCGCCCTGGACAGCGAGCCGGGCACGGTCGTGGACTCGGCGGCGCCGACCAGCGACGGCCCGCGCCTGCGGGACCTGCTGGACACCAGCGGCGACAGCCTGGACATCACCGTCCACGAGGACTTCTCCTTCTGGATCATCGACGGCGCGGACGTGTCGGCCGAGGCGCAGCTCTCGCTGGAGCACGCGAACGCCGCCGCGTACCCGACCAAGAAGCTGGAGTCGGTCCCCTCCGCGTACTGGACGCGCATCCGCGAGAAGGGCCACCTCCGCTGGGTCATGCCGTACGAGGAGGAGAAGCTGATGGACGCGCTGGCGCGCCTGCACGCCGCCAAGCAGTCCAACCTCGGCGAGAACACCCGCTACGTCGGCGCCTTCCGGGCCTGCGGCCTGGTCGTCCCGGTCTGGGACCTCCCCAAGGAGATGGAGGCCGAGGAGATCGAGAAGCCGGCCGCCGAGTTCGCCGAGCGGCTGGCCAAGGCGCTCGCCGACGAGAGCCCGCTGACGAACGAGGAGCGCCGTGCGCGGGCCGGTCTGGTGAGCCGACAGGTGACGCTGCGCTAAGAGCGGTAAGCGGTACAGGGAAGCCACAAAGAAGTACACAGAGAAGCACAAGCAGAAGCGCGGGAACCCTTAAGGCTTCCCGCGCTTCTGCTTGTGCTTGTTATGGGGCTACTGATGCGATCCACGCCGCCGCGTAGCGAAATACAGTCCGGTGCCGCAGCCGAGTGCGAGCACTGACAGCAATGCCCACCACAGCGAAGCGTCGCCACCATCCGACGCCGACGTGCTGGCCGCCTTAGCAGCGGGAAGCATCGGCCCGTTCTCCGGCGCGGCGGGTCCGGGTTCGCTCTTAGCGCCGCCCCGAAGATGTCCGCTGTGTCGCACGCTATGCGGTGAGGGGACATACGCCGCCGGGCCCGGGGCGCCCTTAAGCGTTGACGGCACAGCGGGCCCCGCAGCCTGCTGACCGTCGCTAGGAGTACTGGCCGCGGGGCTCCCCGGCGCGGATGATGTTCCTGCTGTCGGGGTGGGCGCGGGCGTAGTCGCCCCCGAACTCTGACACGCCACCTGCACATCGCCGAGCCGCAGCTTCTGTACCGGTCCGCTATAGAGCTGCTTGCCCGCGCTGTCGTAGAAGACCCCGCTGATACTCAGGTCGAGATGTGCGTGCGCCGACGTGGCCGCTGTCTGCTGCGCCTGCGTGGCGGTGGTGGTGTACGAGACATCAAGGCTTCCGTGATCCACACTCGTCATCCCGAGCTGGGCCCCGGTCACCGGCAGTGTGGTCTTACCGGTCGCGACACTCGTCCCGAGAACGGTCACCGAAGTGGGGGCCGTGTGCACATAAGTGTTGTTGGCTCCCTGCGACGACGGAGTGCACTCGGCGTGCGCGTCCACAGAGGAGATCGCGTACAGCTTCTTCCCGTGCAGCGTGTACTCCACCGACGGCTGCGCGTCGGCCCAGTTCTTCGCCGGGTCCGAATGCGTCTTGGACTGCGCCGGCTGGTCCACGGTGATCCGGTCGAGCACCCCGGCGGGATCCTGCGTGCCGTCGGCGGAGGCGTCCCCGCCGTTCTGCGCGACGGTGCTGGTCGCGTACGAGCCCTGAAACGCATTGAGCGAGAGCGCCGGGATGCTGTCCACGGTCACCGTGACCAGCGTGCTCGCGGCCGCCCGCGGAGTGGTGGCGGCCGTCGCGGCCGTCGCGGCCATGGCGGCCGCGGAGGCCGGCAGGCCGGCGCCGGCCAGCGCCGCCGCGCAGACAACGGTTGCCGCGGCGGCCGCGAGCGGGGCCAGGGCGCGCGGTGGGGCCGTGCGTGAAAGTGCCATGGCGGCCATGAAATCGCACGGACAGCGGCGGATCCGGCATTTCGCCCGCCGCCGATTCGCGTCTCGAACAAACTTGTTTTGCGTTGAACCATCGGCCTGGGTACTGTGCTTCCAGCCCGGTCGCTGGTGCATCCCCCGTCGCCAGCGCCCGGGTGTCTAGGTGCTGACGGGTCTGCGGCTATTACTCCTCGTGCCCGGAGCCGGACGGTCGCGCACCGTTTCCATCGGGCCGCAGATACGCGTCCAGCATCCCGCTGAGCTCCTCCAGCAGCCGGTCCATCGGCACCGGTCCGGCGGCCCGCGCCGAGATGACGAACGACTGCGCCGTCAGCAGCACCGTCCGCGCCTGCAGCGCCACCGAGCCGGCCCGGATCGAGGCGTCTTCGTGCCCTTGCTCGAGCCGCACCGACAGCAGGTCCAGCGCGTAATGCTGGAGCGGGCCGAAGTCGCGGGTCAGGTAGGGCAGCAGGAACTCGGCGTCGGACTCCAGGATCTTGTGCATCAGCAGGTCGCCGTGGAACGCCCGCACCACCTCGACCGTCCCGGTGACCAGCAGGTCGCGCGCGCTGCGGTCGCCGCCGGCCAGCTCCTGCAGGCCCGCGTTGCGCCGCACCACCCGGATCAGCTGCCGGCCCAGCACCTCGGTGAGCAGGGCGTCGATGTCGGGATAGCGCCGGTACAGGGTCATCCGGGACGCGCCCGCCCGGCGCGCCACCTCGGCCAGCGTGGTGTTGCGCAGTCCCAGGTCCAGCAACGCGCTCTGCGCGGCGTCCAGGATCTTGTCGTCGCTGTGTCGGCTGCGGTCCATCGTCCGTCACGCTACCTCTAGGCTCGGGGCATGGAGGCGGAACCTGTCACAGAGGTCACATCGAGTGACGTCTTCGTCATCATCCCGGCGTGGAACGAGCAGGAGCGGATCGCCGCCACCGTGCGCGCCGCCGCCGGGCTGGGACCGGTGCTGGTCATGGACGACGGATCCCACGACGCGACCACGCGGATCGCCCGCCGCGCCGGCGCCCGCGTGCTCACCACCCGGCGCAACCTCGGCAAGGGCGCCGCGATGGCCGCCGGCGTCGCGGCGCTCCCGGACCAGGCCCGCTACGTGCTGTTCCTGGACGCCGACCTGGAGGACACCGCGGCCGGGGCCGGCCCGCTGGTCGAGGCGGTCCGCTCCGGCGGCTGCGACATGGCGGTCGCGCTGCCGCCGCCGCAGCCCGGCGGCGGCCACGGCCTGGTCGTCGGCCTGGCCCGGGAGGGGATCAAGAGGCTGACGGGCTTCGAGGCGGCGGCGCCGCTGTCCGGGCAGCGCTGCCTGACCCGGGACGCCGCCGAGGCCGTCCGGTACGCGCCGCGCTTCGGCGTCGAGGTCGGCCTGACCATCGACCTGCTGCGCGCCGGCTACCAGGTGGCCGAGGTCGCCGCGGACCTGCGGCACCGGGTCACCGGCGAGGACTGGCGGTCCCAGATGCACCGGGCCCGCCAGTACCGGGACGTGCTGCTGGCCCTCAGATCACGGTCCCTGCCGCCCCGGAGTCCGTGACCACGGCCTTGCCGGCGGCCTCCCACGCCTGCATGCCGCCGGTGACGTTGACCGCCTCCACGCCGTTCTGGGTCAGGTACTGCGCCACCTGCGCGGAGCGGCTCCCGGCGCGGCAGATCACATAGACCGGGCCCTCGGGCGTGCCCAGCTCGTCCTTGCGGGCGACGAACTCCGACATCGGGATGTGGGTCGCGGTCGGCGCGTGCCCGGCCGCCCACTCGTCGTCCTCGCGGACGTCGAGCAGCAGGCCGCCCTCGGGCAGCGAGTTCACGTCGGTCGTGGCCAGCATGTGTACTCCTTGGTCTGGCGCGGATGGGCCTCGGGGCGGCCGGCTCCGGCTCGGGACATCCATCAAAGCATTACGGCCGGGCCTGCCGGACCGGCTAGCCTTGGTCCATGATTGACCTGCGACTCCTGCGCACAGACCCGGAGCGTGTCCGCGCCTCGCAGCGCGCCCGAGGTGAAGACCCGGCCCTCGTCGACGCGCTGCTGTCCGCGGACGAGGCGCGCCGCGCGGCTGTCTCCCGCTTCGACACCCTGCGCAACGAGCAGAAAGTGCTCGGCAAGCAGATCCCGAAGGCCGCCGGCGAGGAGAAGGCCGCGCTCCTGGACCAGGCCAAGAAGCTGGCCGAGGACGTGAAGGCCGCCGAGAGCCACCAGCACGAGGCCGACGACGTGCTCAGGAGCCTGCAGCTGGCGCTGTCCAACGTGGTCATCGACGGCGTGCCCGAGGGCGGCGAGGACGACTTCGTCCTGCGCGAGACCGTCGGCACCGCCCGCGACTTCGCGGCCGAGGGCTTCGAGCCGCGCGACCACGTCGAGCTCGGCAAGCTGCTCGGCGCCATCGACCTGGAGCGCGGCGTCAAGGTCGGCGGCGCGCGGCAGTACTACCTGACCGGCGTCGGGGCGCTGCTGGAGATCGCGCTGCTGAACATGGCGATGGCCCAGGCCACCAAGTACGGCTTCACCCCGGTGATCACCCCGTCGCTGGTGAAGCCGGAGGCGATGGCCGGCACCGGCTTCCTGGGCCAGGCCGCCGAGAACGTGTACCACCTCACCGAGGACGACATGTACCTGGTCGGCACCTCGGAGGTGCCGCTGGCGGCGTACCACATGGACGAGATCCTGGACGCCGCCAAACTGCCGCTGCGCTACGCCGGCTACTCCTCGTGCTACCGCCGCGAGGCCGGCAGCTACGGCAAGGACACCCGCGGCATCATCCGGGTGCACCAGTTCGAGAAGGTCGAGATGTTCTCCTACGTCCTCCCGGAGGAGGCCGAGGCCGAGCACCTGCGCCTGCTGGGCTGGGAGAAGGAGTTCCTGACCGCGCTGGAGATCCCCTTCCGGGTGATCGACGTCGCGGCCGGCGACCTGGGCAGCTCGGCGGCCCGCAAGTACGACTGCGAGGCCTGGATCCCCACCCAGGGCAAGTACCGCGAGGTCACCTCGACCTCGAACTGCACCGAGTTCCAGGCCCGCCGCCTGCAGATCCGGATGCGCGACGCCGACGGCGTGCGCCCGCTGGCGACGCTGAACGGCACGCTGTGCGCGATGACCCGGATGATCGTGGCGATCCTGGAGAACCACCAGAACGTCGACGGCTCGGTGACGGTGCCGGCGGCGCTGCGACCCTACCTCGGCGGGCGCGAGAAGCTGGAGCCGGTCGCGGCCTGACAGAATGCGAGGGCGGCGCTCAATCGACTTGGATTCGATTGAGCGCCGCTTTGTGTCTTCAACCAGCCACTCAGGACGTCGGCAGGTTGTCGAGGTAGGCGAGGTATCCGTCGGCGTACTTCTGGAACGCGGAGGAGTCGAGGAAGGACCCCGCCTGCTCCAGGGTCACGACGTGCGAGACGGGTGGATTCTGGCCGACCGCCGTCTTGCCGGTCCAGCGATTGATCCACTTCGTGTTCTTGTCGGCGCGGTCGGCCAGGGTCCCGGTGTAGGCCCCTTCGCGGTACCAGGCGGTGTCGTCGTCGCCGAAGGCGAACTCGACGGTCTTGCCCTGCCGGCCGGTCAGAACCGCCGACAGCTGCCACGTCGTGTTGTAGCCGTACGCTTGGCACAACGGCCCGTGCCAGCCGCCGGTCACACCCACGGTCGAGCACCGGGTGGTCTTCCCCAGCGTCGCGTCGGTCGCGGAGCGGATCGAGAGTTGTGCCCGGCCGGCAGCGGTGACCAGCGTGTAGCCGTCGGGGTAGTAGACGTTCGCCGGATCCTCCGGGTGGACCGCCAGGTACTTCAGCTCCGAGCCGAAGTCCTTCGTCTGGTCGGCGGAGCCTTTGATCGGATCGACGTAGCTGAGCTCGTCATGGTCCTTCTTCACCAGTGTCTGGTCGATGCGGGAATCGAGGGTCAGGTCGGCTTGGTAGTCCGGGATCAGTTGTGCGCCCGGGAACGCCGAGCGCAGCGCGGCCCGCATCGCCTCGCAGTTCGCCTGGTCGGCCGCCGGACTCTTGGCGAGGTCGTTCACCACAACAGTGCCCGGGTTGGGCGTGGAGACCCAGTGTTGGTGCGTGCAGTAGTCCGCCTCCTGAGAAACCGAGGCCGGTGCGACCGCGTCTCCACGGTGTGGCAGTGCGCTGACCGCGGCGCCGGTCGTCGCCAGCACGGCCAGCGCGACGCCGGCCGCCTGGTAGCGCCGGACCTTGACCCGGTGGGCGTACCCGGTCAGCACGCCGGGCACGACGTCCCCGGTCAGGTCGACGTCGTCCAGCGCGTCGTCGAAGAGCCGGTGCATCCTTTCGGTGTCGGGCTGTTCAGTTCCCATACGAGATCTCCCAGTGCTCGGAATCGGTGGCGGCGGCCTCGTCGCCGAGCAGCTCGCGCAGCCTGGCCAGGGCGCGTGAGGACTGGCTCTTGACGGTGCCGGCCGAGCACCCGAGCGCGGCGGCCGTGGCCTCCACGCTCAGGTCCTCCCAGTACCGCAGCACGACCACGGCCCGTGCCCTCGGCGGCAGCCGGTCCAGCGCCGCCAGCAGCGACAGGCGCACGCCCACGGTGCGGTCCGGGGCGGCGCCGTCCTCGGGCCACCCGGACTCCCAGGCCTTGCGCCACAAGGCTTTGCGCTCCCGGTCCGTCTTGCGCGCCGCGGTCCGGTACGCGTTGATGAGGACCCGGTGGGCGTAGGCATCCACGTCGTCGACGCGCCGTACCCGCCGCCATGCGCGGCACAGGTCCAGCAGTGCCGTCTGCGTGAGGTCCTGTGCGCTTTGGCGGTTCCCGCACAGCAGGTACGCCGTCCGCATCAGGTGCCGCTGCCGAGCGTGGGCGAACTCGGTGAAGTCCGCGAGCTCGTCCTGGGTGAGCCTGCCTAACACCGGATCCCCGCCCTCTGTGGTGTGCTGTCGTTCATGACAGCCGCTTCAGAGTGTTGAGGCGTCCAGTTGGTTGCTTCGGACCGCGACGTCTTTGCGCGGCAGCATGACGAAGGCATAGATCGCGGCGAGGATGAACAGCAGACCGGTGATCGAGAACATGGTGTCGATCGGGCCCATGTGCAGTCCGGCGACGTCGGCGTGGAAGCCCAGCATGACCGTGCTCATCAGCCAGCCGATCAGCATGGTCGAGCCGAGCTGCGTGGCGCTGATGATCGGCATGAAGACCGAGACCACCCGGCCCAGCATCGCGCGCGGCGTCACCTGGATGACCAGTGGTTCGATGGCCGCGTTGACCATCGCGATGGGCAGGAGGCCCAGGAAGATGACGGGGAGCGCGGCCCAGATGGACGTCTGCCGGGCATAGACCAGGACGAGGAGGCCGGAGGCTCCGACGGTCGTCCAGACCGCGTTCGCCGTGCCGATGCGCGCCACCACCCGGGTGGCCAGCAGGCCGCCGACGATGGCCCCGGCGCCGGCCGCCATCCCGAGCAGGCCGTAGAGCTTGGGCGCCGCGTGCAGGTTCTGGGTGGTGAAGAAGACGTCCAGCGTGTTCATCGCCTGGCCGCCGAAGTTGGCGATGCAGGCCGAGACGATCACGACGATCAGCACCCGGGTCTTGGCGAAGAAGGCCAGCCCCACTGTGAACTCGGCCCAGAAATTCGATGCGGCGGTCTCGGCCGGGTTCGGGGCGTTGTCCGGTATCGGAACGGAGCGGATCGCCAGGAAGGAGACCACGTAAGACAGGGCATTGATGGCGATGGCCCACTGCACGCCGCCGGCGAACAACAACGGCGCGGCCAGCGGCGGGCCGATCATCCCGGCCAGCGCGTCGGTGGACTGGGTGATCCCGGACGCCTTGGCGATCTCCTCCGGGCCGTTCACCACATCCGGGACGACGGCCATGCGCGACGGACCGAAGAACGTCCCCGCCGTGTTGACCGCGAAGACCACGGCATAGATCAGCGTGAGCCATGCCGCGACCGGGAGCTTGTCGGCGGGCAGGAAGGCGACGACGGCGAGCGCGCCGACCAGGACGGCCCGGATCGCGTCCATCCGCAGCATCGTGCGTTTCCGGTTCCAGCGATCCGCGAAGACCCCGGCCGCCGGGGCTATCGCGAACATCGCCACCAGCCCCGAGATCAGGACTCCGGACACCGCGGCGGCGGCCCAGCTCTGGTGGTAGCCCAGCTTTGTGGCGATCCACAGAACCAGCGTCGTATTGAAGACGTAGTCGCCGACCTTCGATACAGCCTGGCCATACCAGAGCCTTGTGAAATCGCGATTGATGATGGTCCGCATACGCCGACGCCCTCCCCGTGGTCGGCACATTTACCCACAGCGTTTAAGCGACTGTCTATACGCCGTCTTACCTTTGATGACGTACGCGAAGTACGCGAGGCTCCTGAGGACACCGTCCGTCCCATCTCGTCCGCTGGGAGCTCGTCGCCAATGAAACGCAGAACATCCAGCCTGCTCACCGCTGTCGCGCTGGTGTCGGGAGCGGCCGCCTCGACACTTGCCGCCGTGCCGGCGCAGGCCGCGGCAAATTCGGGGACCTGTGCGTCCGGTTTTGAGAAACAGGGTCCGATCAGCTTCTCGCCCTCTGCCGCGGTGGCACCCGCGAACATCGCCATCAGCGTCGCGGGCAACACGATCGACCCCGGCAACGGCTGCAAGGCGGTCCTGGACTTCGGCGACGGAACGTCGGCCCAGCTGTCGACGGACCAGGACGTCGCGCACACGTATCAGAACCCTGGCGACTACCGCGTCACCCTGACGCTCCAGTGGCCGGGCTACTCCCCGGCGGTCGAGAGCGGCCACCTGCTGGTCGGCGGCGCCGCCGGTCAGGCGCAGATCAACCGGATCGCGGGTGCGGACCGGCTGGACACCGCGGTGAAGATCTCGCAGAAGCAGTGGCTGACGGCGGATCCGAAGAGCAGCTGGGGCCAGGCCCAGACCGCGGTCATCGCGACCTCGGGCACGTTCCCCGACGCGCTGGCCGGCGGTCCGCTGGCCGCCTACAAGCGCGGTCCGCTGCTGCTGACCCCGGCGAACACCGCCCTGTACGGCCCGGCCAACGACGAGATCAACCGCGTCGTCCCCAAGGGCCGCACCATCTTCATCCTCGGCGGCTACGCGGCGGTCCCGGCCTCGGTCGACCAGCAGCTGATCAACGAGGGCTACAAGGTCCAGCGCTTCGCCGGCCAGACCCGCTTCGACACCGCGCTGCAGGTCGCGAAGTTCGGCCTCGGCGACCCGGCGAACGTCGTGGTGGCCACCGGCACCGACTTCCCCGACGCGCTGTCGGCCGGCCCGCTGGCCGCCGGCCCCCGGGCCACCGAGGTCGCCGGCCAGCAGCCGCAGCCGGCCGCGATCATCCTGACCAACGGCTCGAGCTTCTTCGACCCGAGCACCTCGGCGTACGTCAAGAGCAAGCTCGGTACCTCGAACTGCAAGGCGGTCACGGCCGTCGGCGGCTCGGCGGTGCACGCGCTGCACGCGCTGGCCGACGGGCAGTGCGACAGCGAGCTGTACGGCGCGAACCGCTACGAGACCTCCGCGAAGGTCTTCGGCGAGTTCGACCTGACCTACCTGGTCGGCGTGGCCAGCGGCACCACCTTCGCCGACGCCCTGACCGGCGCCGCGTACGTGGCGAACGTGCAGCAGCCGCTGCTGCTGACCGACCCGAACAGCCTG
Organism: Catenulispora sp. GP43; assembly: GCF_041260665.1. Taxonomy (NCBI): domain Bacteria; kingdom Bacillati; phylum Actinomycetota; class Actinomycetes; order Catenulisporales; family Catenulisporaceae; genus Catenulispora; species Catenulispora sp. GP43. Next base: position 103,477 of record NZ_JBGCCT010000003.1, on the reverse strand, counting down.
CCCGACTCGATCGGCGCCTACTTCGACGCCATGGGCAAGCAGGCCGGGATCTCGTACGTGGACGTGTTCGGCGGGCCGAAGGCGATCACGGACACCGTGTACCAGCAGATCACCGACGCCGCCCACACGGGCCAGTACAACCCGTGAGGCGGTAGCCGGTAGTCGGGCAAGAAGGAACGGCTGAAGGAACGGTTAGACGGGCGTCCCGTTTTTCCACACCCTGTGGACAAGCGGGACGCCCGGCCGGTAGGCGAGGTGGATGAAGCTCGGGGCGTCCAGGACGGCGAAGTCCGCGCGGGCCCCGATGCCCAGGTGGCCGACGTCTTCGCGGCGCAGTGCCTTGGCGCCGCCGACGGTCGCCGCCCACAGCGCTTCGGCCGGCGACATGCGCATGTCCCTGACAGCCACCGCGATGCAGAACGGCATCGAGTTGGTGTAGCAGGACCCCGGGTTGCAGTCGGTGGCGATGGCGACGGTCGCGCCGGCCTCCAGGAGGCGGCGGGCGTCCGGGTAGGGCGAGCGCGTCGAGAACTCGACGCCCGGCAGAAGCGTCGCGACGGTCTGCGATCCGGCCAGAGCTTCGATGTCCTTGTCGTCCAGGAATGTGCAGTGGTCGGCCGAAGCGGCGCCGAACTCCACGGCCAGCTGGACGCCGGGGCCGTTGCCGAGCTGGTTGGCGTGCAGGCGCACGTCGAGCCCCTTGGCCTGGGCCGCGGTGAGGATCTCGCGGGTCTGCTCCTCGTCGAAGGCGCCGCGCTCGCAGAAGACGTCGGCGTAGTCGGCATACGGGGCGCAGGCGTCCAGCATCGGGCCCTTGACGAGCTCGACGTAGTCCTCGGGCCGGTCCTTGTATTCGGCCGGGACGACGTGCGCGCCGAGGTAGGTGACCGCCTCGGCCTGCTCGCGCGCCAGGCGCAGGGCCCGGGCCTCGTCGTCGACGGTGAGGCCGTAGCCGGACTTGCACTCGACGGTCGTCGTGCCCTGCCGCAGCATCTCGCCGGTGAGGCGCTTCAGATTGGCCCGCAGGGCCTCGTCGGAGGCGGCGCGGGTGGCCGCCACCGTGGTGCGGATGCCGCCGGCGCTGTACGGCGTGCCGGTCATGCGCGCCGCGAACTCCTGCGCGCGATCGCCGGCGAACACCAGGTGCGCGTGGCTGTCGACGAAGCCGGGGATCACGGCGCGGCCGCCGAGGTCGACGCGCTCGTCGGCGTCGGGGGCCTGGGCCGCCGGTCCGGTCCAGGCGACGCGGCCGTCGGCGACGACGAGGGCGGCGTCGGCCAGGGTGCCGGCCCCGGCCTCGGTGGCGGGTTCGGCGTCGGTGCCGAGCCCGGCGTGGGTGGTGAGCTCGGCGATGCCGGTGAACAAGGTGGTGGTCACTTGAAGATCGCCCCGATCGTCGCCGCCAGCCGCCCGGGCACGTCGTCCACCAGGGCGTGCCGATGATCGCGCACCGTGAACCGCCCGCCGACCACGACATGCCGCACGTCCGCCGCGGTGGCCGCGAAAACCACCGATTCGGCGGCGTGCGCCGGCTGCACTCCGGCCAGGCGCACGGTGTCCAGGGCGATCGTCGTGAAGTCCGCGAGCGCCCCGACCTCCAGGCGGCCCGCGGCCGGCCAGCCGAGCGAGGCGTGTCCGGCCTCGGTCGCGGCCCGCAGCAGCTCCGAGGCCGGCCAGTGGCCGCGGCGTTCGGTGCGCAGGCGCTCGTCCAGTTCCACCGCGCGCGCCTCCTCGAAGAGGTCGATCACCGCGTGCGAGTCCGAGCCCAGGTTCACCGGGGAGCCGGCCAGGTGGACGGCGTGCGCCGGGCCGATGCCGTCGGCCAGGTCGCGCTCGGTCGTGGGGCACATGCAGACCGCGGTGGCCGACGTGCCCAGCAGGTCGATGTCCATCTGCGAAAGGTGCGTGGCGTGGACGGCCGTGGTGCGGGGGCCGAGCGCGCCGTGGGCGTGGAGCAGCTCGGTGGGGGTCTTGTGGTGGCGGGCCAGGCAGGCGTCGTTCTCCGCGCGCTGCTCGGACAGGTGGACGTGCAGCGGCATCTCGTTCTCCGCCGCGAAGGCCACCACCGGGGACAGCTGGTCCACCGGGACCGCGCGCACGCTGTGCACCGCCGCGCCGATCCGTACCGTGTCCGAGCCCGCGTACGCCTTGCGCAGCGCCTCGACCCGGTCGGCCCAGCGGCCGGCGTCCCCGTCGGAGAAGCGGCGCTGGACGTCGTTCAGCTCGGTGTCGAAGCCGCCGGACAGGTAGCAGGTGTCCAGCAGGGTGATGCGGATGCCGGCGGCGTGGGCGGCCTCGGCCAGCGCGTGGCCCATGGCGTTCGGGTCCTGGTACAGCCCGCCCTTGGGCGAGTGGTGCAGGTAGTGGAACTCCCCGACCGCGGTGACGCCGGCCAGCGCCATCTCCGCGAAGACCACGGTGGCCAGGTCGCGGTAGGAGTCCGGGTCCAGGTGCGCGGCGGCCTCGTACATGCGCTCGCGCCAGGTCCAGAACGTGCCGGACTCGACCTGGGTGCGGCCGCGCAGGGCCCGGTGGAAGGCGTGCGAGTGCACGTTCGCCAGGCCCGGGATGGTCAGGCCGGCCAGCTTCTCGGCGTCGTCGGGACGGGGCTTCACCCCGCAGGTGACCGACGAGATCCGACCCTGCGCGACCTCGATGAGCACCTTGCTCTTGATCTCGCCGTTGATCCAGGCCAGCTGGCACCAGAACCGCTGCGGGGCCTGTGTGTCCTGAGTGGTCTGCGGGGCTTGCGGGTTCTCGGGGGAAGTCACTGGCACAGCTCCTGCAACACGTCGGCGAGCGCGGACACCCCGGCCAGGCAGTCGCGGTCGTCCGCGTGCTCGCCTGGCGCGTGGGACACGCCGGTGGGGTTGCGGACGTACAGCATCGCGGTCGGTACGGCCGCCGCCAGGATCCCGGCGTCGTGCCCCGCACCCGTCGGCAGCACGGGGACGGCGCCGAAACTGTGACGGAGAGTGCCCGCAAGACGGTTCCGCAAAACGTCGTCGAATTCCACGATCGGCGTGTGCGATTCCCGTTCGGTGCTCAGGACGGTGCCGTCGCGGCCGGCCCGTTCGTCCGCGGCCTTGATGATCTCCTCGGTCACGGCTGTCAGGATCTCATCGGCCGGGGCCCGAACGTCCAGCCAGGCGCGCACCCGCGAAGGGATGGCGTTCGTGCCGTTGGGCTCCACGACCAGCCGGCCGAACGTCGCCACCGCGCCGCCGAGCTTGGCCTTCTTGCGGGCCGCCAGCACGGCGTTGGCGTAGGTGAGCATCGGGTCGCGCCGGTCCTCCAGCCGGGTGGTGCCGGCGTGGTTGGCCTCGCCGGCGAACTCGAAGCGCCAGCGGCTGTGCGGCCAGATCGCCGAGGCCACCGCGACCGGCGACTCGGTGAACGCCAGCGCCTTGCCCTGCTCGACGTGCAGCTCGACGTACGCCGCGATGCCCTCCAGGCGCTCGTCGTCGCGGCCCAGCGTCGAGGGGTCCTGGCCGGCCTGCTCCATCGCCGCGGCCATCGTGACGCCGTCCAGATCGCACAGGCCCCGCGCCTTGTCGGCGTCCAGCGCGCCGGTCATCAGCCGGGATCCGGCGCAGGCGATGCCGAAGCGGGCGCCCTCCTCGTCGGAGAAGCACGCCACCGCGAAGGGCTTCGCGGGAGTGAAACCGCGAGCGCGCAGCACGTCGACGGCCGCGAACGACGAGACCACGCCGAGCGGCCCGTCGAACGCGCCGCCGTCGGGCACCGAGTCCAGGTGCGAGCCGGTGACGATCGCGCCGGGGCCCTTGGGCCCCCACCACGCCCACAGGTTGCCGTTGCGGTCGGTCTCCACCTCCAGGCCGCGCGCGGCGGCCTCGGAGCGGAACCACTCGCGGCACGCCAGATCCGCGGTGTTCCAGGCGAACCGGCGGTAGCCGCCGGTGTCGGAGTTCAGGCCGAGGGGCAGAAGCGAGCGCCACATCTGGTGGTAGCCACTCGCCTCCGCCTCGTCCACAGCCCTGTGGATTGTTTCTGCCGAAGCCACTGTTACGCGTCACCCTCACGCATCGGCACGCGCACACCGCGCTCGTCGGCGATCTCGTCCGCGTGGTCGTAGCCCGCGTCCACGTGCCGGATCACGCCCATGCCCGGGTCGTTCGTCAGCACCCTGCGAACCTTCTCGCCGGCCAGCTTCGTGCCGTCGGCGACGGTCACCTGCCCGGCGTGGATCGAGCGGCCCATGCCGACGCCGCCGCCGTGGTGGATCGACACCCACGAGGCGCCGGAGGCCACGTTCACCATCGCGTTCAGCAGCGGCCAGTCCGCGATCGCGTCCGAGCCGTCGGCCATCGCCTCGGTCTCCCGGTACGGCGAGGCCACGGAACCTGCGTCCAGGTGGTCGCGGCCGATCACGATCGGCGCGGCCAGCGTGCCGTCGGCGACCATGTCGTTGAAGCGCTCGCCGGCCTTGTCGCGCTCGCCGTAGCCGAGCCAGCAGATGCGCGCCGGCAGGCCCTGGAAGTGCACGCGCTCGCCGGCCATCTTGATCCAGCGGGCCAGCGACTCGTTCTCCGGGAACAGCTCCAGGATCGCCTTGTCGGTCTTGGCGATGTCGCTCGCCTCGCCGGACAGCGCGGCCCAGCGGAACGGGCCCTTGCCCTCGCAGAACAGCGGACGGATGTAGGCCGGGACGAAGCCGGGGAAGTCGAAGGCCCGGGTGTAGCCGGCCAGCTGGGCCTCGCCGCGGATCGAGTTGCCGTAGTCGAAGACCTCGGCGCCCTTGTCCTGGAAGCCGACCATGGCCTCCACGTGCTTGGCCATCGACTCGCGGGCCCGCTGCGTGAACTCGGCCGGCTTGTCCTTGGCGAACTGCTTCATGTCGTGGAAGTCCACGCCGATCGGCAGGTACGCCAGCGGGTCGTGCGCCGAGGTCTGGTCGGTGACGATGTCGATCGGCGCGTCCATCGCCAGCAGCTGCGGGACCAGCTCGGCGGCGTTGCCCAGGACGCCGATGGACAGCGGCTCGCGCTTGTCCCGGGCCTCGGTGGCCAGCTGGAGCGCGTGGTCCAGCGAGTTCGCCTTCACGTCCAGGTAGCGGTGCTCGACGCGGCGGTCGATCGAGCGCTCGTCGCAGTCGACGCAGATCGCCACGCCGCCGTTCATGGTGACGGCCAGCGGCTGCGCGCCGCCCATGCCGCCCAGACCCGCGGTCAGGGTGATGGTCCCGGCCAGGGTGTCGTGGAACTTCTTGGCGGCGACGGCGGCGAACGTCTCGTAGGTGCCCTGCAGGATGCCCTGGGTGCCGATGTAGATCCAGGAGCCGGCGGTCATCTGGCCGTACATGGTCAGGCCGAGGGCCTCCAGGCGCCGGAACTCCTCCCAGTTCGCCCAGTCGCCGACCAGGTTGGAGTTGGCCAGCAGGACGCGCGGGGCCCACTCGTGGGTCTGCATGACGCCGACCGGCTTGCCGGACTGCACCAGCATGGTCTCGTCGTTCTTCAGCGTCTGAAGGGTGCGCACCATCGCGTCGAAGGACGGCCAGTTGCGTGCCGCCTTGCCGGTGCCGCCGTAGACGACCAGCTCGTCGGGGTGCTCGGCGACTTCCGGGTCGAGGTTGTTCATCAACATCCGCATGGCGGCTTCCTGCTGCCAGCCCCGTGCGGTGATGCTCGTCCCACGGGCGGCGCGGACCGGGCGCGGACCACTGGTCGCGGTCATTCCTGGACCCCTCTCATTCATTCGGGCGATCGACCGTATGATCTCATTCATTCAGACGGAGTCGGAACCGCACAAGGGAGCAGGGTGACAGTGCCAACGATCCAGACAGTGGTGATCGGTGAGGCGGATCTCACTTTCGGCGACGTCGTCGCCGTGGCCCGGGGCGGGGCTCGAGTGGAGCTGTCGGCGTCCTCCCTGGAGGCGCTGGCCGCGGGCCGGGCGCTGGTCGACAAGCTGGCCGCGGCCCCGACCCCGGCCTACGGCATCTCCACCGGCTTCGGCGCGCTGGCCACCCGGCACATCGACCCGGAGATGCGCGCGCAGCTGCAGCGCTCGCTGATCCGCTCGCACGCCGCCGGCATGGGCCCGCTGGTCGAGCCCGAGGTGATCCGCGCGCTGGTCCTGATGCGGCTCAAGACGCTGGCCACCGGGCACACCGGCGTGCGCCCGGCGGTGGCCCAGACCATGGCCGCGCTGCTGAACGCCGGGATCACCCCGGCCGTGCGCGAGTACGGCTCGCTGGGCTGCTCCGGCGACCTGGCCCCGCTGTCGCATGTCGCGCTGGTGCTGATGGGCGAGGGCGAGGTCGTCGGCGCCGACGGCGTGTCGGCGATCGAGGCCGGCCCGGTCCTGGCCGAGCACGGCATCGAGCCGCTGGAGCTGGCCCCCAAGGAGGGCCTGGCGCTGATCAACGGCACCGACGGCATGCTCGGCATGCTGATCCTGGCCCTGGGCGACCTGACCGAGCTGGTGAAGATCGCCGACATCTCCGCGGCCATGTCGGTGGAGGCGCTGCTGGGCACCGACAAGGTGTTCCGCCCCGAACTGCACGCCATCCGCCCGCATCCGGGCCAGGCCGCCTCGGCCGCGAACCTGCTGAAGGTGCTGCACGGCTCGGCGATCATGGAGTCGCACCGCGAGCCCAACGAGTGCACCCGCGTCCAGGACGCCTACTCGCTGCGCTGCGCCCCGCAGGTCGCCGGCGCCGCCCGCGACACCATGGCGCACGCCGCGACCGTGGCCGAGCGCGAACTGGCCTCGATCGTCGACAACCCGGTGGTGCTGCTGGCCGACGGCCGCGTGGAGTCCAACGGCAACTTCCACGGCGCCCCGGTCGCCATGGTCCTGGACTTCCTCGCCATCGCCGCCGCCGACCTCGGCTCCATCGCCGAGCGCCGCACCGACCGCATGCTCGACGTGGCGCGCTCGCACGGCCTGCCGGCCTTCCTGGCCGACGACCCGGGCGTCGACAGCGGCCTGATGATCGCGCAGTACACCCAGGCCGCCCTGGTCAGCGAGAACAAGCGGCTGGCCGTCCCGGCGTCCGTGGACTCCATCCCGTCCTCGGCGATGCAGGAGGACCACGTCTCGATGGGCTGGTCCGCCGCGCGCAAGCTGCGCACCGCCGTCGACAACCTGCGGCGCATCCTGGCCGTCGAACTCGTCGCCGCCGCGCGGGCCCTGGAGCTGCGCGCGCCGCTGGACCCGGCCGCCGGCACCGGCGCCGCCGTGCGGGCGCTGCGCGAGGCCGGCGTCGGCGGCCCGGGGCCGGACCGCTTCCTGTCGCCGGAGCTGCGCGCCGCCGAGGACGCGGTGAAGGCCGGCGCGGTGCTCGCGGCCGTCGAGGCGGCGGTGGGGCCGCTGAACTGAGGCGCGTGGCTGCCTCATCCCTGACCGGCGCGCGCCCGTGGGTTTCAATCCCGCTGGCGCGCGTCGCTTTTTCCCGTGGACCGCTGGATCGCTGGACCGCTACGGGTTCTCGAGGCGTTGCCGGGAACAGCCGTAGGTCGCTGCGTCAGGGAGCTGATCCTGTCGCAGGAACACGGAGGCCCCCGGTGCCGGCGTTTCGGGTAGGCGACCTCGTCGAACGGGGAATACGATGTCTGAGAAAGCACGGATCACCACATGAGTGGGTCCCGGGGTGGGGCTGGCACCACCCCGGTCCGGGGGCGACCGTCATGGCGCAGTGCCTCCGGCAGGCTGGATCATGAATCCCATGCGGCTGAGATTCTCGGTGTGGACGAGGACCCTGATGGCGTCCCAGGCGGCCCGCCACAAGATGGCGATCGGTTTCGTCGGCTCGGCGATCGTGCTGGTCGGCTGGATGGTGTTCCTGGCCAACACCCTGCACGGTAAGGCGACGGTGAGCCACTGGGCGACCGTGTGGATCGGCCTGGACACCATGGAGGCGCTGGCCCTGGCCACGCTCGGGATCCTGCTGGTCCGGCACGACCACCGGGCCCGCACCGCGGCCACCGTGGCCGCGACCCTGTTCGGCATGGACGCCTGGTTCGACGTGATGCTCTCCACCGGCGGGGACGTCGCTCAGGCGCTGATCCTGGCGGTGGTGTTCGAGATACCGCTCGCGGCGGCCTGCGCGGGGATCGCGCGTCAGACCGCTCGCTGGTACGACGTGTAATCGGCGCGCTCGGCGGCTTCGGCGGCCTCCGCGCTCTCGCGCTCCCGTCGCTCGGCCGCTTCGGCCAGGGCCGCCTCGATCCGCTTGTTGCTCGTCAGCCGCGCCGCGACGACCGTCATCGTCGCCAGGATCCCGGCCCCGACGATGAACGGCGCGCGCAGCCCCGCGACGTGGGCCAGCCAGCCGCCGAACACGGCGCCCGCCGGGCCGGCGCACAGCGCGATCAGCCGGCCGGTCGCGGCGACCCGCCCCATCAGGTGGTCCGGCACGATCGCCTGCCGCACCGACGGGCCCAGTCCCATCGTCGTGCCCATCGCGGCGCCCAGGACGGCCTCGCCGACTCCGGCCGTCCAGGCGTTCGGCGACAGGCCGATCCCCAGCAGCGACAAGGCTTCCACACAGGCGGTCAGCGTCAGCGTGCCGCCGGTGCCGAGCTTGCCCGCCACTCGCGGCGCCACCGCCGACCCGCCGAGCGCGCCGATCGCGTTGGCCGTCAGGTACACGCCGTAGGCGCTGGTCCCGAGGTGCAGCGTGTCCTTCACGAACAGGACCAGCACCGCGCTCGCGCCGAGGAAGGCGAAGTTCCCCACCGCCGGCCGGAGCGACAGCCCCACCAGCAACCGGTTCCCGAACAGGTACGCCGCGCCTTCCCGCGCCTCGCGCAGCAGCGAACCGCGCTCCTTCGCGGGCTTCGGCGCAGACTTGGGCAGCGACCAGATCGTCAGGGAGCTGAAAAGGAACGACAGGGCGTCCCCGAGGATCGGCACGAACCGTCCCAGCCCGAACAGCAGCGAACCGGTCGGCGGACCGACGAAGCCCCCGAACGCCTGCTGGGTCCCCTGCAGCCGCGAGTTGGCGACCTGCAGCGTGTCCAGGTCGCGGTCCAGGACCTCCGGCAGGAACGCGATCGAGGCGGTGTCGAAGAAGACCTGCCCGATCCCCAACAGGAACACGACCGCGAACAGCAGGTAGATGTTCGCGGCGCCGGCGCCCACCAGCACGGTCACCAGCACCAGCAACGAGAACCGGCACATGTCGGCGATCACCATCGTGCGGCGCCGGTCCCAGCGGTCCACCAGCGCGCCGCCGACCATGCCGAAGAACAGCCACGGCAACAGCGCGCACGCCTCCATCGCGCCGAACAGGATCGAATTGTGCGTCATGGTCAGCGCGAGCAGCGGCAGCGCGGCGAAGTAGATGCCGTCGCCCAGCGCCGATACCGCGGAGGCGCTCCATATCCGGCGGAAGCGCGCGGGAAGCTTGCCGGTCATCAGACATCCTTCGGGCGGTAGAAGGCGACGAACAGGTCGGCCGCCGGCTGGGTGGGGTCGGAGATCGCGGCCAGTTCGTCGATCAGCGCGCTGCATCGCTTACTGAATTCGTCCCAGGCCTCCGGGCTTAGCCGTGCGTGCTTCAGGAACATCAACTTCTGGTCGTTCGGCGGCGCGGCCTCGACGTCGGCCAGGGCGTGCCGCATCAGCGTCTCCGGCTGTCCGGCGCCGGTCTCCGGCAGCTCGATCGTCCGGCCGGTCATCGCGTAGTACTGCTCGGTGACGCCGCCGACCTTGCGGGTCTCCACGACCGCCACCAGACCGGCCTTGGCCAGGATCTTCACGTGGTGGTTGGAGCTCCCCTTGGCGATGCCCAGGCGCTCGGCGATCTGGGTGATGGTCGCCGGCTTGTCGCGCAGCACGCGCAGGATCCGGTGGCGAGTGTGGCTGGCTATGGCGCGCAGCTGCTCATCGCTCTGGATGTGGATGCTGTCTGGGTCATCGGTGGTCACACCCCTATGGTCAAGAACTCTTGACCGTCGGTCAAGAGTTCTTGACCGACTGGTTTCGCGAGAGCCGCCGGTATGACCGGGTTCAGGGTGTCAATTCACTTGCTGACGTAGAAGCCGCGGGTCTCCGCGAGCGCCTCGTACGCTTCCAGCCGCTCCTGCGTCCGTTCCGGAGCGGCGTCGGCGAGCGCCTGGAGCAGGAGCGCGGCGAACGCCATGGGGGCGGCGTGCGAGTCGAACACCGACCGCGACCCGACTCCGACCGGCAGGAGCACGTCCGCCAAATGAGCGAACGGCACCAGCGGGACGTCCGTCACGACGGCCGTCTTGAGCCCGAGTTCCTGCGCGTTGCGGAGAACCGCGACGGACTCGGTCGGGTACCGCGGCAGCACGAAGGCGACGAGCCAGGTCCCGCCGGCCGCGACGGCCTGCAGCAGCGCCTCGTCCGCCGGCGAGCCCGGGGTGTCGATCACTCGGACGTCGGGATGGATGCGCGCCGCTCCGTACGCGAAGTAGGAGGCGACAGGCGCGGACATCCTTAAGCCGATCACCGAGAGCGGTTCCGAGGCGGCGAGGTCGCAGCCCAGACGGGACAGTCGCGCCGGATCGGCGGCGTACTTGTGGAGCGCTTCCAGGTTCGCCTGGTCGCTCTCCAGCGCGGAGTGCAGTTCGTTCCCCGCTATGCGTTCCCCGTGTATCCCCGTCTCGGGAACCCGCAGCGCGATCGGCCTAAGCGCCGCGCGCAGTTCGGGGTACCCCGAGAAGCCCAATGCCGCGGCGAACCTGGTCACCGACGGCTGGCTCACTCCGACCCGCTCGGCCAGCTCCATGCTCGACAGGAAGGCGACCTCGGGGAGGTTCTCCAACAGGTAGTGCGCTATCCGGCGCTGCGCCGGCGAGAGCCGTCGGCCGTCGAGCAGGGCCAGCAGCTCATCCGCAGGTGGCAGCGAGGAGGAGGTCCGGGCGGAGGACGGCACGGCAGCCGATGTAGCAGGAGTCACAGCGGACGGAGCAGCAATCTCTGCCGATGTAGTAGGAGTCACAGGCTCAGGAGCCGCCACAGCCTTCCCTCCTCCCTATCGTGCTGCCAACATCACTTGTGGCGCGCCAGAAGTTACTCGTCAGTAGGATAATCTGGGGCCTCGACTACCGTACCCTCCGTACGGACGGTGATCGGGATGTGTCCGTCGATACGCACGCGTAGGAGGAGACCGAGGCTATGCAGCTCGCAGCCATCGTCGTCTCGCTGGTGATCTCAGTCATCGGCTTCGGTCTGCTGGGCCGGACCGCCGTCTATATCTACCAGTTCGTGAAGCTCGGCCAGTCGACCGCGCCCGGGGTGCGCAGCAACGAGCCGCTGGAGCGGACCAAGAACCTCTTCCGGGAGTTCCTCGGCCACACCCGGCTGGCCCGCAAGGGCAAGCGCTGGATCGGCGCCATGCACTGGGTGGTCATGGTGGGCTTCGGCCTGCTGTTCTTCACCCTGGTGACGGCGTACGGCCAGCTGTTCTCGGCGGACTTCGCGATCCCGCTGATCGGCCGCTGGTGGCCCTTCGAGTTCGTCACCGAGGTGGTGAGCTTCGTGATGATCCTGGCGATCGCCGGGCTCATCGGGATCCGCCTGCGCAACCGCCCGGCCGGGGCCGGTTCGAAGGAGAAGGGGAAGCGCTCGCGCTTCTTCGGCTCCACGATGTGGCAGGGCTACTTCGTCGAGTGGGTCATCTTCGCCATCGGCGTGTGCATCATGCTGCTGCGCGGCTTCGAGGGCGCGCTCGGCGGCCACACCTCCTACAGCCTGCACTACCCGATCAGCTACCCGCTGATCCACGCCTTCGACGGCATGTCGAAGAGCTCGCTGGAGAACTGGATCTACGCGATCGCGATGGCCAAGATCGTCATCTCGATGATCTGGGCCATCACCATCGGTCTGAACTCCACGATGAGCGTGGCCTGGCACCGGTTCCTGGCGTTCCCCAACATCTGGTTCAAGAAGAAGGCCGACGGCGGCACCGCCCTCGGCGCGCTGAGCCCGATGGCTTCCGGCGGCGTCCCGATCGACTTCGAGGACCCGGCCGAGGACGCCAAGTTCGGCGTCGGCGCGGTCGAGGACTTCACGTGGAAGGGCCTGCTCGACTTCTCCACCTGCACCGAGTGCGGCCGCTGCCAGGACCAGTGCCCGGCGTGGAACACCGACAAGCCGCTGTCCCCGAAGCTGCTGATGCTGGCCCTGCGCGACCACTCCGCGGCCAAGGCGCCGTACCTGTTCGCCGGTGGCGGCCGGGACCTGGAGGGCAACGAGAAGCTGGCCGAGGAGAAGTGGCTGTCGCTGCCGGACCTGGTCCGCGCCGAGGCTGAGCGCCCGCTGATCGGCACCGCGGACGACAACGGCGTCATCGACCCGGACATCCTGTGGTCCTGCACCACCTGCGGTGCGTGTGTCGAGCAGTGCCCCGTGGACATCGAACACGTCGACCACATCGTCGACATGCGCCGCTACCAGGTGATGATCGAGAGCTCGTTCCCGTCCGAGGCGGGCACGATGCTGAAGAACCTGGAGAAGGCGCAGAACCCCTGGGGCATGCAGCCCAAGAAGCGCACCGAGTGGATCCAGGAACTGGACTTCGAGGTCCCGGTCTTCGGCGAGACCCTGGAGGACATCTCCGAGGTCGAGTACCTCTACTGGGTCGGCTGTGCCGGCTCCCTGGAGGACCGCGCGAAGAAGACCACGAAGGCGTTCGCGGAGCTGCTGCACATCGCCGGCGTGAAGTTCGCCGTCCTGGGCGGCATGGAGTCCTGCACCGGCGACCCGGCCCGCCGCCTGGGCAACGAGTTCCTGTTCCAGATGCTGGGCCAGGGCAACGTCGAGATGCTGAACGAGGTCTTCGGCGAGGACACCCCCCGCGAGAAGCGCAAGATCGTGGCGACCTGCCCGCACTGCTTCAACTCGCTGGCGAACGAGTACCCGCAGCTCGGCGGCCACTACGACGTCATCCATCACACCCAGCTGCTGGACACCCTGGTCTCCGAGGGCAAGCTGACCCCGGTGACCCCGATCGACCAGAACATCACCTACCACGACCCGTGCTACCTGGGCCGCCACAACAAGGTCTACACCCCGCCGCGCGAGATCATCGCCAAGGTCCCGGGCCTGAAGAACACCGAGATGCACCGCTGCAAGGAGAAGGGCTTCTGCTGCGGCGCCGGCGGCGCGCGCATGTGGATGGAGGAGCGCCTCGGCAAGCGGATCAACGTCGAGCGCGTGGACGAGGCCCTGTCCACGAACCCCGACGTGATCTCCACGGCGTGCCCGTACTGCCTGGTGATGCTCGGCGACTCGATCACCGCGCGCAAGCAGGCCGGCGAGGTGCCGGAGTCGATGGAAGTGGTCGATGTCGCGCAATTGCTGCTGACTTCCGTCAAGCCGGCACGGGAGCCCGCCACCGCCTGAATGAGCTCCCGGTAAAGGGGTAACAAAGAACCTCGACCGGGAGACGATCAGCAGTTCGACGCTGCTAGCCTCGCCTCCGCAGGGTATGGGATACCGCGGAGGTGGGGCTTCAGTGTCTTTCGACGAGCCGGACGGCTATGGGGACGACCTGAGCCGGACCAGGGACGACGGACCGCGGTATCCGACCTCCGCGTCCACCGACACCGAGTATGACGACGACTACGACGAACCCGACGACGGGACGACCGCGCCGCTGCCGACCCGCGGCCGACCGGTCCTGCCGCCCGAGCCGCCCTCGGAGTGGCGGCAGCGGGGGTCGCGGGTCTGGCGCTTCACGCGCACGCTGGCGATCACGGTGCTGGTCCTGGTGGGGCTGGCGGCGGTCGGCAACGTGCTGATCAACCGCTACCCGCGGACCAGCAAGCACACGTACACGTACACGAACGTGCAGCGGATGCTGATAGCCGTGGACGGCAACGGCTCGATCAACGTCACCGGCTCCGACACCGACCAGGTGACCGTGAAGGCCACCGACCGCGCCACCCTGCTGGACCCGGTGGAGCGCCAGATCATCAGCGCCGGCGGGTATCTGCTGGTGAGCGTGCACTGCCCGAACAGCGAGTGCTCCTCGAAGTACGACATCCAGGTCCCGCGCTCCATGTCGGTGGAGGCGATGATGGACCACTCCAGCGACCAGGCGGACATCACCGCCACCGGCCTGGACGCGGCGGTGCAGCTGTTCACCGGCCGCGGCAACGTCACGGTGAACCACCTGGCCACCACCTCCGACGTGAGCGTGACGGCCAACGGACAGGTCCAGGCCACGGACGTGAGCGCGGCGAACCTGGACGTCTTCGCCCCGATCGGCGATCGGATCAACCTGCAGGTCACCGGCGACATCTCGAACATCCAGAACATCCGGGTGACCGCCGGCCAGCCGGCCGAGGTGACGCTGACCGTGCCGGCCGGCGGGTACCGCATCTCGTGCGTCCCGGCGGGGCACTGCACCGGGGCCGCCGGGGACATCACGCAGGACCTGAGCAGCCCGGTGCACGAGGACCAGACCTCGACGCACAACATCCAGGTGAACGTGGTGCAGAACACTGCGAAGATCCAGGCGGACTGATACGGACCGGCTGCCATAACTGAGGCGCGCCTCCCGTTGACCACGGGGGGCGCGCCGTTTTCGTCAGACGCTAATGGCCGGGAGCGGCCGCTACCGCTTCCCGTTCCGGTCGACACCCCTGCCCAGAACGCGCTTGGCGTCGGACAGGTACTGGAGAACGCGTCCTGTCAGGAACGCTCCGTATACGACACCGAAGATGATCAGTACTTCCATGGGATTCCTCACCTCCCACCGGTTCAAGCAGCGAGCCCGAGCCCGCCGGCCCCTTGATCCGCCGGCGGCGTCCACGGGCACTGGGGGCACCGGGACGGCCAGCACCGGGCGCATTCGCCCAGCGCGGGGTCCGCGCCGTCGGGCATCGGTTCCCGGCGCGCGGCCAGGTAGGCCGCCCAACTCCTCTGCTGGGCCCGCTCCTGGTCGGCGACCCAGGGCTGCACCAGGGCGGCGCCGAAGCACAGGGTGCACGTGAGCCGGGCCTTCCCGATCCGGCCCTTTACGCATCGCGGGCAGTCCTCGAGACCCGCTGATGGGGATTGGTCACGGGGCGTGGGGGTAGATGTCTCCACGAGGTCTCTTCCGTTCTCTTCGAGTGATATCGGCTGGGGGCCTTTCTTCGCCGGGTCGACGCCGCACTACGTCGGCCCGGCCTTCTCGTTGGTCCAGGCGAGTGGCTCTTTCACAGAACCCTGTCGCGTACCCCTGTCGTAGTTGTACGATGCTCCTCGTTCGGTAGGGTGTCAATTGCCAGGAGCACTTTCAGCCTGAATCTGCAACAGGCACCTGCATGGTGTAGATGCCCACTGAACTTGCGTACGGAACCTGCCTGACGGGCGAGGAGGCCCAGGTGCGAGCCAACCAGCGGAACCAGCCGGTGACCGGGATCAACGTTCTGCGCTGGGAGCTCGGCAGCGAGTTGCGCACACTCCGCCTCGCGGCCGGCAAGAGCATCGCCGACGCCGCCAGGTGTCTGGAGTGCTCGGACGCGAAGATAAGCCGGATGGAGAACGGCCAGCGCGGGGCCGTCGCACGGGACGTGCGCGACTTGTGCAAGTTCTATGGAGTGCCGGCGCAGCGGCGGGACCAGCTGATGGCGCTGAGCCGGGAGGCCGTCGACGCGGACAAGGGGACGACCCCCATCCCGGCCAAATACTCGACCTTCATCGCGCTCGAATCCCAGGCCCGAAGCCTTCGCAACTACGAGATGACCTTCATTCCCGGACTGCTTCAGACCGAGCGGTACGCCCGAGAGACGATCACGCGGAACGGCGACAACCGCGCAGCGGCTGAGGTGGAGACCCGGGTTCAGATCCGTATGGATCGGCAGAAGAGGCTTTGGAACGAAGAAAGCTCGCTGAGGGCTCACTTCATCGTGGACGAGAACGTTCTCTGGCGCCCGGCGGGGGTCGATCCCCGGACCCGCGCCATGCGCGAAGAACAGATCGATCGGCTCATCCGGGCGACGCGCCTGCCGCACGTGACCCTTCAGATCATCCCGTATGGTGCGGGTTTCTATCAGGGTATGGAGGGGGCCACGATTCATCTCCTGAATCTCGACGAAGGGCCCAAGACCAGTAGCGCTTGCTATGTCGAAGGCGTGTTCCGTGAGCTCTTCGTCCGTGGCCACGGCGAGATCACGGCTATCGGGGAGAAGTTCGCGGCCATGGCCGAAACGGCACTGAGCGCGGGGGACAGCCGAAAATTTCTCATGCGTCTTCTCCGGGGAAATTACGAACACTGGTCCTCCGTACGGCCAACCGGGCCGGCGGGCTTAGGGAAGGTAGCGATGTCATGATCGAAAACGACGGCCTGCAATGGCGCAAGGCCGCCGCGAGCAGCGGGAACGGGTCATGCGTGGAGCTGGCCGCCGGTGATACCGGTGCCGTCTACCTGCGGGACTCGAAGGACCCTTCCGGCCCTGTCTTGACCTTCACCCGCAGGGAGATCGCCGCGTTCCTGGACGGAGCACAGCGCGGAGAGTTCGACGACCTGGCCTGATCAGTGGCGTTGGCGACAACAGATGTCGACCGACGCTCTTTAGCGTTTCCACCCGCCGCCGACCCGGTCGAGAGGTGCAGCCGAACGCTCCAAGCCCACAAGGCGCAGGGGCGTTCGCATGACTTCGTGGTGTGTCCGACGGCCCTCTCAGCTCGGCAAAGACTTGGTCATGGGGGACTTGCGGCGATTGCTCCCCGTACTAGCGGGTAGGAATAACTCCCGGTACGGCGCATCAAATCGGGAGGGCAGCCCATGGAAATCGATCAGCTCAAGACAGGTTGGCGTAAGTCCAGCGCGTCGAGCGGCAATGGCGCCTGCGTCGAGACCACCAGCGTCAAAGCAGACGAGATCCTCGTCCGCAACAGCCGGGACCCCGAGGGCCCGGTCCTGTCCTTCACCAAAGCCGAATGGGTCGCCTTCGTCGCCGGTGTGAAGGCCGGGGAGTTCGACGCGATCGTCTAAAACCGTCGCGGTTGCGGCCATTCCGGCGTCGGGTGTCGCCGCGGGTGCGTAGCATCGAGCGCGTGTCGTCCGAGAAGCCGCTGGTCTCCAAGTCCGCGTCCGCCGCCACTGATGCCGGTGGGCGTGGTCTTCCGTCCGCTCATGCCTTCCAGGTGGATCTGCGGGGGATCGTTGATCTGCTTTCACATCATCTTTACTCCAGTCCGCGGGTGTTCGTGCGGGAGCTTTTGCAGAATGCGGTGGATGCGATCACTGCTCGGCGTGCTTCGGACGGGGCGGCGCCGGCTGTGGTGCGGATCGTCGCCGATGGGGCTCGGGTGCAGGTGCGGGACAGTGGGATCGGGTTGACCGAGGATGAGGTGCACCGGTTTCTGGCGACGATCGGGCGGAGTTCCAAGCGGGGCGGGGTGGGGGGCGACGGGTTCGGTGACGGGCTCGGTGATGCCGCCAGTGTGCTGGAGCTGGGGCGGGGTGACTTCCTCGGGCGGTTCGGGATCGGGTTGCTGGCGTGCTTCGTGGTCGCCGATGAGATCACCGTCGTCACCAGGTCGGCTGTGGACCCCGCGGCGCCGGCGGTTGAGTGGCGAGGCGCGGCCGACGGGCACTACGACATCAGGACTTTGGCTCCCGACGAGACGCCCGAGCAGCCCGGCACCACTGTCACCCTGAAGCCCAGCCCCGGCAAGGAGTTCTGGTTCCAGGCGCCGCGGGTCGTGGAGCTGGCGCGGGACTTCGGCAGTCTGCTGCCCTACGAGACCGTCCTCGAGGACGAGGCCGGCTACACCTACCGCATCACCGAGACCCCGCCGGTCTGGGACCGGGAGTACCCCTCGCCGGGCACCCGGTTCGAGGCGCTGGCCGCCTACTGCCAGGACACGCTCGGGTTCGCGCCGCTGGACGTCATCGAGCTCAACATCCCGCTGCTGGGCATCAAGGGCGCCGCCTACATCCTCCCGACCGCGGCGACCACCTCCGATCAGGGCGGCCACCGGGTCCACATCAAGGGCATGCTGCTCACGGACCAGGCCCGGGGCCTGCTGCCGGACTGGGCCTTCTTCGTGCGCTGTGTCATCGACACCGACACGCTGCGTCCCACCGCGTCGCGGGAGGCCCTGTACGAGGACGACCGCCTGGCCGCGGTGCGCGAGGCCCTCGGCGACCGGGTCCGCGACTGGCTCGCCGGGCTGGCCGCGACCGATCCGCCGCGCCTGAACCGGCTGCTGGCCGTGCACTACCTCGGGGTCAAGGCGCTGGCGCGCTTCGACGACGATCTGTTTGCCCTCACTCTTCCGTGGCTCCCGTTCGAGACCACGTCCGGGCGGCTGCCGCTGACCGCGTTCGCCGACCAGCACAGTGTCATCCACCTGACGGCCGGCGACGAGGAGTTCCAGCAGGTCTCGCAGATCGCGGCGGCGGTCGGCCTCGGTGTCGTCAACGGCGGCTACACCTATGACGCCGACCTGGTCCGCAAGCTGCCGCGCGCGCTGCCCGGCGTCGCCGTCCTGGACCTGGATCCGGAGACCGTCGCGGCGCATCTGGACACCGTCGACAGCACCGAGGAACTGGCCGCCGGTCCGCTGCTGGCCACCGCCCGCCGGGTCCTGGACGCCCTGGACTGCGACGTCGCCCTGCGCGCGTTCCACCCGGTCACCATCCCCGCGCTGCTCCTGGACGGCCGCGACGCCCGGCACGAGCGGGCCCGGGCCGACGCCGAGGCCGAGGCCGCCGCCGACGGCGACGACCTGTGGGCCGGCATCCTCGGCGCGCTGCGGACCGTCGGGCCGCGGGCCCGCCTGGTGCTGAACCATCGCAGCCCGCTGATCCAGGGCCTGGTCGAGCTGGACGACGCCGAGCTGGCCGCCACCGGCGTCGAGGCGGTCTACGGTCAGGCGCTGCTGCTGTCCAAGCGGCCGATCCGGTCCAGCGAGACGGCGCTGCTCAACCGGGCCTTCCTGGGGCTGCTCGGCCACGCGGTCGGGCGGCGCCGGGACCCCGAGGCCGAGGAAGAGGACTGAGTCCGCGCGATGCCCATCCTGCCCAGCACGAGCGAGTCGGCGTTCCAGCGACCGTCCTGGACGGCCGGGGAACTGCGCACGGCCCTGGAGGCGAACGAGGACGAGCCCGCGGGCCGGGCCCGTTCGGTGCGAGCTGAAGCGCTGTTGGCCGCCGCCGACAAGCTCGGCGACCCCGAGATCCAGATCCGCGCTCTGCACACCGTCATCGAGGCCTACGAGCGGGGCGGGGAGAGCTTCCGCTCGCCGGTCCTGTTCTCGCGCCTCCTGCGGCTGTGGGACCGGCACGGCAAGACCCTGCGCGACGCGAGCCGTCTGGAGTACGAGACGCACTGGGTCTTCAAGTGGATGACCTCGGACCTGCTCTCCGTCCCCGAAGTCCCGCTGGCCACGGTCCACGGATTCGTCGACGAGATGGAGCGCCGCTACCGCCTGGCCGGCTACGGCATGCGGGCCGTCCATGCGCAGCGCTTCCGCATAGCGGAGCACCTGGGGGACACCGCGCAGGCTGAGACGCACTTCGGCCGCTGGCTGGCCGCCGAGCGCGACCTGATGAGCGACTGCCGGGCCTGCGAGCACCTGGCGCAGGGGGCGTGGCGGGCGGACCGCGGCGACGACCTCGCGGCGATGCGGCTGTGGCGGCCGACGATCGAGAACGAGATCTCGTGCCTGGACGAGCCGGCCAGCACCTTGGCCGGGTCGTTGAAACCGCTGCTGAGGCTCCGCCGGTACGACGAAGCACGCGCGAACCACCTGCGCGGCTACCGTTTGCTGCGCGGACACGTCGAGCTGCGCACCGCCTTCGGACGCCACATCGAGTTCTGTGTGCTGTCCGGCAACGGCGCACGCGGCCTGGAGATCCTCGCGGAGAACCGGTGCCTGTTCGACCCGCCTTTCGAACCGCTGGACTACCTCGAGTTCCTGTCCTGCGTCGCCCTGCTGCTGCGCGGCCAGGTCCAAGCCGGATCGACCGCGTCCGTCGCCGGACCCGAAGGCCGCGACTGGCCGGTCGGGGAGCTGCTGGACCGCGTGCGGTCCGAGATCGAAGATCTCACCCGGCGCTTCGACGCACGCAACGGCACCGACGCGGTGAGCTCCCGCGTCGCCGCCACGATGGACCAGACGTGGCTGGTGGCGGAGCTGCCGCTGGTCGTCGCCGCGCGGCCGAGGGTGCCGGAGGCGCGGCGGGAGACACCGGAGCCGCCGGCGCTGCCTATCCAGCGTGAGTCAGCGGCCGAAACGGCCGAACCGGCTGACTTGGCCGATCCGGACACCGACACCGACTTCGACGACCTGCTCGCCGAGGCCCGCCGGCTGTTCGACGTGGCGCACCCCGGCGCGATGAAGATGTGGGAGCGGGTGGCGGTCGCGGCCGATCGCCGCGGGATCGAGCTCGATCTGGAGGCGCAGGGCCGGCTGGCCGAGGAACGGGCCGCCGACGCGCTCGACCGCGAGGACATGGACCGGGCGGTCCGGCTGCTCGGCGAGGCCGTCGAGCGGTATGAGGAGGGCGGGCTGGAAGGCCGCGCTGTCGCCGTGAAGGCGCGCAAGCTGCTGGCCGAGGCGTTGCAGAAGAAGACTTGCGAGCCCTTACAAGAGGAAGCGCTGGCCGCTCTGTACGCGACCGCCCGGGTGTTGCAGGCGCGCGGCCTCGCCGAACCCGAGGACGTGCTCACCGTCCGCCGGGCCCAGGCTTTCGAAGCCCGTCGGACGACCGAGATCGGCGCCGACCCCGACGGCGAGGCCGATTTCGAAGCCCGCCGCGAATCAGCCTTCGACCACTTCGCGGCCAGCGTCGAGGCGCTGCTGGCCGACGCCGTCGAGTTCGACGTGCCGGCCCGCGCGGCCGCCGCGCACACCATGCGGGCGGAGATCGCGCAGCGGCGCGGCCGTCCCGAGGAGTCGGTGCCGGAGCTGCTGGCGGCCATCGCGCTGTACGACCGCGCCGAGCGGCCGTGGGCGAACCTGCACCCGAACATGCTCCTCGCGCAGGCCTACCTGGCCGCCGACCGGGACGCCGACGCCGAGCACGCCGGGCTGGCGGCCCTGGAGATCGCCGAACGCTGGCCCGAGCAGCGGTTCCCGGCCGGCTACACGCGCCAGGTCCTGGCCAACGCCAGCGGCGCGCAGGGGCGGTACGCCGACAGCGCCGAGCACGCGCTGGAAGCCGTCGGGTGGGCCGACCGGCACGGCGTCCCCGACCTGGCCGCCAGCGCGCGGCACAGCCTGGCGTTCGCCTACGAGCAACTGGGCCGGGACGCCGACGCCGCCGCCATCCTGGAGTCCGCGCTCCCGGAGATGATCGAGCACCTCGACGACCCGACGGTGGTCAACGCCCGCTGGGCGCTGGCCCGCTGCCTGGGACGCCTGGAGGACTACCGGGGCGCCGCCGAGCAGTACCTGCTGGCCGCCTCCGCCGCCGAGCAATTCCCGCAGCAGGGCGGGCACGCGATGCTCGCGGCGTCCGCCGGGCACGCGCTGCGCGCCGCCGGGCTCCCAGAGGAGGCGCGGCGGGCGTTCGACCGGGCGGTGATCCTGTTGCGCGTGCTGCCGGATCCGATCAACCTGGCCAAGACCCTCAGGGCCCTGGCCTGGGTGACCTTCGGCGAGTCGGAGGAGACCGGGCACGACAGCGAGCGCGAGGACGTCCTGGACCAGGTGCTGCTGCTGTTCGCGGAGGCCGCGCAGGTCCTGGAGGCGGCCGAGGGCTCCGGCGACTACGAGCGCGACGCCCAGGTCATCGCCTACGAACTGGCCGAGACCGACGACCAGCTGGCCCGGCTGCACCTCAACGCCGACCTGTCCGACAAGGCGATGCCGTACGCCGAGCGCGCCGCCTCGGGCTTCCGGGCGCTGCTCCCGCACAGCGCGATGGACTACGACTTCTCCGAGCAGATGGTCGCCTGGCTGCTGGACCGGTACGGCAGCCGGGACGCCGCGGTCGAGCGGCTGCGCGAGGCGATCGCGGCGTGCACGGAGGCCGGGGTCGAGGCGGTGCGCTGCGTGGCGTTCCTGGAGCAGCTGGCGGACTGAAGTCCCCTCCCATGCAACGATCCGTATTCCATGCAACGATCCGTGCACAGCCCGCCCTCTTCAGCGACATGAACGATGACGCGAGGGGGACGGATGCGGGGTGAGAAGCGTGACAAGGAACGTGGCAGGGACGAGAAACGCGCCGACGAGGAAGCCGAGTTCCGCGAGTTCATGGTCAGCCGGTGGGGCGGCCTGGTCCGGTTCGCCTACGGCCTGACCGGCGACCGCGGCCACGCCGAGGACCTGGCGCAGACCGCGCTGGCCAAGGCGTACGCGTCCTGGCCCAGGGTGCGGCGCGCGGACGACCCGGACGCCTACGTCCGCCGGATCCTGATCAACGCCAACCACCACCGCTTCCGCAAACGCCGGGTCGACGAGCGCTCCGGCCAGGCGCCGGCCGAACCCGCCGTCACCGACGGCACCGCCGCCTTCGACCAGCGCGAGGCGCTGGTGGCGGCCCTCATGGAGCTGCCGCCGAAACAGCGCGCGGTCGTCGTGCTCCGCTATTGGGACGGCCTGACGGAGACCCAGGCCGCCACGGTGCTCGGCTGTTCGGTCGGCACCGTGAAGAGCCAGGCCTCGCGGGCCCTGGCCAAGCTCCGAGCCAGCACACAGCTTCAGGACGGGAGTGCGATCTCGTGAACGACGAACAGTACGGACCGGACACCGACGGCGGCGACAGCAGCGGCGAGGAAGCACTGTTCGCCGACCTGGGCCGCTTCGAGGTCGGCACCATCCCGGTGGACGCCACGCTGAAGCAGGGCCGGACGATCCGCCGGCGCCGCCGCGTGGTCGGCGGCGGCGCCCTGGCGATCGCGGCGGCGCTGTCGATCGGCGTGCCGGTCGCGGTCGCCGGCGGGGGCTCGGGCTACAGCTCGGCGAGCGGCGGCCCGGACGGGGTGTACGCGGCCACCAGCACCCCGGGGCGCGTCACGGTGAACCCGACGATCCTGACCCACGGCAAAGGGCAGTTCTCGGGCACGATCGACGGAAAGAAGTGGAGCATCGGCTTCGACAACAAGAACTGCTACTACATCGAGTGGACCTGCGGTTTCGACAACCAGGGGCCGGACGTCAAGTACGCCGCCCTGACCGTCAACGCGTCCGCGGGCGAACCCGACAACTACACGCTCTTCCTGCAGAAGCAGGTGGCGACGGTCAACGTCACGCTGGCGGACGGAGAGGTCCTGCACTTCGAGGCCGTGCCCGTGGCCAAGACACCGGTGGCGCTCTTCGCCCTGCCGCCCGGCCTCGGGGTGGCCAAGATCGAGGTCTTCGACGCCCGGGGCGCCGAGATCGCCTTCTCGAGCCCGTTCAGCATCAAGGGGAGCTTCAGCGTCGAGGGCCGGTGGTACAAGCCCGGTGAGACGCCGCCGCCGGCCGCGGGTCCGGTCGAACTGACCCGCGGCAAGTTCGGTGCCGACAACATGGTAATCACCGCCTACACCGGGCCGTCGGGGCCGTGCATCGTGACGGACATGGCAGCCAGTCTGAACGCCGACTGCACCCATGCCACGCCGATCACCGGCTCGATGCGCAGTGAGATCGGCTCCTCGCAGGAGGTCAGCTCGTCCGGGAAGGCCGCGATGGCCGCGTCGGGGCTGGTCGCGCCCCAGGTCGCCCGCCTGCAGCTGGACTACGCCGACGGCACCAGCAGCCCCATCGACATCAAGAGCCTCGGCGGCTACCGGTTCTTCGCCTACGTTCTGTCCGGGGACAAGCAGACGACTGGCGTCACGGCCTTCGACGCGGCCGGCAAACCGCTTCCGGTGCAGACCAACGGCGGGTGACACCTGTCGGACCGGAATGGCCATCCCCGGTCACGACGCGGTAAACTCTTGCCGCAAGAGCCCCTGTCGCCGCTTGCGACCAGGGGCTTCGGTCGTTTTACACAAGACGCGTCGCCCTAGAGGGACCGCTTGGCAGCTAGTAGGCGTCTAAGCGTTGACTGTGCTGATGGAAATGAGGTGCATCTCCCATGCCCGCTCTCGTGCTAGTCGGCGCCCAGTGGGGCGACGAAGGCAAGGGTAAGGCCACGGACCTGCTCGGCGGCTCGGTCGACTACGTCGTCCGCTATCAGGGCGGCAACAACGCCGGCCACACGGTCGTCATCGGCGACCAGAAGTACGCCCTCCACCTTCTGCCCTCCGGCATCCTCTCGCCGGGCTGCGTGCCGGTGATCGGCAACGGCGTGGTCATCGACCCGGCCGTGCTGTTCGCCGAGCTCGACGGGCTCGACCAGCGCGGGGTCGACACCTCGCGGCTGCTGATCTCGGCGAACGCGCACCTGATCACGCCCTACCACCGGACCATGGACAAGGTCAGCGAGCGGTTCCTGGGCAAGAACAAGATCGGGACCACCGGGCGCGGTATCGGGCCGACCTACGCGGACAAGATCAACCGGATCGGGGTGCGGGTCCAGGACCTGTTCGACCCCTCGATCCTGCTGCAGAAGGTCGAGGGCGCGCTGCGGGACCGGAACCAGATGCTGGTCAAGGTCTACAACCGGCGCGCGCTGAGCGCCGAGGCCGTGGTCGAGGAGTACCTGGGCTACGCCGAGCGGCTGCGGCCGATGGTCGCCGACACCTCGCTGGTCGTCAACAAGGCGCTGGACGAGGGCAAGGTCGTGCTGCTGGAGGGCGGTCAGGGCACGCTGCTGGACGTGGACCACGGCACCTATCCCTTCGTCACCTCCTCGAACCCGACCACCGGCGGGGCGTGCACCGGCGCCGGCATCGGCCCGACGCGCATCACCCGGTCCATCGGCATCCTGAAGGCGTACGCGACGCGCGTGGGGGCCGGGCCGTTCCCGACCGAGCTGTTCGACGAGAACGGCGAGGCGCTGCGCCGCATCGGCCACGAGTACGGCGTCACCACCGGCCGGGACCGGCGCTGCGGCTGGTTCGACGCGCCGGTGGCGCGCTACGCCTCCCGGGTGAACGGCCTGACCGACTTCTTCCTCACCAAGCTGGACGTGCTGACCGGCTTCGAGAAGATCCCGGTCTGCGTGGCCTACGACGTGGACGGCGTCCGGCACGACGAGATCCCGATGACCCAGACCGACTTCCACCACGCGACGCCGGTCTACGAGGAGCTCCCGGGCTGGACCGAGGACATCTCGGGCTGCAAGTCCTTCGAGGACCTGCCGAAGAACGCGCAGGCGTACGTGAAGGCGCTGGAGGACATGTCGGGCGCGCCGATCTCGGCGATCGGCGTCGGCCCGGAGCGCAACGCCACGATCCAGCTGCGCTCGTTCCTGTAGTCGTTGGCAGTTCTGTAAGGGCGCGCGGTCGATTCCTTGACATGTTGCGGCCTCCCGAGCGGGGGGCCGCACCATGTACGTTCGGGCTATGACTGATATCTCCCCCGACGAGCTGAAGGCGGCCGGCGCGCAAGTTCTCGCCGACGACCGCGCCCACGTGTTCCACTCCTGGTCGGCGCAGGGGGCCATCAGTCCGCTCCCGATCGCCGGCGCCGAGGGGTCCTACTTCTGGGACTACGACGGCAACCGCTATCTGGACTTCTCCTCCCAGCTGGTGAACACCAACATCGGGCACCAGCACCCCAAGGTGGTCGCGGCGATCCAGGAGCAGGCCGGCAAGCTGTGCACCATCGCGCCGGCCTTCGCCAACGACGTCCGCGGCGAGGCCGCCCGGCTGATCGCCGAGCTGGCCCCGGGCGACCTGAACTACGTCTTCTTCACCAACGGCGGCGCCGAGGCCGTCGAGAACGCCGTCCGCATGGCCCGGCTGCACACCGGCCGCACCAAGGTGCTCTCCGCCTACCGCAGCTACCACGGCTCCACCTCGACGGCCATCTCCGTCACCGGCGACCCGCGCCGCTGGGCCAACGACGCGGTGGGCCAGTCCACCGGCGGCGCCGTGCACTTCTTCGGCCCGCACCTGTACCGCTCCCACTTCCACGCCACGACCGAGGCCGAGGAATGCGAGCGCGCGCTGCTGCACCTGGAGCAGACCATCCAGTACGAGGGCCCGGCGACCATCGCGGCCATCATCCTGGAGACCATCGTCGGTACCGCCGGTGTGCTGATGCCGCCGGCGGGCTACCTGGCGGGCGTCCGGGCGCTGTGCGACAAGTACGGGATCGTCTACATCGCCGACGAGGTGATGGCCGGGTTCGCGCGCTCCGGCGCCTGGTTCGCGCTCGACCACTGGGGCGTCACCCCGGACCTGATCACCTTCGCCAAGGGCTCCAACTCCGGGTACGTCCCGGTCGGCGGTGTGATCATCTCCGAGAAGATCCGCGACACCTTCAAGGACCGCGTGTACCCCGGCGGCCTGACCTACTCCGGGCACCCGCTCGCCTGCGCCTCCATCGTCGCCACCATCAACGCGATGAAGGAGGAGGGCATCATCGAGCACGCGGCGCGGCTCGGCGAGGAGGTCTTCGGCCCGGCGCTGCGCGCGATGGCCGGGAAGCACCCGAGCGTCGGCGAGGTGCGCGGCGTCGGCGCGTTCTGGGCGCTGGACCTGGTCCGCTCCAAGGAGACGCGCGAGATGCTGGTGCCCTACAACGCTTCCGGCGCGGACGCGGCGCCGATGAACGAGCTCGCGGCGGCGATGAAGGCGCGCGGCGTGTGGCCGTTCATCAACTTCAACCGGCTGCACGTGGTGCCGCCGTGCACCATCTCCGAGGAGGACGCGCGCAAGGGACTGGCGGCGCTGGACGAGGCGCTGTCGGTCGTGGACGTCTACGCGAGCTGACACCCCTGTCATCTGCCAAGACGGATGCGTTCGCGTCCTGAGATCGTTCAAGGGGTGAACACCACTAAAGTTGCCACATGAGCCACGAGGTGGTGTTCCTCCCGCACATCCTGGGCCAGACCTGGTCCCAGGCCCTGGCCGCCGCGCGGACCGCGGCGCGCGAGGAGGACCCGAGGATAGTGGCCGCGCGCCTGGAGCCGTGGCCCGACCTCGTGCTGCACGCCGCGCAGATCCTCGGCCAGATCGAGGAGTACCGCGGCCGCGGCCAGCGGGAGCTGGTGCACCCGGTGACCCGGCTGCGGTTCACGTTCTTCGGCGAGGACGGCGTCATCGCGCTGCCGTACTGGTACGACGGCCCGGTGGCGCGCATGGCGGCGACGATGGCGTTCCGCTTCGCGCACGCGGTGGAATCCGACACCGGCCTGGCGGCGTACGACCCGCAGCAGCGCACGCCGCTGGCCGAGATGGGGCTGGAGAAGTTCGTCGCCGGCTACCTGCGCGGCCGCGAGCGGGCGCTGGGGCAGGCGCAGGCGCGCGGCCCGGTGCCGGTCGGCCACGCGCTGCCGACAGGGCGGAGCTCCACGCGGCGGGAGTTGAGCGCCGGGCCGTCCGCGGGTGGGGATTCCGGGCGGCAGAGGGTTGAGGAGCGGCCGGCCGAAGGAAAGCGGCGCGGTGAGAAGCCGGCATCGCGGCAGGGAAGCGATTCGGGGCAGCCACGGAAGGGCCCGGAACGGCGGCCGGCTGCCGATGCGGGCCCGCCGACGAGTGCGGGGCGTTTGAAGCGCGTCGATCCGTCGGGACGTAGCGAGGACGCGCGGGGCAGGGATCGGCGGGATGCCGATGGGCGCGGAGCCGGGGCCGGAGCCGCATCCGGAGCCGGAGCCGGACAGCCGGTGCGGGGCGCGGATTCCGGCGGCCAGCAGGCGCGCAGCCGGGAATCGGAACAGCGGCGTACCGGGCAGCCGGTGCGTCGCGAGGATCCTGCGATATCGGGGAGGCCGCGCAAATCCGGCGATCAGCGGCCGCCGATAGACCAGCGGCCGCCCGCCGATCCCGGCCGGCAGCGTCGAGTTGCACCCGAGGGCGCCGGCGGCCGTGAGAAGGTACCGCCCCGTCCGCGACAGAACCCTGATTCCCGCCCGCCGGAGGAGCCGAGCTCGGGCGGCTGGCTGCGCCGTGGCAAGGGAGCCAAGAAGCCGCAGCGCGGAAGTACCCCGCCCGGAGCCGAGTGGGTGCCGCGTCCCGGAAGCCCCGAGCCCCGCGGCAGCACGCCCCCGGACTCCCGCGCGCAGCGTCGCGACCAGCCGCAGCGTGGCGACCAGCCGCCGCGTCGCGGCGACGGCCGCCGGGCCGGCGAGCCCCCGCAGTCCCCGCAGTCCCCGCAGCCCCCGCAGCCCCGGCGTTCCGCGCCGCCGGACGATCAGAGGCCGCCGGCGCGCAGGACGCCGCCGGAATCTCCTCCGGACTGGTAGGGCTCCGGCCCCGGCTCGCCCATGGCACCAGCTCGATAGCCGCAACAGCGTAGGCCTGGTCACCCCTCTTACCGATCCCGCCGATGATCACCGCGCCTATGTTCGACCCATGCCCTCGTCAGCATCCTCACGCTTCCGCCTGCCCAAAACCGTGGCGTTCGGCGGCCTCGCCCTCACGGCCGTGTCCGCCGGCAGCCTTGTCGGGCTGCCCGGCGTCGCACAGGCGGCGAGTCCTGCGGTGGCCGGCGCGGTCAACAGTGTCGCGACCAACACTGAGGAATCGGCGCTGGGCCACAACCGCTACTTCACGTACATGAACCGGCAGAGTCCCGATCTGGCAGGGGCCCGCTAGCGTTCCGGACTAAGCTCGGGCGCGATGATCTCACGCTCGGAATTCCAGCTGATCCTGCTCCGCCGGATGGCCGACTACCAGCCCGGTCTGGTGGAGCAGGCTCGGCAAGGCCTGGGCTTCTCCGTCACGGAGATGCGCGAGGCGAACGCCTGGTGGCAACGCTATCTGCGGGCGCGCTCCGCGCCCCGCGGACCGGAGCGCTTCAGGGCGCTCCTGGGACCGGCGGAGGCCGAACTCGAACTCCGCACCGGGGACCTCGTCAGCCGGCTCCACCACTGGACGCTGCCGCTGTGGCCGGAGCTGCGGTTCGAGATCGTGGTCGGGCCCGGCGGACAGGTCTGGCAGGAGTGGCTGGTGCGGGCGCCCGGTACGGAGCCGCCTGCGGCCCCGCCGGACAATGCGTTGGAGCCGTGGTCGTACGTGGTCGGGGATCTGGAGCGGATGTATCCGCAGGTGCGGCATCTGCCGGAGGACGCCCCGACGCGGTGGCACAGCGAGTACGGGTATGACGACGGCCGGGGCGGCCTGGAGCGGCGCAGCGCGCGGTTCGTCTATGGGCTTCTGCAGGAAGTGTCGGAGCCCTTAGGGAATCCGCACTAGCTCCAGGAGCTCAGCAACTTCAGAATCTCCGCGGTGGTGGCTCGCTGGCCGATCTGCGGGAAGATCCGCTCGATGGCGTTGTCGTGCACCTCGATGCCGCGGTCGGCCATCGCGTCGACGGCGAACGCGACGCTGTAGTTGTGGGCGTACGCCTCCCGCGCGGTGGTGTCGACGCCGCGGCTGGTGACCAGGCCGGCCAGGACGATCTGCGTGACGCCGCGGCGGCGCAGCTGGGTGTCCAGGCCGGTGCCGTGGAAGGCGCCCCACTGGTGCTTGGTGACGCGGATGTCGGTGGCCTGTGCGCCGAGCTCGTCCACGATGACGGCGAAGTCGGCGGGCATGCCCTCGTCCTCGTCCTCGTCCTCGTCGTCGTCCTCGTCCGGCTCGGGCTCCTCGTCGTCGCGGCCCTTCGGGGCATCGCCGAAGTCGGGAGAGAAAGCGACGTTCACCAGGACCACCGGGAGACCGCGCGAGCGGAAGGCATCGGCCAACTCCTTGCCGCGCGCCACCACTTCGGCGCCGCTGAGGGGGACCGAGGGCGGGGCGACGATGCCGTGCTGGAGGTCGATCAGGACGAGTGCGGTCTTCGGGTCCAGTGTCGTCAGCGCCATGTCGCGGAAATCCTTATCGGCGGAGGGACAGCGAGCGGTCGGCGAGGACCACGGCGAGCAACAGCCCGCCGCACGCGATCATAATGACGGCGAGCTCGTGAAGGCCGCCCGAAGAAGCCCCGGTGCGGAAGACGATCGCCACGGCAGCCGAGGACAGGATGGCGCCGAGGTACTGGAATGTCCGCAGCAGCCCTGAAGCGGTTCCCATACGCGCCGCATCTGCCTGACGGAACAAGGCGTTCTGGTTGGCGAGACCGTTCATGCCCTGTGTGGCACCCGCCAGTAGACCCACCGCTATGAGAACCCATATAGCGGTTCCCCGGTTAAGGACCAACAGGGCCGCGGACGCAGCGATCATCGACATGGTGCCGGCGAACAGCTTGCTGCGCATCCCGCTGCGTCGGCCGGTGAACCAGGCCACGACGATCGCCGTGAGGGACGTCGGCAGGACGACGAGCCCGGCTGCGGATGCGCTGAGGCCGCGGCCTTCTTCCAGCCACTGCGTGAATCCGTAGATGAAGCAGTACGTGAGGACGTAGGTAAGCGTCTGGCGCAGGTAGGTCATGAGCAGCGGGGTGTTCCCGCCGAAGACGCGCATATCTATGAAGGGCTCCCCCGAGCGGAGCTCTATACGGACGAACAGCGCGGCCACCGCAGCGGCGATCGCCAGGAGATAGAGGTTGCCGACGCTCATGTCCATGAGGAAGAGCAACAGGCTGGTCAGCATCGCGGCGAACAGGCCCATGCCCACCAGGTCGATACGGCTCTCGGTGTGTGCAGGTGCGCTCTTGGGGAGTCTGCGTGCGCCGAGCGCTATGCAGACCAACGCCAGCGGGATGTTGATGGCGAACACCAGGCGCCACCCGCCGACACCGATGAGCGCACCGCCAAGCGTCGGGCCGATGACCATCGTGCTCTGCGCAGATATGGAGAGCGCGGTGAGGATCCCAGCGGGAGTCTTCATACCGGTGCGCTGTGCCTCGCCGCGCACAGTGTGCATGGCCGCCGGGAACTGCGCGCTGGTCCCGAAGCCCAGCAGCACGCGCGCCACGATGAGCACCGCGAGCGACGGCGCGGCCGTCCCGATGACCCCGGCTATCCCGACCAACGCGGCCCCGACGAGGTAGAGCGGCCGGGCCCCGAACCGGTCCACAAGCCGTCCGATCACCGGCTGCCCTATAGCGGTCGCGAGATAGAGCGCGGAGACGAGCCACGCGGTCGCCGCGGGCGAGGCGCCGAAGGCCGCACCGATCGGCACCAGCGCGATCGCGATCATGGAGGAGTTGATCGGGTTGAGCGTCGCGCCGAACAGGAGCGGGACGATCAGGCGGCGGTTGAAGGGCGGGGTCGGGGTGGCGGTGTCCTGAGTGGCGGCGGTGTCCTGGGCCCTGTCGACGGTCGCGGTCATTCGCTGAGCCGTTCCAGCAGCCCCAAGGCGGTGATCACCGTCGCCAGCTCCTCCGTCGAGAACCGCTCCCGCAGGGCGCTTTCCAGCCACTCGTCGCGCGCCCGCCGCGATCCGCTCACCGTCTCGTCGGCCGTCGGGGTCAGCTCGATCAGCTGGCGGCGGCCGTCGTCCGGGTCCGGGCGGCGGGCGATCATGCCGCGCTCCTCCAGCACCGCCACGGTCGCGGCCATCGACTGCGGCCGGACGCGCTCGGCCTTGGCCAGGTCGCTGGTCGAGGCCGGGCCGTCGCGGTCCAGCCGGCCCAGGACCGCCAGCTGCGAGGCGGTGAGCTCGTGCACGCTGTCCACCTCGCGCAGCCGGCGGCGCAGGCGGCCGACCAGCACGCGCAGCTCCCGGGCGGCGTGCGCGGCCTCAGCGCTCGCGCCGGCCTGCTGTCCCTGTGCACTCTGAGCGTCCATACTTTCAGTCTAAACTGCACAGTCCAAACTGTCTATCTTCCCCGCCGGTACCCTAACGACCATGAAGGTCCTCGTCATCGGCACCGGCGGCCGCGAGCACGCCCTCGCCCGCGCCCTCAGCATCGACCCCGCCGTCACCGCGCTCTACTGCGCGCCCGGTAATCCCGGCATCGCGCAGGTCGCCGAGCTGCGCCCGGTCGACGCCATGGACCCGGCCGCGGTGCGGGACCTGGCCGTGGAGCTCGGCGTGGACCTGGTCGTGGTGGGTCCGGAGGCGCCGTTGGTGGCGGGGGTCGCGGACCCGGTGCGCGAGGCGGGGATCCCGGTGTTCGGCCCGTCCAAGGCGGCCGCGCTGCTGGAGGGGTCCAAGGCCTTCTCCAAGGAGGTGATGGCCGCCGCCCACATCCCGACCGCCAAGTCCTATGTCTGCGAGACCGAGGACGAGTACGTCAAGGCGCTCGACGAGTTCGGCGCCCGCGCCGAAGGCGCTATTGGACACAGCCCCTACGTGGTGAAGGACGATGCGCTCGCGGCCGGCAAGGGTGTCGTCGTCACCGAGGACCGGGCCGCGGCCCTGGAGCACGCGCGCGCGTGCGGGCGCGTCGTCATCGAGGAGTACCTCGACGGCCCCGAGGTCTCGCTGTTCGGCGTCACCGACGGGACCACGGTCGTCCCGATGATGCCCTCGCAGGACTTCAAGCGGATCGGCGACGGCGACACCGGCCTCAACACCGGCGGCATGGGCTCCTACTGCCCGCTGCCGTGGGCGCCGGAGGGCCTGACCGAAGAGGTCGTCGCGACGGTGATCCAGCCGCTGGTCGACGAGATGCGCCGGCGCGGCACCCCCTTCGCCGGGCTGGTCTACGCCGGTCTCGCGCTCACCTCCAAGGGCCTGCGCGTCGTGGAGTTCAACGCGCGCTTCGGCGACCCGGAGACCCAGAGTGTGCTCGCCATGCTGGAGTCCCCGCTGTCGGAGCTGCTGTATCCGGCCGCGACCGGCACCCTGGCCGACGCCCCTGCGCCGCGCTGGCGGGACGGCGCCGCCGTCACCGTCGTCCTGGCCGCCGAGGGCTACCCGGGGACCCCGCGCGGCGGCGACGTCATCCTCGGGATCGACACCGCCGAGCGGCTGGGCACCGTGGTGAACCAGGCCGGGACCGCGCTGAACGCGGACGGCGAGGTGGTCACCGCGGGCGGCCGGGTCCTGGCGGTGACCGCGGTGGCGGACCACCTCGGGGCCGCGCGCGCCAAGGCTTACGACGGCGTGGCGGCGGTCGATTTCGCCGGCTCGCAGTACCGCACCGACATCGCAGCGGAGGCGGCGAAAGCAGCTGCCTGATACGTCACGCTGAGGCACGGATCCCTTACCCCGCCATCCGAAAGTGTGTATTCACGCCACGCCGCTAACCGCTGTGGGTGTTTCGCGCTAGCCTTCGCAACAGGCTCGTAAGCGGCCTGGACGCTTGGGGGATCCATCAGCACGGTGACGGCTACGACGGCGCGGGTGAGTGCTCACAGGGCGGCCCGCGCACTACTACGCGTCCGCGCGTGGGTGATAGCGGCATACGCCCTGAGCGCTGCCGCGGCGTGCGCGGGCCTGATCGGCCTGGCGCGGCTGCGCGGCTGGGGCGGTTTCGGACCCGGCGCGGTAATAGCGGCCGCCGTGGTGTGCCTGCTGTGGGCGGCACCGGCGATCCGGCTGCACCGGAGCGCGATAGCGCCGCCGAAGACCGTGCCGCTGGCCGGCGAATCGGCTCCCGAACTGGAACTGCTGGTCCGGCAGCTGGCGCTGCAACTGCAGGTGCCGACCCCGGCCGGGATCGAGCTGTCCCCGGACTGCGACGCCTGGCTGGACCCGCGTCCCGGCGGTCCGGTGCTGGTCATCGGGGCGCCGTTCCTGTGGTGGCTGCGAGTCAGCGAACTGCGGGGGCTGCTGGCGCCGTTGGTGGCCGGGATGGCCGCGGCCGGGGACGAGCGGATCGTGCGGGCCCGGGCCTTCGCCAACCGGAGCATCGGCGCGCTGCACGGCCGTCCGGGCCGGACGCCACGGCCGTTCCCGACGATGCGGCGGCGCCTGGCCGGCTACTTCGAAGCCCGCGCCGAGGTGCTGGAACGGGTGGTGGCCTGGGAAGCGGTGGCGGCCTCCCGGATGATCGAGCCGGCCGCCCGCGCCTACGCGCACGAGCAGATCAACATGGCCGCCGCCGGGTGGGACCGGGTCCTGACCCGGTTGGCGCAGCCGGCGTGGGAGTCGGGCTACTGCCCGGTGGGGCTGAACGTGGCGCTGGTCGGGGCGCTGACCTCGCTGGGGCGGCGCGACCGGATGGCCGGCTCGCTGGCCACCCGGCTGAGCGAGCGGCCGGCCTGTGACCTGCTGGAGCAGCCCGGCGACGTGGACGCCCGCGCGTCGCGGATGGCGGCGGAGCTGTTCGAGGGGCGCCGGATCGAGCGGACGGTGACCTGGGAGCGGTACGTCACCTCGGTCACCGAGCCGGAGCTGGTGCGGCGTGCGGAGTCGGTGCCCGACGAGCACCCCGCCGCGAAGCGGATACGGACCCTGATCGCCGAGGCCGGGGTACCGGGGGCGCGGCGGGGCGAGGCG
Organism: Catenulispora sp. GP43; assembly: GCF_041260665.1. Lineage (NCBI taxonomy): Bacteria > Bacillati > Actinomycetota > Actinomycetes > Catenulisporales > Catenulisporaceae > Catenulispora > Catenulispora sp. GP43. Next base: position 69,278 of record NZ_JBGCCT010000003.1, on the reverse strand, counting down.
GTGGGCGCGGTGATTCCCGGGCCGCGTGTGGGAGAAGCCGGCGCGGGCCAGACCGGGGACGCCCTGGAACCGGACATCGACAGCCTCGCCGCATATCTCGCGGTCAGGCTCGTCGAGGCGCGGTTGGCGTCCTGGGGACTGGACTGGCTCGACGGTCCGGTCCTGCGCGACCGGGCCGGCGACACGGTCCCGATCCACGACATGGCGGCGGCGCTCGCGGACGTCGGTGATGTTTCCCGACTGTCGGACTGGCTGGCCAGAAACACCCCCTGAGCAGGGATCGAACCCTGACAACCGGATGCGGCCCCACCCTCGTGTAGCGAGTGTGGGCAGGTCCGAGGAAGGGGGGTCCGATGCGCGAGACCGACGGCTCCGATGACGACGAGTTCGGCCGGCTGGTCGTGGCGCGCTCGCACGCCCTGCGCCGCACGGCGTATCTGATGTGCGGCGACTGGCACGAGGCCGAGGACCTGGTGCAGCAGGCGTTCATCAAGCTGCACGCGGCCTGGGGCCGGGTGCAGCGCCGGGACGATATCGACGCGTATCTGCGCAAGACCCTGCTGCGGACCTGCATAGACGAGAAACGCAGAGCCCGGTGGCGGCGGGAGCGTCCGGCCTCGGACGACCTGCCCGACACGGTCCAGGCCCCGGGCGAACCGGATCCCGAGACGCTGTCCGATCGCGACGCGCTGGTCGCCGCGCTGCGCGGGTTGCCGCCCGGCCAGCGCGCGGTGCTGGTCCTGAGGTTCTGGGAGGACCTCGGCGTGGAGGAGACGGCGCAGGCGCTCGGGTGCTCGACCGGCACCGTGAAGAGCCAGACCTCGCGCGGGCTTGGCACGCTCCGGGCGAGGCTCGGCGCGGGTGCCGCCGGCGGACTGCTGACGAGGGCGGAAGGGAAGGCACGACCCTGATGGACGAGATCACCGAGATCACCGACGCGGCGGACAGCAGGCAGGCCTCCGATGCCGCCCCCGAGGCCACCCCCGATGTCACCGCCGAGGAACTCGCCTGGGGCCACGAGCTCTTCGACGGCACCCGCGGCGAGGCCGAACCGGCGTGGGCCCTGGACCTCGGCGTCATCAGGAAGGCCGGGTCGAAGCGGCGGCGGGTCCGCCGGGTCCGGGCCGGCGGCGGAGTGCTGGCGGCGCTCGCGGTGACCACCGCCGCGGCCGTCACGCTGGGCGCCGGGACCACGGACTACGGCGCCGCCGCCGGGCCCGGCGGCGGCTGGGGCGGACGGCCGCTGCAGGACGTCTTCAGCTACGTCGAGCCCTCGGGAGGCTCTTTCACGGGCAACGACGGGAACTGGTGGGTCCACGTGCCGAAGTCGGCGGCGGTGGACCTGGCGGCGATGCTCGGGCACCTGGATCCGGGTGGCGCACATCTGCGGGGCGTGCACGACGACCCCGGCACCACGCAGCCCCGGATCGTCGGGGACGGAGATCCCTGGCTGAAGGGCGCCACGACCTTTGTGCTGAGCTCATCGTGGACCACGGACCGGACCGGACCGACGCGCGCGCGGCTCTCTTATGAGTTCTTCGACGATGTGAACTTGCTGCGGAGCACAGCGGACTCCGGGCCGTGCGGTCTGGCCGTGGGCAGCTACGAGGACCCGATCGACCAGACGGGCAAAACGCCGCCGCCCAAGTGGTCGTCCTGTCAGTACACGGTGCTGTCCGACGGCTCCAGGATCGGCACCGCGTCCGCGCCGGTCGGCCCGGGCACGGAGACGGCCGCGGTGCGGATCTTCGGTTCTGGAAACGTGGTGGCCCTGGTCGGCTCCAACTTTCCGGTACCAGGGGCGGCGCCGGGGTGGGTGCCGTCGGCCGACGAGGTCATGACACCGTCGCCGTGGTCGGAGTCCGGGCTCCGCGCCGCGCTGTCCGATCCGGGGGTGGGGCCGGTGCTCGCGCCGCAGCCGCCGCCGAACGCGGACGGCAGGCTGCTGGTGCCGGCCGACGTGGGTTCGGACTGGGCCTACGACCCCTCCGGCGGGGGGACGAGCACCGGGGAGTTCGTCATGGACAACGGCTGCGACCCGGACCACAGCATCTTCGGGCTGGCCCCCGGCCGGGCCCTCGCCTACCTCGGCAGCCTGCCGGACGGCACCCAGGCCACCGGGTTCGAAGGCGAATACCGGCTGCCGGCCGGGACCGGCGCGAAGACGATGCAGGACGCGCGCACCTACAGCCGGGGCGGCTGCGACCCGGCGTCGAAGGCCGGCGGCTACTCCCAGGACACGGTGACGGAGCTGCCCGCGGGGATCGGCGATGGCGCGTTCGTGGAGAACCAGCCGCAGCAGGGCGGCGTACGGGTGACGGTCCGGATCGGCGACACGATCCTGCAGACCGACATCACCCGCGCCGACCACACGCGGCTCACCCTGACCTCGGACGCCGACCGGGCCTGGCTGCGGCAGATCGCCGGGGCGATGGCGGCCCGCTACACCGGCGCCGCGAAAGCCGGCTGAGCCGCTTTGAGCCAGATCACACCGGTGCTGAGCTGCGACGGTTAGGAAGGGTGGCGCCCTCCTGGGAGAATCGGGTGTCAAGACCTCCCGCCACAGGTCCCCAGCCGACACAGCCCAGGAAGGCCGCCGCCATGATCGAGCGTTACACCCTGCCCGAGATGGGCCGGGTCTGGTCCGAAGCCCACAAGTACGAGTTGTGGGCCCAGGTCGAGACCCTGGTCGTGGAGGCGCACGCGGCTGCCGGCACGATTCCGGAGTCGGCCGTGGAGCCGGTGCGCGAGGCCGCGCCGCCGACCCCGGAGGCGGTCGCCGCCATCGAGGCCGTCACCCAGCACGACGTGATCGCCTTCCTGTCGGCGTGGGCCGACAACACCGAGCCGCGCGAGGCGGCCGCGTTCGTGCACTTCGGCATGACGTCCTCGGACCTGCTGGACACGGCGCTGGCGCTGCAGCTCACCGAGGCCACCGACATCCTGCTGGAGAAGGCGGACAAGCTGGTCGCGGTGCTGCGCGACCACGCGCTGGCGCACCGTGCGACGCTGCGCGTCGGCCGGACCCACGGCATCCACGGCGAGCCGGACGTCTGGGGCCACCGCGTCGCCGACTTCGCCTTCGGCGTGGCCCGCTCCCGCGACCGGCTGCGCCGCGCGCGCGAGGCGGTCGGGGTCGTGGCGATCTCCGGCGCGGTCGGCACGTACTCCAACATCGACCCGGCCATCGAGGCCTTCGTCGCCGACAAGCTGGGCATGACGGCGGCGGACGTCTCCACCCAGGTGATCCTGCGCGACGGCGTCTCCGAGTGGGTGTCGGCGCTGGCGATCATGGCCACCGTCCTGGAGGCCGTCGCGCTGGAGGTGCGGCACGGCCAGCGCACCGAGGTCCGCGAGCTCTGGGAGCCGTTCGGCAAGGGGCAGAAGGGCTCCTCGGCGATGCCCCACAAGAAGAACCCGATCATCTCCGAGCGCCTGGCCGGCATGGCCCGCATCGTCCGGGCCCAGATCGTCCCGGTCATGGAGGGCATCCCGCTGTGGCACGAGCGCGACATCTCGCACTCCTCCACCGAGCGCATCGCCCTGCCGGACGCCTCGATCGCCCTGGACTACATGCTGAACCTGACCATCCGGCTGATGAGCGGCCTGGTCGTGGACGCCGACCGGATGCGCGCCAACCTGGACTCCACCGGCGGCCTGGTCTACAGCTCCACGGTCCTGCTGGAGCTGGTCGAGATGGGCCTGGAGCGCGACACCCAGGCCTACCCGCTGACCCAGCGCGCGTCGATGAAGACCTGGGAGACCGGCCGGCCCTTCCGCGAGACGCTGCGCGAGGAGGCCGACGCCGCCGGGCTGGCCATCGACGAGGCGCGGCTGGACGAGGCGACGCGGCCGGAGCGGTTCGTGGAGCGGCTGGACGGGATGTTCGAGAAGCTGGCGAAGCTGAGCTGAGATGAGTTGAGCCAAGCCGAAGCGGCTGCCAGACCACGGTCTGGCAGCCGCTTCGGCGTTTCCGGGGGTGGAACGGGCCATTTTGTCACGGATGTTTCGCGTGAAACATCGGCGGTGGCACCACGGATGGCAGGTCGTAGTGCCAAGCTGAGCCACAATGAGTTGCAGTGGTGCCATAGTGGTGCCACACTAGAGCCATGGAACTCACCCGATACGTCGAAAGCCTCCGCCGGGAGCTGACGACCGCGGCCGAGGTCGGCGGCGAGGCGACGCGTGCGCTGGCCGACCGGCTGGTGGCCCCGCTCGATGCCGCGGTGCGGCTCACCCTCCTGGAGGCGCTGTCGGCCGCGGCCGAGGAGATCTCGGCCGAGCTCGCCCCCGGATCGGTGGACGTGCGGCTGCGGGGTGGGAACGCCGGGTTCGTCGTGACCCCGGCGCCGTCCGAGGCCGCCGCGTCCGACGCCGGCGGCGAGTCCGCGCCCGGGGAGGTGCGGCTGCCTGTCGCCGAGGGCGACGACGCCACCATGGTGCGGATCAACCTGCGGCTGCCCTCGAATCTCAAGGCCCTGATCGAGGACGCGGCCGCCGCGTCGGGACTGTCCGTCAATGCCTGGATCGTGCGGGCGGCCGCCGCCGGACTGGCCAACGAGGACCGGCGCGCGGCGCGCGGCAAGGGGTCGCACAAGAGCGACCGGATCGTCGGTGACAGCTACAGCGGCTGGGCCCGCTGATCAGGCCGGGCCGGCCAAGTCGGCCTAGTCGGCCAAGCCGCCCTAGTCGGCCGAGTCGGCCGAGTCGGCCAAGCCGGACCACATCAAGCGAAGGAGCCTTCTCATGTCCCGGACCTCCACCTTCAACACGCCCTCCGCGATCGACATCGCGCTGGACCTCTACGTCGCCGACGTCCGCATCGCCGCCTCCGAGCGCGCCGACACCGTCGTCGAGGTGCGGCCCAGCGACCCGGACAAGGCCGCCGACATCAAGGCCGCCGAGAACACGCGCGTCGAGTACGACGAGGCGACCGGCACGCTCACCGTCGTCACCCGCAAGCCGCGCAACCGCTTCGTCAACTTCAGCAGCAGGCGGCCGGAGTCGATCGACCTGCTCATCGAAGTGCCGGCCGAGTCCGACGTGCGGGGGGAGGCCGAGATCGGCGAGTTCGAGTCGGTCGGCGTGCTCGGCACCTTCCAGCTCAAGACCGGCGTCGGCGGTGTGCGGCTGGCCCAGACCGGGCCGGTGGACCTGCGCTCCGGGGTCGGCGAGATCTCGGTCGAGGAGATCAGCGGCGCGGCCACGGTGACCTGCGGGTCCGGGGTCATCCGGCTCCGCGCCGTGGACGGCGCGGCCGAGGTGACCAACAGCAACGGCAAGGTGCAGGTCGGCCTGGTGACCGGGCCGGCGACGGTGAAGTCCGCGAACGGCGGGGTGTACGTCGAGCGCGCGCTGTCCGACCTGACCGCCTCCACGTCCAACGGCGAGGTGCGGATCGGCGAGGTGGTGCGTGGCAAGGTGACCGCCACCTCCAAGAACGGCTACGTCGAGGTCGGGGTCCGGGAGGGCAGCGCGGCCTGGCTGGACCTGAGCTCCCAGGTCGGCCGGGTCCACAACGAGCTCGACGCCGCCGAGGAGCCGGCGCCCGGCGAGCCCGTCGACAAGGTCGAGATCCACGCCAGCACCAAGCTCGGCGAGGTCACCGTCCGCCGCGCGCCGCGCCTGGACGAGGAGTGAGCGCGGGGATGGACGAGCTCGCGATCCGGGCCCGCGGCCTGCGCAAGTCCTTCGGCGCGAAGACCGTGCTGGACGGCATGGATCTGAGCGTGCCGGCCGGGACCATCCTGGCCCTGCTGGGCCCGAACGGGGCCGGCAAGACCACCGCCGTCCACCTCCTGACCACCTACCTGCGCCCCGACGCCGGGGACATCCGGATCGCGGGGTACGACCTCGCGGCCGATCCGCAGGCGGTGCGCCGGTCGATCGGGGTGACCGGGCAGTTCTCCGCCGTCGACGGCTATCTGACCGGGCGCGAGAACCTGATGCTGATGGCCGATCTGCACCTGCTGCCCAGGCCGGCGGGGCGGCGGCGGGCCGAGGACCTGCTGGAGCGCTTCGAGCTGACCGAGGCGGCCGGCAAGCCGGCGGCCACCTACTCCGGGGGGATGAAGCGCAAGCTCGACCTGGCGATGACGCTGGTCGGGGACCCGAAGGTGATCTTCCTCGACGAGCCGACGACGGGCCTGGACCCGCGCAGCCGCCGGGTCATGTGGGACATCATCCGCGGGCTGGTCGCGGAGGGGACGACCATCCTGCTGACGACCCAGTACCTGGACGAAGCCGATCAGCTCGCGCACCGGGTCGCGGTGCTGGACGACGGGCGCGTCGTCGCCGAGGGGATGCCGGCCGAGCTCAAGACCCGGATCCCGGGCGGGCACATCGAGCTGACCTTCGCCGACCGCGCCGCGCTCGACGCCGCCGCGCTGGTCCTCGTGCCGACCGGCCGCGACGACGACGCGCTCACCCTGCAGCTGGCCGGCGACGGCCGGGTCGGCACCCTGCGGACCCTGCTGCGGCAGCTGGACGACGCCTCGGTCGAGGTCGAGGCGCTGGCCGTGCACACCCCGGACCTCGACGACGTGTTCTTCGCGCTGACCGGCAAGAAAGGAGCCTGAGGATGAGCACCTCGACACTGGCCGGTAGCGGCTTCGACGACAGCGAGACCGGCGGGACCGACAGGACCGGCAAGGCCCCTGAAACCGGCAGGAACGGCAGGCCCGGCAAGATCGGCGGGCCCGGCAAGATCGGCAGGCCCGGCAAGGACGGCCGGCCCGACACCCGCTCGCACGCCCTGATCCACGCCCGCATCATGCTGCGCCGCAACCTGCGCCACATGCAGCGCTACCCGTCGCTGACCCTCATGGTCACCCTGATGCCCCTGGTCTTCCTGCTCCTGTTCGTCTACGTCTTCGGCGGCACGCTCGGCTCCGGCCTCGGCAGCGGCACCCCGGCCGGCGTGCACGGCGGCCGCGCCGCCTACGCCGCGTACGTCGCCCCCGCGATCATCGTGATGGCGGTGGCCGCCGCCGCGCAGGGCACGGCGATCGCCGTCGCGCAGGACATGACCGAGGGCATCATCGCCCGCTTCCGGACCATGGCCGTCGCACGGTCCTCGGTGCTCACCGGGCACGTGGTCGGCGCCACGATCCAGACCATGATCGGCATCGTGGTGGTGACCGGCGCGGCGATCGCCGTGGGCTTCCGTCCGCACGCGAACGCGGCCGAGTGGTTCGCCGCCCTCGGCGTGGTGCTGTTGCTGACCTTGGCCGTCACCTGGCTGTGCGTGGGCCTCGGGCTGTCCGCCAAGAGCGTGGAGACCGCGAGCAACTCGCCGATGTTCCTCATGCTGCTGCCCTTCCTGAGCAGCGGGTTCGTGCCGACCGACTCGCTGCCGGCCGGGGTGCGCTGGTTCTCGGAGTACGAGCCGTTCACGCCGGTCAACGAGACGCTGCGCGGGCTGCTCACCGGGACCCGGATCGGCGGCGACCTGGTCGTCACGCTCGCCTGGTGTGTCGGGATCGGGGTGGTGTCCTACGCCTGGTCGCGGCGGCTGTACGAACGTGAGCCGAAGGCGGGCTGAAGCGCCGGTAGGCTTCAGGGCGTGATCACCGGCCTGAACCACCTCGCCAGCGGCAAGATCCGCGACCTGTACGCGGTGGGCGACGATCTCCTGCTCGTCGCCTCCGACAAGATCTCCGCCTACGACTTCGTGCTGGAGCAAGAGATCCCGGACAAGGGCCGGATCCTGACCCAGCTGTCGATGTGGTGGTTCAGGCAGCTCGCCGACCTGGTGCCGAACCATGTGATCAGCGCCGACGTGGACGAGTTCCCGGCCGAGCTCGCGCCCTACAAGGAGGAGCTGCGGGGCCGCTCGATGCTCTGCCGCAAGCTGGCCATGATCCCGGTGGAGTGCGTGGCGCGCGGCTACCTGACCGGCTCCGGGCTCGCCGAGTACGAGCGGAACCGGACCGCGAACGGCGTGCCGCTGCCCCCCGGTCTGGTCGACGGCTCCCGGCTGGACCGGCCGATCTTCACCCCGGCGATGAAGGCCGAGATCGGGGAGCACGACGAGAACGTCACCTTCGACGAGATGGCCGAGCGGATCGCCGACCCGGAGCTGGCCGCGCATCTGAAGGACGTGACGCTGGCCGTCTACTCGCGGGCCCGCGAGATCGCCGAGGAGCGCGGAATCATCCTGGCCGACACCAAGTTCGAGTTCGGGCGGCTGCGCGGCGGGACCCTGGTCCTGGCCGACGAGGTGCTGACCCCGGACTCGTCCCGCTTCTGGCCGGCCGACGAGTGGAAGCCGGGCCGTGCGCAGCCGTCCTTCGACAAGCAGTTCGTGCGCGACTGGCTCAGCTCCCCGGCCTCGGGCTGGGACCGCGCGTCCGACACCCCGCCGCCGGCCCTGCCGGAGGAGGTCGTGCAGGCCACCCGGGCCCGCTACGTCGAGGCCTACGAACGGCTCACCGGAGTGAAGTTCGACTAGAAGCCGCTGGCCACGGCATCGGGTCATAGAGGACCTCTATGACCTCATGCCCAGTTGGGGTCTAGTCCGGCCGGCCGCCGCGGGCGAGGCTGGAGGCATGGCACACATGATCCAGCTTCCGGTGACGTCGACGACTCCGGTCTCCCCGACGGCCCACCGCCCCCGCGGCGCCGGACCGGCCTCCCGATGGTCCGGCGTCGCCGCGCGCGACGTCTTCCGCCGCGTCGGACCGAACTGGTACGCCTCCGTCATGGGCACGGCGATCATCGCCAACGCCGGCGCGGGGCTGCCGGGGTTCGAGCGCGGCGTCCCCCGCGCGGCCGCCACCGCGGTCTGGGCGCTGGCCGCGCTCTGGCTCGCGGTGGTCCTGGCGGCCCGGGCCGCGCACTGGCGCTGGCACGCCGACCAGGCCCGCCGCGACATCCTCGACCCCGCCGTCGCCCCGTTCTACGGCTGCCTGTCGATGGCGCTGACCGCGGTCTCGGCCGGGACGATGATCGTCGGCCGGGCGTGGATCGGCACCGGCGCGGCGCTCGGCCTGGCCTGGACGCTGTGGCTGGCCGGCACCCTGGTCGGCCTGGCCACCACGGTCGTGGTCCCGTACCTGATGATGACCCGGCACGAGCTGCCCGAGGGCAGTGCCGCTCCGGCCTGGCTGCTGGCGATCGTCGCGCCGATGGTCTCGGCCGCGACCGGTCCGCAGCTGATCCCGCACCTGGCGGCCGGCCAGGCGCGCGAGACGATGCTGCTGGGCTGCTACGCGATGTTCGGCATCAGCCTGCTGGCGACGATGATCATCCTGCCGGTGGTCTTCGCCAAGCTGGTGCACCACAAGGTCGGGGCGGCCATCGCGGCCCCCGGCCTGTTCCTGGTCCTCGGCCCGCTCGGGCAGTCGGTGACCGCGGTGAACAACCTAGCCGACGTCGCGCACGGTGCCGTCAGCCCGCAGCTGGCGGCCGCCCTGAAGCCGTTCGCCGTGATCTACGGCGTGCCGGTGCTGGGCTTCGCGATGATCTGGCTGCTCATGGCGCTGCTGGTGGTCGCGGACGTGGCCAAGCGCGGTCTGCCGTTCGCGATGACCTGGTGGGCGTTCACCTTCCCGGTGGGGACCTGTGTGACCGGGGCCACGGGGCTGTGGCGGCACACCGGTCTGGCCGCGTACGCCTGGCTCGCCTGCGCGCTGTATGTGCTGCTGGTCGGCGCGTGGGCCGTCACGGCGGTCCGCACGGCGCGCGGCGCGGCCTCCGGCGAGCTGCTCCTCGGCCGGGCGGAAGCACACATAACCGCCGGTAGACTGGGGATCACCGCCACCCAATAGCCCCGGCGCGGACGTGCCGCGGCTGAAGCGAATGGGAGAACCCGTGGCCCGCGTCCTCGTCGACGTCATGCTCAAGCCCGAGATCCTCGACCCCCAGGGCCAGGCGGTGCAGCGCGCACTGCCTCGCATGGGCTTCGACTCCGTCACCAACGTCCGCCAGGGCAAGCGCTTCGAGCTGGAGCTCGCGGACGCCGACCCGGCCACCCTGCGGGCCACCGCCGAGCAGATGGCCGAGAAGCTGCTCGCCAACACCGTGATCGAGGACTTCAAGGTCACGGTGCTGTCGTCCGACGTCGAGAACGCCTGATGCCCGCGCGCATCGGCGTCGTCACCTTCCCCGGGACCCTGGACGACCAGCAGGCGCTGCGCGCCGCGGCGGCGGTCGGGGCCGAGCCGGTGGCGCTGTGGCACAAGGAGCAGGACCTGCACCAGGTGGACGCGGTCGTGCTGCCCGGTGGCTTCTCCTACGGCGACTACCTGCGCGCCGGCGCCATCGCCCGGTTCTCCCCGGTGATGGACACGATCATCGACGCCGCCCGCGGCGGCCTGCCGGTCCTGGGCATCTGCAACGGCTTCCAGGTCCTGTGCGAGGCGCACCTGCTGGAAGGCGCGATGATCCGCAACGGCGACCTGCACTTCATCAACCGCGACGTCACCCTGCGGATCGAGAACAACCGCACCGCGTGGACCTCGGACTACGAGGCCGGCGCCGAGGCGGTCATCCCGATCAAGAACATGGACGGCCGCTTCGTCGCCGACGAGCACACGCTCGACGCGCTGGAGGCCGAGGGCCGGGTGCTGGCGCGCTACACCGCCAACCCGAACGGCGCCGCGCGCGACATCGCCGGCATCACCAACGCCGCCGGCAACGTGGTCGGCCTGATGCCGCACCCCGAGTACGCCATCGACGACCTGACCGGCCCCCACCCGGGTCCGGGCACCGACGGCCTGCCGTTCTTCACCTCGATCCTCAAGAGCTTGGTTTCCGCATGAGCACCGGCAACTCCTCCGAGAACGTGTTCGACACGACGGACGTCTTCGTGGACACCGCCGTCGCTTTCGACACCGTCGCGAAGGCCTCTGAGACGCCGGACGTGAAGCAGCCGTACCGCGAACTCGGCATGACCGAGGACGAGTACCTGCGCGTCCGCGAGATCCTGGGCCGCCGTCCCAGCTCCTCGGAGCTGGCCATGTACTCGGTCATGTGGTCCGAGCACTGCTCGTACAAGTCCTCCCGGGTGCACCTGAAGCAGTTCGGCGAGAAGGCCCCGAAGACCGCCGCGCTGCTGGTCGGCCCGGGCGAGAACGCCGGCGTCGTGGACGTCGGCGAGGGCCTGGCCGTCACCTTCAAGGTCGAGTCGCACAACCACCCCTCCTACGTCGAGCCCTACCAGGGCGCGGCGACCGGGGTCGGCGGCATCGTCCGCGACATCCTCACCATGGGCGCCCGCCCGATCGGCGTCATGGACCCGCTGCGCTTCGGCCCGGCCGACGCCCCGGACACCGCGCGGGTGCTGCCCGGCGTGGTGGCCGGCATCGGCGGCTACGGCAACTGCCTGGGCGTGCCGAACATCGGCGGCGAGATCGTCTTCGACCCCTGCTACCTGGGCAACCCGCTGGTCAACGCGCTGTGCGTGGGGGTCATGCGGGCCGACGAGATCAAGCTGGCCAAGGCCCCGGGCCCGGGCAACCAGGTGATCCTGTTCGGCGCCCGCACCGGCGGCGACGGCATCGGCGGCGCCTCGGTGCTGGCCAGCGCCACCTTCGACGAGGACGGCCCGGCCAAGCGCCCCAGCGTGCAGGTCGGCGACCCGTTCATGGAGAAGGTGCTCATCGAGTGCTGCCTGGAGATCTTCGCGGCCGACCTGGTCGTGGGCATCCAGGACCTGGGCGCGGCCGGGCTCACCTGCTCCACCACCGAGCTGGCCGCGGCCGGCACCGGCGGCATGGACGTGCGGCTGGACGCCGCGCCGCTGCGCGACTCGACGCTGACCCCTGAGGAAGTCCTCATGTCGGAGTCGCAGGAGCGGATGATGGCCGTGGTCGAACCGGCCAAGGTCGAGGCGTTCCTGGCGGTCTGCGACAAGTGGGACGTCACCGCCACCGCGCTCGGCGAGGTCACCGATACCGGCCGGCTGCGCATGTGGTGGCACGGCGAGCTGATCGTGGACGTGCCGCCGCGGACCCTGGCGCACGAGGGCCCGGTGTACAACCGGCCGTTCGCGCGTCCGGAGTGGCAGGACGCGCTGCAGGCCGACGTGCCGACCGCCGAGCGCCTCAAGCGCCCGGGAGGAGCCGAGGAGCTGCGCGAGACCCTGCTCCGGCTGGTCGGCTCGCCGAACCTGGCGGACAAGACCTGGGCCGTGGAGCAGTACGACCACCGCGTCCAGGGCAACACGGTCCTCGGGCACGGCGAGGACTCCGGGATGGTCCGGCTGGACGCCGCGCTGCCGGGCACCACCCTCGGCGTGGCGCTGTCCACCGACGGCAACGGCCGGTTCACCAAGCTCGACCCCTACCAGGGCGCGCAGCTGGCGCTGGCCGAGGCCTACCGCAACGTGGCGGCCACCGGCGCCAAGCCGCTGGCCGTCACCGACTGCCTGAACTTCGGCTCGCCGGAGGACCCGGACGTCATGTGGCAGTTCGCCGAGGCCTGCCGCGGTCTGGCCGACGCCTGCCTGGAGCTGGGGACCCCGGTCACCGGCGGCAACGTGTCGTTCTACAACCAGACCGGCGACGTGAACATCCACCCGACCCCGGTGGTCGGCGTGCTCGGGGTGATCGACGACGTCGACCGCCGCACCCGCGGCGCCTTCGAGCGCGAGGGCGAGATCCTGCTGCTGCTCGGCGACACCCGCGACGAGTTCGGCGGCTCGGAGTGGGCCCACGAGGTCCACGGCCACCTCGGCGGCCTGCCCCCGCGCCTGGACCTGCGCCGCGAGAAGGTGCTCGGCGAGGTGCTGATCGCCGGCTCGCGCGACGGCATGCTCTCGGCGGCGCACGACCTGTCCGACGGCGGCCTGGCCCAGGCGGTCGTGGAGGGCTGCCTGCGCGGCGGCCACGGCGCCCGCCTGGTCCTGCCGGAGACGGACGCCGAGGGCGGCACGCTGGACCCGTTCGTCGCCCTGTTCTCGGAGTCGGCGGGGCGCGCGCTGGTCGCGGTGCCGCGCAGCGAGGAACTGCGGTTCACCGACATGTGCGTGGCGCGCGGGCTGCCCGTGGCGCGCGTGGGCGTCGTGGACGGGGACTCCCTGGAGGTGCAGGGGCAGTTCACGGTGCCGCTGGCCGAGCTGCGGGCGGCGCACGAGGCACCGTTCCGGAAGCTGTTCGGGCACTCGGTGGTCGACGCCTGATCGGTAGACGCCTGACGTAGGAAGATACGCCTAAGGACCCCTGCTCAGCAGGGGTCCTTTCGCTATAACGTTCACGAAAAACTCTCGGCTCGTCATTCTCACCTGGGGAGGGTGCGCCTATGCGCGCGCAGAGATTGTCGGTCTTGGCTGTGGGGGCCTTGGCTGTTCTGGGGGCGGCGCCTTACACCGCGATGTCGGCTCAGGCCGCGACTGCCGCACCGAAGGGGACCGCCGCGGCTGCCGCGGCACCCGCGACGGAGTTGGTGGTCGAGGGCCAGGCCGGGGACATGGTCACCGGCGGGTTCACCGGGGTGGAGCAAGGCTCCGCGTACGCGATGACGGCCAATGCCGACCTGAACGGCGGGGGTATTCCGCCGTCGTCCGACATCAGCTTCCAGTCGATCCACAACGGCGAGACCTCGGACCCGACCTCGTTCGGGTTCTCGTTCCACATGCCGTCCGGGCAGCAGTGGGCCGTCGGGCAGACGTACACGAACACCGAGGGCATCGTCTACGGCGGCGGTACCCAGCCCTGGTTCTACTTCAGCCAGTTCAACACCGGGCCGTGCGGGCGCCCGAGCGACGAGATCGGCGCCGAGGACGACAAGGGCACGGTCAAGATCGACGACCTGACCTGGACCAACGGTCCCAACAGCCAGGTCGCCAGCATGGAGTTGGAGTTCAGCCAGTCCTGCCACGGCGGCCCGGCGACCCGCGGCCTGTTCCGCTTCAACGAGACCGGCCCGGTCCCGCCCGGCGCGCCGACCGGGCAGCCGCTGCCCGCCGGCCAGGGCACCGTCGCGCCGCTGACGTTCCGGCGCGGGACGTCGATCATCGCCGCGCCGGCCGGGGCCGTGGACGGGCCCCGGCTCGCGACCGTCTCCTCCGAGTCCGAGGGCCGCACGGCGTGGAACCCGCTGGGGACGCGGCTGCTGTACAGCTCAGACCCGGGCCTGTCGACGGTGCATCCGGACGGCAGCGGTGCCGCGCCGCTGACCGAGGTGTCCGGGGTGCCCGGGGTGCGGACCAAGGACAGCGAGCCGGCGGTGAGCTGGGACGGTTCCCTCGTCGTGTTCGTACAAGGCGACGGCGGCGCTGTGGCGAACCTGGTCTCGGAGAACACCGACGGGACCACGGCCGGCCACGCCTACCGCCTCCCGACCGGCCCCGCCTGCCAGCAGGAGCACAGCCCGAGCTTCGAAGCGGACGGGTCGCTGATCTACGAGTGCGTCACCGGCGACGCGCACTCGACGTACCGCCTCACTGGAAGCGGCGCGAGCCAGCTGATCCCGAACTCTTCGCAGCCGGCGTATTCGCCCGACGTGTCGAAGATCGCCTTCGTGCGGCCGGACGGCAGCGGCATCGCGCAGATCTTCACCGCGAACGCCGACGGCAGCGGGGTCACCCAGGTGTCGCACGACCCGAACGGCGCGAGCAAGCCCGCGTGGTCGCCGGACGGGAAATACCTCGCGTACGCCAACGAGACCTTCCACGAGATCCTCGAGATCCCGGCGGCCGGCGGTACTCCGGTCGGCAGCATCCCCGACGCCGACGACCCGGACTTCACACCGCCGGTCCTCGACTCCCACGTCCTGCGAGAGTGGGGCGCCGACCGCGTCGGGACCGCGATCGCGGCCTCACAGCTGAACTTCGCGAACCACGGCGCCGCCGACGGCCGCATCCCGGCCGGGGCGGTCGTGCTCGCGCGCAGCGACACCTTCGCCGACGCGCTCGGCGGCTCGGCGCTGGCCGTCCGCACTGACGCACCGTTGCTGATCACCGGCTCGGCGGGCCTGGACCCGGCGGTGAAGGCGGAGATCTCGCGCGTGCTGGCGCCCGGCGGGAAGGTGTATCTGCTCGGCGGGACGCAGGCGCTGTCGCCGGCGGTGGCCTCGGCGCTGTCGCACTACACGGTGGTGCGGCTGGCCGGGCAGACCCGCTACGGCACGGCGGTCGCCATCGCCAAGCAGATCAACCCGCGCCCGGGCATGGTGATGATCGCGACCGGCGCGCAGTTCCCGGACGCGCTGGCCGCCGGCGCGACCGGCGAACCGGTGCTGCTGACCGACGGCGGGGCCATGCCGAAGGAGACCTTGGACTACCTCAAGACGCTGAACCCGGACCCGGACACGGCCGGCGGCACCGAACTGGTCACCATCGGCGGACCGGGCGACGCGGCCCTGATCTCGGCCTACCAGAGCGGCAAGATGCCGGCCTGGCCGTCGGAGATCTCGCGGCGCAAGCTGGCCGGCGCGGACCGGTACTCGACGTCCCTGATGGTCGCGCAGGACTTCTTCGCCGCGAACTCCAACGTGGCCCTGGCCACCGGTGCCACCTGGCCGGACGCCCTGTCCGGCGGCGCGATGATCGGCCTGCGCGGCGGCCCGCTGCTGCTGACGGCGCCCACCGGCGTCAGCCCGGCGATGCTGTCGTACCTGCACGGTCAGTCGGCGAGCTTGTACGACGCGTTCCTGATGGGCGGCACCGTGGCGCTGCCGAACACGATCGCTCAGCAGGTCGCCGGGGTGATCGGACTACCGGGGCACGTGCGCGTCGGCGGCGCGTTCGCGGCGGGCGCCGAGACGCCGGCCGGGGTCGGGACGAAGGCTGACACGAAGAGCGGTGCGACTGGTTCCGCGCCGGCCGGTGCCCCGGCAGGTTCGGCGGGGCGGACGGCGCACGGCGGTGAGGTGGCGACGGTGTCCCGCGAGGGGTGACGCGAGGGCCTGACAGGCGGTGGCGGGGCCGCTCCGGTTTTCCGGGGCGGCCCCGCCTGGTTCAGCTGCAAGGTCTGGCTCGCGCTCGGCGGGTGCGTGGCCTCCGTGCTGCCGTGGGTGTATGTGCTGGATGACGCCGTGGCCTTCATCAGGCTGAGGCGCGAGGCGGTGGTCATGTCGAGGCTGAAGCGGGTCGCTTGAGGCCCTAGCGTTCCTCGTCCTCGTCCTCGTCCTCGTCCTCGTCCGCTCCGGCGGCCTCGCGGACGTCTTGGACCGCGTCGCTGCGGAGCTTTTCAAAGAGCTCTGCAGCGGCTCTTTTGTTGAAGCCGTAGAGCGCGTAGGCGAGGGCTTCGCGGACGTCCGGGTCCGGGTGGTCGGTCAGGTGCGCGACGCGGAAGACGTCGCCTTGGCCGCGGCCTCGGAGGTGGTCCAGCAGGGTGACGATCTCCGGGCCGTCCTCGGCGGTGCGGAGCTTCTCGAGGACTTCCTGGCGGGGCAGCAGATGGCTCGTGTCGTAGTACGAGGACTTGTCGCGGATGCGGGAGGCCCGGTACTCGCCTTTGTCGAGGCAGGCCGGGCAGGCGCAGGGCCGGTAGCCGTGGGCGTTCGGGCGGTAGCGCCAGCCGATCGGGCGGTTGAGAGACCTGATGCGTCGGATCTCCTGAGCGCTCACGCCACGGGGAAGGAAGACTTCGTATCCGCGCATCTCCTCCGGAGACAGGGACAGGAAGCGGGCTACCGCCTGTGCGGCAGTCACCGGTTGAGGGGCGTTGCCGTAGTAGCCGACCGTGACAGCGGTGTCGTCCGGTATCCGGAAGTGGACCGCGACCAAGCGGTGCGACTTCCAGCGCTTGATCTCGCGGGACCACTGGTAGGTCAACGTATAGTCCGCCAGGAGTGGCGTGCAGTAGAGACCGGGGCGTGGGTCTTCACTGCGCGAACGGCTGACCGGGGACAGGCCGGAGCGGCGGACGCGTGCGGAGTTCTTCTCCGGAGTCAGGTGTACGAACCAGGCCATAGTGCGTCCACGCTAAGGGCGCCAACGCTCCTCAGTCACCTGCATTGTTGTAGCGGTAGGGCTCGTATACGCCGAACCCGTTGTAGTACGCGTACGGGATCACATGGTGCAGCGTCCCCTGGGGGCACAGTTCGTAGCCCACATAGGAGTTGTGCGCGTAGTCGGCCCAGCGGTCGAAGAGGATGACGTGGCCAGTGGCGACGTCCGTGTTCAGCAGGATGTCCCCGGCCCGCAGGTCCTCTTTGCTGATCCGGTGCGCGACCTGCGGCATGGTCGAGGTGACCAGGGAGTCCCGCAGTCCCCAGCACATGGAGACGTAGCCGGCGCAGTCGGTGCGGTAGCCCTCGTGCCAGGCGCCCTGGTTGTAAGGAACGTGTTGCCCGACCCAGTGTTCGGCGCGGGCGATCATCTCGCGGCGGAGGCGGCTGAGGGTGCCGAGGGCGGTCTCGGAGAGGTCCTGGGAGACGGCCGGGTGCCAGAGGCCTGAGCCGTCGGGTACGGGAGCGGGAGCGGCCCCGGGGGGGTATGCGGGCGTGTCCGGGCACCCGGCGTACCCCGCGTACCCCGCGTACCCCGCGTACCCCGCGCCGTCCGGGCCGGCGGCGCTCTGATGCCCGGTCACGATGCCGGCGCCGAACACCGGGACGTCCGCCCCCGGAGCGTGGCCCGGCGGCATCTGCGCCGACGTGTGTACCGGGGGTACCGCGGCGTGGACCGTGTCGTCGGCATGCTCGTAGGTCGCCTGGGTGTGGCGGATGCGGGCGGCGTCGTCGACAAGTTCGCGGACCAGCCTGTCGGTCGCCGACTCCAGGGCCGCGAGCCCCGAGGACTCGGCGGCCAGTTGCGGATCCGCTGTCGCCGCCTCGACGATGTGCCGCAGGGTGCTGCTGATCTCGGCCAGCTCGCGGGCGAAGCCGTCCCAGGCGGAGGCCAGCCACTCGAATTCCGGTCCGAGCGCGTAGAAGCTGGCGCCTTCCGGCGCCGTGTGGCTCACCGCTGCGGCCCCGGTTCGCCGGGTCCCGGTGCCGGGACCGCGCCGATCGGATCGCCGCCCATCCGGGTGCCGACCAGGCCGGTGATTCCAGCGACGATCTGCGCGTGGCCGCTGACCTGCGCTTCCGTCCGGGCCTGCCCCGGGTGCGCCGCGAGCGGCGCGGTCTCCGCGGCGTGCACCCGCTCGGCCGACGCGCGCAGCGCCACCGCCATCTGCAGACACTCCCGCGCCCGCTCGGCGGCCCGGGCCCGGAAGCGCTCGGCCGCCCGGCCGGACCACGTCACCTGCGCCGTGGCCCGCACGATCGCGGCGGAAAGCTGGTCCATGCGGCGCGCCTGGGCGTCGATCGCACCGGCCAGCGCCGCGCGTTCGGGGGCCGCGCCGGGGGCGTCGGCGGGAGTGGGGGCGGGGGTCTCGGCGGTGATCACGGTGACAGCACGCTAGTCGCGAAACGTACAGATCATCGCGAATCGCGGGGACGATTCACCGTAATGGATGAGTTTGTTCCAGAGTCGGGAACAGGGCCGAAAGGAGGACGTCCGAGCAACTCCTCCGCATGCCAAAGCAGTCGAAGTGGCCCTCCTGGCCCTCTCAGCCCTCCGCTATATTCCGCAACATGCCGAAGACCCGCCGCCCCGCCCCCGCCAAGGTCCGCCAAGCCGTCGTGAACCAGTGGCGGGCCCACGTCGGATACGCGGCCGCGCTGAGCGCCGAGCAGCTCGCGGAGCCCTCGAAGCTGACCGGCTGGGACGTGAAGACCCTGGTCGGGCACGTCGCCTTCACCGTGCACACGGTGCTGGCCCGGGCCGCCGAGCCGGTCGCCGGGGAGCAGGCCGAGGTCTACGACTGGATGACCGCGACGCCGACCGCCAGCGCCCAGGTCGACGCCGGCACCCGGGAGCTGGTCGCGGACGGCGTGGTGCTGGCCGACGAGGTGGCCGGGGCCGAGGAGGTCATGGCGCGCTACGGCGACGAGGACCTGATCGCCATGCGCTTCGGCCCGATGCGCTTCGACGACTTCCTGGTCTCGCGCATCGTGGAGGCCACGGTGCACGCCGACGACCTGGAGCGGTCCACCGGGATCGAGTTCCCGCACGACCGCGAGGCGCTGGCGATCACCGTCCGGCAGCTGGCCGACGCGATGGCGGCCAAGGTCCCGGGGAATTCCGTGGAGCTGCGGGTGCCGCCGTTCGCCGCCGTGCAGTGCGTCCCGGGCCCGCGCCACACCCGCGGGACCCCGCCGAACGTGGTGGAGATGGCGCCGCGGACCTGGATCCGGCTCGCCGCCGGGCGCATGACCTGGGACCAGGCCATGGCCGAGGCCCTGGTGTCGGCTTCGGGACAGCGGGCGGATCTGAAGGAGTTCCTGCCGCTGATGGGCTGAGGCCGTGGCCGTGGCGTGGGTCTCATTACCGGGCCGGATCGTCATATATGCAGATCGGCGGCTTTATCGGCCGGAAGGATCATCACAGTCCGTGGCTTAGACTCGGTATGTGATCCACGTTTCCGGCTTCCGCCCCGGCGATGGCAGACTCACCCACGAACTAGACCCCCAGGACACCGGCCCGCAGGACGCATGCGGGGTCTTCGGCGTCTGGGCCCCTGGCGAGGAGGTCGCGAAGCTCGCGTACTTCGGCCTGTACGCGCTTCAGCACCGCGGCCAGGAATCCGCCGGCATCGCCGTGTCCAACGGCAAGCAGATCCTGGTCTACAAGGACATGGGCCTGGTCTCCCAGGTCTTCGACGAGGCCACTCTGCAGTCCCTGCAGGGCTACCTGGCCATCGGCCACGCCCGCTACTCCACCACCGGCTCCTCGGTGTGGGAGAACGCGCAGCCGACCTTCCGCGCGACCGCGCACGGTGCCGTGGCCCTGGGCCACAACGGCAACCTGACCAACACCGGCGAGCTGGCCCGGCTGGCCGCCGAGCGGCGCACCAAGTCCGGTGTCACCGACAAGCACGCCATGACCTCCGACACCGGCCTGATGACCGAGCTGCTGGCGTCCTACTCCGACCGCTCCCTGGAGGACGCGGCCGCCGAGGTGCTGCCGCAGCTGCGCGGGGCGTTCTCCCTGGTCTTCATGGACGAGACCACGCTCTACGCGGCGCGCGACCCGCAGGGCGTGCGGCCGCTGATGCTCGGCCGGCTGGACCGCGGCTGGGTGGTGGCCTCCGAGCAGGCGGCGCTGGACACCGTCGGCGCGAGCTTCATCCGCGAGATAGAGCCCGGCGAGCTGATCGCCGTCGACGAGAACGGGCTGCGCTCCCGGCACTTCGCCGAGCCCCGGCCCAAGGGCTGCGTCTTCGAGTACGTCTACCTGGCCCGCCCGGACGCCACGATCGCCGGCCGCAACGTGCACGCCGCGCGCGTGGAGATGGGCCGCACCCTGGCCCGCGAGGCGCCGGTGGAGGCCGACCTGGTCATCGCCACGCCGGAGTCCGGCACCCCGGCCGCGATCGGCTTCGCCGAGGAGTCCGGCATCCCCTTCGGCCAGGGCTTCGTCAAGAACGCCTACGTCGGCCGCACCTTCATCCAGCCCAGCCAGACCCTGCGCCAGCTCGGCGTGCGGCTGAAGCTGAACGCGCTGCGCGAGGTCATCGAGGGCAAGCGCCTGGTGGTGGTGGACGACTCGATCGTGCGCGGCAACACCCAGCGCGCGGTGCTCAAGATGCTGCGCGAGGCCGGCGCCACCGAGGTCCACCTGCGGATCTCCTCCCCGCCGGTGAAGTGGCCGTGCTTCTACGGCATCGACTTCGCCACCCGCGCCGAGCTGATCGCCAACGGGCTGAGCACCGACGAGATCGCCAAGTCCATAGGCGCCGACTCGCTGGCCTACATCACCCTGGACGGCATGACCGAGGCCACGCACCAGAGCGCCGACCGGCTGTGCCGCGCGTGCTTCGACGGCGTGTACCCGATCGAGCTGCCGGAGGAGGAGCTGCTGGGCAAGCACCTCCTGGAGATCGCGGTCGACCCGCTGGCCCGCACCGACGCCCTGTCGCGGCCGTAGCAGGCACGCGGCTGACGCCACATTTAAGGAAATTCACCATGTCCACTGGACCCACTGGCGCCACCTACGCCGCGGCCGGCGTCGACATCGAGGCCGGCGACCGCGCGGTCGAGCTGATGAAGGAGTGGGTCGCCAAGACCCGCCGGCCGGAGGTCCTCGGCGGCATCGGCGGCTTCGCGGGCCTGTTCGACGCCTCCGCGCTGAAGGCGTACGACCGGCCGCTGCTGGCCACCTCCACCGACGGCGTGGGCACCAAGGTCGCGATCGCGCAGCGCCTGGACAAGCACGACTCCATCGGCCGCGACCTGGTCGGCATGGTCGTGGACGACCTGGTGGTCTGCGGTGCCGAGCCGCTGTTCATGACCGACTACATCGCCACCGGCAAGGTGGTGCCCGAGGTGATCGCCGGGATCGTCAAGGGCATCGCCGAGGGATGTGTGCTGGCCGGCTGCGCGCTGGTCGGCGGCGAGACCGCGGAGCACCCGGGCCTGCTCGAGCCCGGTGAGTACGACGTGGCCGGGGCCGGCACCGGGGTGGTCGAGGCCGACCGGGTCCTGGGCGCCGAGCGGGTCCGCGAGGGCGACGTGCTGGTCGCGATGGCCTCCTCCGGCGCGCACTCCAACGGATACTCGCTGCTGCGGCACGTGTTCTTCCAGGTCGCGGGCTGGGAGCTGGACCGGGACGTGCCCGAGTTCGGCCGCACGCTCGGCGAGGAGCTGCTGGAGCCGACCCGGATCTACTCGCTGGACTGCCTGGCGCTGATCGCGGCCACGGAGCGGGACGGCGCGCCCGGGGTGCACGCGTTCTCGCACATCACCGGCGGCGGCGTGGCGGCGAACATCGCCCGGATCATCCCGGCGGGCCTGGAGGCGCGGCTGGACCGCGGCACCTGGACCCCGCCGGCGGTGTTCGGCACGGTCGGCCGGCTCGGCGGCGTCGAGACGCTGGAGCTGGAGAAGACGCTGAACATGGGCGTCGGCATGGTCGCGGTGCTGCCGGCCGAATCGGTGGACCCGGCGCTGGAGCTGCTGGCCGGGCGCGGGCTGCCCAGCTGGGTGTGCGGCGAGGTCGTGGCATCCGAGGGCGCGACCACCGTCGGCGGCGCCAAGGGCGGCGACGGCGCGGCGTCCCTGCACGGCGACTACGCGGCGTAGTAGCCGGGCCCGGTTTCCGGGAAAGCATCAAGGGCGCCTCGGCGATCGAACGCCGGGGCGCTTCATTCATCTCACGAGTACCACACGCTTCACGCGTGTGCCCCGTTTCAGGCGTGACGAAGGCCCGTCCCAGTGGGACGGGCCTACTCAACCGGTGCTCGGTGGCCCGGTCCAGCCTCAACCGCGGCGGTGGTGACTGCGGACAGAGCCGCCGTCGTCCTCGCTGTCAAAGTCGTCGTCATCGTCGTCGTCGGCGTACTTCGCGTACAACTCGTCGTCGTCCGCGTCGTCGTCGTCCTGCGACGGTGCCTCGGCGGAATGCCCGTTGGACGTGGTGTGTACGCCGTCCTTCTGCAGCTCACGTTGGAGCTGCGTGAGATCGGTCCCCACGTCGCGATACTTCAGGTCTCGGGCGACCCGCGTCTGCTTGGCCTTGGCCCGGCCGCGCCCCATTGGCTCGACCCCCTCAACGATCGGGGCTGGTCTGCCCCTGCTCCGGTCATACGGTCAGTCGTGAGAATTCACGGTACCTGTTTCCCCAACCGATCGGTACGAGCCATACGGCTGATCGGCACGAACAGGCATAGCCGACCGCGTTACTCGGGTGTCACAGGCACGACCCCACGATAGCGCTTATACCCGCATCGATGCCACGCGCCACCGGGGGTATCTGACGAGGCGTCCTTTCGGAAGGCCTACGGGAGGTATACGCCCCGCAGTCGGCCGACGTCGCGCATGCGCCGCTCGGCGAGGCGGTCGGCGGCCACCGACGGCGGCACACCCTCCTCCGACGCCAGGGAGTAGATCCGCATCGTGGTGTCGAAGATCCCCGACGCGCGGCGCTTGGCCCGCTCGAAGTCGAAGCCGTTGATCTCGTCCGCGACCTGGATCACACCGCCGGAGTTCACCAGGTAGTCCGGGGCGTACAGGATGCCGCGGGCCTCCAGCTGCTTCTCCACGCCGGTGTGGGCGAGCTGGTTGTTCGCGGCGCCGCAGACGATCTTCGCGGTGAGCGCGGCGACCGTGGTGTCGTCCAGGGCTCCGCCGAGCGCGCACGGGGCGTAGACGTCTATGTCGGCCGCGATCAGCTCCTCGGTGGAGGAGACCAGCTCGACCTGCGCGTAGTTGTCGCGCAGCCACTGGATCGCACCCTCGTAGGGGTCCGTCGCGACGATCGAGGCGCCGTCCTCGATCAGGTGCCCGATCAGGTAGCGCCCCACCTTGCCGACGCCGGAGATGCCGACCCGCTTGCCGGCCAGCGAGGAGGAGCCCCACAGGTGCTCGGCGGAGGCCCGCATGCCCTGGAACACGCCGTAGGCGGTGAGCACGGAGGAGTCGCCGGCGCCGCCGGACTCCACGGAGCGGCCGGTGACGAACTTCGACTCCCGGGCGACGACGTCCATGTCCTGCACGTAGGTCCCGACGTCGCACGCCGTGTAGTAGCGCCCGTTGAGGGACTGCACGAAACGGCCGTAGGCGCGCAGCAGCGCCTCGGACTTGATCTCGTTCGGGTCGCCGATGATGACGGCCTTGCCGCCCCCGAGGTCCAGACCGGCGAGGGCGTTCTTGTACGACATGCCGCGCGACAGGCGCAGGACGTCCTTCAGCGCGTCCTGCTCGCTCGCGTAGGGGAAGAAGCGAGTACCGCCGAGCCCCGGGCCGAGCAGCGTGTTGTGGACCGCGATGATGGCCTTCAGGCCCGTCTCCTCGTCGCGGCAGAACACGACCTGCTCGTGGTCGCTGGCGAATACCTCGCTGACGTCGTTGTCAGGCTTGTCAGACACTGCGTTGCTCCTGTTGGTGACTGGTGGTCGGGGAGGCTTGCTGTGGGAGAGGCCTCCGCCTTCTGGAGCGCCCGGGGGTCGCCCGGCCTGAACCCCAGGGGATGGAGGCAGTATGGAGGAAGCCTATTGGGGTCGGACGGCGAACGGGTGCGAGGGGCGAAGGTGGCGCGGAGCGAGTCCGCACGGCGGCCGGTCCGCCCCGGTTCGCCCCGGTCCACGGGCCCCATGCCGACGCGCGGGAGCGCCATAGGTGAGAGCATCACTACGTGCGCGCATCCCCCGGCGGCGCGATTCCGGCGCCCTACATGGCCTACCTGCGGGTGTACGAACCGCTGACCGCCTTTCCGGCCGCGGAGCGCGCGGAGTGGGAGTCCTGGCTGCGGCGGAACCCGGAGCCGAAGACCCTCGCCGAGGAGCAGAGCGCCTCCCTGCGCGGCCTGGTGGCGGTGCCCCCCATCGCGGTCCCGGAGAACGAGCCGCGGGTCGCCTACGTCCTGGACAGCGGCGAGACGCCCCTGCTGTGCCCGTGGCAGCCGCGGCTGCGGTCCTGGCTGGCGCTGACCGAGCTGCGCGCGGTCCACGGCGACGGCGGCGTCCGCCTGTTCTGGCCGCAGGGGGTGCTGGAGCGCGCCGACAGCGAGTACGAACGGTGGTGGGCCGAGGACCCGGAGGCGCTGCCGCACATCCTGACCGCGTCCTGGCAGGTGCCGATCCGCTGGCTGGTCCTGTTCGGCATGGAGGACGCGGTGACCGGCGACGGGGGCGGGGCCCGGGCCGGCGGCGAGGCGGCCGAGGGGGACGAGAAGCTCGTCGCGGTGACGCTCCAGTTCCGGACAGCGATGAGCCAGGCCCGCAAGCGCTGTGCCAGGGCGCTGCGAGTGCTTAAGCGCGCGCTCGGAGCGGGACCGCTTGTGGAGGCCGTGGAGACGCTGGGGATGTGGCTGGAGGAGTTCCACCCGCACTCGGTCGTCGAGCTTGATTACGGGGGTCTGATGGGGTTGCTGGTGGCTCAGGACGCATTGGGTGCCGAGGAACGGGTAGACGGAATCGTCCTGGACTGTTCCGTCCGTTATGTGGCGGACGGTCTCGCTGCTCTGGCTCAGAGTGACGATACGGGGGTTACCGCTGCGTATCTGCGCTATCGCGCTAAGTGGGATGCGGTGCGGGTGCTGGCTCGCGCGAACTAGCAAGGCTCGCACAGCATGATCAGAGGTCTTCCGCGCCGGCGGTACTCCGTGTCAAGATCACTTCACCGGTCGCTTCCCGACCCCGGCGCGGGGTCGAAACCGGGCATGGCGGGTGAAGCAACCAGCTGATGCTGTCCTCGATCGACACAGCGTTACAGGGGTGAAGCTGTCCGTATATCGGCCCCTACGTCCGCGACCGGCCGGTGCGGGTTTTGTGTATCGATTTCATAGATATCGCCCACGGCCCCGGTCGGATGGTGTACTTGTACTGTGAACGACAAGCCGTTCGTCCTATAACCGACACGGCCGCACGGTCTTCCCGGGACCGGGCAAGCGAGGCTATCGGGGAGGGTCCACGAGAAATCGGGCGCGCTGGGTGCCCGTTTCCGTCAGGAGGAGTCCATATGACCGCACGTACGCCGGACGCCGAGCCTCTGCTCACGCCCGCAGAGGTCGCCACGATGTTCCGCGTCGACCCCAAGACGGTCACGCGCTGGGCCAAGGCCGGCAAGCTGACCTCTATCCGCACCCTGGGGGGCCACCGCCGCTACCGCGAGCAGGAGGTGCGCGCTCTGCTGAACGGCATCCCGCCGCAGCGTGAGGGCTGACCCGCCCAGGGAATCTCGTCGTAGTACCCAACGGGGGACGTACAGGCGACGCTCCAAGGGACGGGCCCCTTGGAGCGTTTCGCATAAGTAGCCCCCAGCATTGCCACCACCTCGGGTCACGACCCACAAGGCGCCCCCGCCCCGAACTCCCGTTGGCGCCCACGTGGGAGAAAAACGTAACGCCCGCCACCTGGCCGATGTCCCAGGAGGCGGGCGTTGTCGTGCGCGCGTCACGAAAGTCAGGTGCCGGCACCGCCTGTGGGGACGGTGCCGGCACCTGGTGCTTCGAGGCTCCAGTGGGGTGGGGGCTAGCCGGTGAAGGCCTCGAAGGTGTGCGCGAAGTCGTACGCGTTCTGCTGGATCGAGGAGCAGGTGGGTGAGGCCCACGACGACGGCTGCGCACACGCTTGGTCCCGCGTCAGCGACCACATGGCCAGCCGGCCGATGTGGTGCTGCGCGGCGAACTGTTCGACGACCTTGGCGTCGGAGACCTGGAACACCTCGTCGGAGGTGTCGTTGACGCCGATCATCGGGGTGATGCCGACCATCGCCCACAGCTGGGCGTCGGAGGCGTCCGGGTAGACGGTCTTGAGCTGGTCGTGCACGGACTGCGCGGCCTGGTCGGCGTACTGGCCCATCTTCCCGGCCGGGCTCGGGGCGGCCCAGTCGCCGAAGTCCATGGCCATGACGTTGACCACAGAGACCTTCAGGCCGTTCTTCGCGGCCGCGGTGACGATGTTCACACCGTCCTGGGTCAGCCCGGAGGGCAGGACCGGCAGGGTCAGCGACACGTCGAGGGTCTTGCCGGCCGCGGCGTAGTCCGCCTGCAGCTGCGCCAGCGCCTGGGCCCGGCGGGTGATCGAGGCCTGATCGGTGCCGGCCGCGCCCTCGATGTCGAAGTCGACGTGGGTGAGGCCGTAGGTGTCGATCACCGCCTTGTAGGCCGCCGACAGGTGCGGCACGTCGGCGCAGGCCTGGGCCAGCTCGGTGCCGTTGGCGCCGCCGAAGGAGGCGATGACGTCGCCGCCCTTGGCGCGCAGGTCGGCGATGCCGGACTTCAGGCTCGCCTCGAACGCCGGGTCCGCGGTGCCGTTCCAGATCGGGGTGCAGCCGCTGCCGCCGGCGAGCATGAAGGCCGCGGTGACGTATTTGGTGCCGGCCGCCGCCGCGAGCGCGCCGAGGTCCTGGCGCTGGCTGGTGTCCACGTAGGGCGCGAAGCCGTAGCCGGCGCCGGATGCCGGTGGGGCCGGCACCGACGACGGGGCGGAGGACGGCGGGGAGGACGGCGGGGAGGACGGCGCGCTGCTCGGCGCCGAGCTCGACGGCACGCCGCTGGGAGGCGTGCTCGAGCCCGGCGCCGAGCCGGGGGCAGTGCTCGGCGCCGAGCTCGGACCGCCGCCGGGCGTCCCGCCTCCGCAGGACGCGCCGTTGACCAGACAGTTCACCGGCGCGGCGGACCCGGAGGCGGCGTCCACCACGAAGCCGAAGGTGGCGCTGGTCCCGGTGGCGATGTCGCCGGACCAGGACGGGTTGGCGACCGTGATGTGCTGCCCGGCGGCGGTCATGGTGCCGTTCCACAGGGAGCTGATGCGCTCCCCGGCCGGCAGGTCGAAGGAGACGGTCCAGCCGTGCACGGTCTGCCCGGTCCCGTTGGCGATCGTGTACTGCCCCTGGAAGCCGCTGCCCCAGTCCGAGGTCTTGGCGAAGGAGGCGGTGACGGTGCCGTCGCTGCCTCCAGCCGCGCCGGCCGTGAAGGCGGCGATCGTGCCGGCGCCGACGACGGCGGCGGTGGCCAACGAGATCCCGATGACGCGGGCGCGCTTCGACAGTCCCATGATCCTGTGGTGTCTCCTTGCGGCTGTGCGAGTAGGTGGTGGCACAGCGAGCCAACCGCAAGGACGTTCGGACACGGAAGGTGGTTAAAGCGATCCGGTGCGGATCTTGACCGCGTCTTGGCATTCGCACGGGTGTTCTTGGGGTCTCCTTTACTTAGTTTGCGGACCCTGTACCGCGGCCGCCCCTTCGGGCCCTGAGAAGACCTTCAGAAGCAGGTAGAACGCGGGCAGGATGACCACGAGCCCGAACCCCATGGCGATCAGCAGCGCGTGCAGGTTCGCCGGGCCGGCCGCCGAGTCCTTGGCCGTCGCCGCGCCGACCGCCAGATCAGGGTACTGAGCAGCGGCCCAGCCGAGCAGCACGCCGACCACCGCCGTGGCGGCCGTGGCGCGGGCCAGGACGTAGTGCCGCTTCCAGATCACCGCGATCGAGCCGAAGCCGCAGACCACTGCCACGGCCACGAACGGGATCGACCGCTCGGTGAAGCGGTGCGCGACGGTCGGCGCGTCCTGATACAGCAGCGGCAGCAGCGCGAGACTGACGGCGCCGGCCACTGCCGCCGCCCCGAGCGCCTTGCGCCGGAACGCCGGGACCAGGTCCTCGGTGTCCGGGTCGGTACCGGCGTCGTGGCAGAGGTAGACGGCGGCCAGGAACGCGGTCACGACGACCGCGAAGACCCCGGCGACCAGCGTGAACGGCGAGCTGAAGGGCGTCAGCGGACCCGAGTCGGCGGTGATCTTGCCGGTAGCCAGCGCGGCACCGCTGACCCCGAGCATGAACGGGGTGATCGACGAGGCCACCGCGAAGACCCGGCTCCACAGACTGTCCGGCCCCGCGGCACCCTCACCGTAGGCGCGGTAGACATACGCCGCCCCGCGCAGCACGATCCCCGCCAGCGCCAGAGCCAACGGCAACTCCAGCCCGCGCGCGATGATGCCGAAGGCGGTGGGGAACCCGCTGAACGTCGCGACGATCACGAAGATCAGCCACACATGGTTGGCCTCCCACACCGGCCCCAGCGCGTGCGCGATGAGGCGGCGCTCACGATCGGCGTGCCGGCCGCGCGCCAGCAGGTCCCAGACCCCCGCGCCGAAGTCGGCGCCGGCGAGCAGGGCGTAGGCGGCCAGGGCGCAGACGATCACGCCCAGCAGGAGGTTGACGGCGGTCATCGGGCCGGTCCTTCCAGGTCGGGCTTGCGGGCGGGGCTGCGGGCGGGTTTGCGGGCGGCGGGCATGGGTCCTGTCCGGCGCTCCGGCGGCAGGGTGCCGACGATGGTCGAGGCGGGGCGGCGCTCGGCCGCGAAACCCCCGCCGCTCCCGGTCACCGGGCCGCCCCCTCGAACTCGCGCCCGCTGCCGGAGTCCGCGGAGCTCGAGTCCTGATCCTCATGCCCCGGCGTCTCAGGGTCCTCCGGCCCCGGCGCCTCGGCCCCCTCCGCCAGCTCCGGCGGCGCGCCGGTCGCCAGCCGGCGCAGGATCAGCAGCAGCGCCGTGGCCAGGCCGAGGTAGACCACGATGGTGGCGATCAGCGACCATCCGATGCCGCCGCTGGTGGTCGCGGCCTGGCGCACCGTCATGCGGCCGTACACGATCCACGGCTGCCGGCCGGCCTCGGTGACCTCCCAGCCGGCCAGCATCGCGGCCATCGCGGCCGGGCCGGTGAGGGCGCCGGCCAGCAGCCAGGGGCGGGACAGCGGGATCAGGGGGCGGACGCCCTTGCGGCGGCGCCAGAGGGCGACCAGGGTCAGCAGGCCCGCCAGCGTGAGGATCGCCATGCCGCCGGCCACCATGGTGTCGAAGGCCAGGTGCACCACCGGTGTGGCCGGCTGCTGCTTGGGCGGCAGGATGTCCAGGCCGCGGATGGTCTTGTCGGTGCGCAAGCCCGTCAGCAGGGACAGGCCGTCGGGGATCTCGATGCCGAAGCGGGTCTTGCCGGTGCCCGGGTCGTAGATCCCGCCGAGGGTCAGCGGGGCGTGGCTCTGGGTGTGGGTCAGCGCCTCCATCGCGGCCAGCTTGGCCGGCTGGTACTTCTCCACCACGCGCGCGGCCAGGTCGCCGACCACCAGTTGGAACGGGGCCGCGGCCAGGACCGTGACCAGGCCGACCCGGAAGCCGCGCCGATGGTAGTCGTCGCGCCGTCCGCGCAGCATCCCGACCGCGTAGACCGCGGCCACCACGCCGCCGGTGCACATGATCGCGGCCAGCAGCATGTGCAGTGACTCCGGCAGTGCGCCGGGGCCGGTGAGGGGGGCCAGCGGCTCGGCCGAGACGACCTTGCCGCCGACCTCCTTCACGCCGGTCGGCACGTTCATCCAGGAGTTGGCGGTGACGATGAACAGCGTCGAGAGCGTTCCGGAGATCGCGATGGGCCACAGCGTGAGCCAGTGCGCGCGCGGCGACAGGCGCTTCCAGCCGTACAGGTACAGGCCCACGAAGATCGCCTCGGCGAAGAACGCGAAGGCCTCCAGCGTGAACGGCAGCCCGAGCACCCCGCCGTAGCGCGCCATGAACGCCGGCCACAGCAGTCCGAACTCGAAGGACAGGACCGTCCCGGACACCGCGCCGATGGCGAACAGCACCGCCATCACCCGCGACCACTTGCGGGTCAGCGCCAGCCAGGTCGGGTCGCCGGTCTTCAGCCAGCGGCCCTCGGTGACCAGCAGCAGCCAGGGCAGGCCCACCCCGAAGACCGCGAAGACGATGTGGAAGGCGAGCGAGAACCCGGTCTCGACTCTGGCGTCGGTGAGCGTGCTGCCTAGCATGGGCAAACTCCAGTGTTCTACGGCTCGTAGAAGTTCTACCGGTTGTAGAGTAACCCTCATGGCGAACGAGCGCGCGGGTGGCCCCCCGAGACTGGGTGAACTGGAGCGCGCGGTGATGGACGTCCTGTGGAACGCCCCCGACGGAAGCACCGCGCAAGAGATCGTCGAACGCCTGGCGGCCCGCGACGGCACCGCGGAGCTGGCGACGACGACCGTGCTGACCGTCCTGGACCGGCTGCGGCGCAAGGATTTCGTGACGCGTGAGCGGGTCGGGCGTGCGCATCGCTATACGGCGGCGCGCACGCGGGACGACGTGATCGCCGCTTCAATGCTCGCCGTCCTGGAGACCACCGACGACCGCCGCTCGGCGCTGGTGCGCTTCGCGGGCTCGGTCTCGGCCGAGGAGGCAGCGCTCCTGCGTGAGGCCTTGGCGGGGCTGGAGGAGTAGGCGGCGCGGACAGCATGACGTGCGGCGCGGCAGGTCTGGGAAGCTGGTGGCGATGAGCATTCCGCCGACCGCCACCGGCCTGCTGACCGCCACCGGCCTGCTGACCGCCACCGGCCTGCTGACCGCCGCGGACCTGCCGACCGACCCGACCCGGGCGGCCGGCCATGTTCTCTGACGCCTGGCCGCTGGCCGTCCTCGCGATCCTGCTCGCCTGGCCGGTCCCGGTGTTCCTGGCCCGCGCCGCCTGGCCGCGCCGCCACGCCCGGGCCGCGATCGCGCTGTGGCAGGCGGTCGGCATCGCCGGCGGCCTGGCGCTGATCGGCGCGCCGCTGGCGGTCGGGGTCGCGCCCCTGGACCGGCACCTGCGGACCGGCCTGGTCGTGCTCTGGCGGGACGCGTTCCACCTGCGGGTGCCCGCATCACTGGGGCTGCTTCAGGAAGCCGCGCTGGCGCTGGCCGCCGTCCTCACGCTGCGGCTGGTCGGCGTGACCTTGCTCTCAGCGCTGCGCATAGAACGGGACCTGCGGCGCCAGCGCGACGCGGTCGACCTCGCCGCTGAGCACGCCGACTGCCAGCTGCGCGTCCTGGAACACGCCTCGCCCGCCGCCTACTGCCTGCCCGGCACGCGGCCCCGCATCGTCATCACCGAGGGCACCATCGCGGCCCTGGCGCCCGACGAGCTCGAAGCGGTCCTCGCCCACGAGCGGGCCCATGCGAAGTGGCGCCACGAGCTGGTGGTCCAGCCGTTCGTCGCCTGGGAGTCGGCCCTGCCGCTGCCTCCGGCGCGCCGCGCCACCGCCTCGGTCACCGCGCTCGTCGAGATGCTCGCCGACGATCACGCCGCCCGCGCCGTCGGACGCCCCGCGCTGGCCCGCGCGCTGGTCGCCATCGGCGGGACCGCGGGGCCCGTGCCGAATCAGCGCGCGGAGCAGGATCGGGGTGCGGACGGTCCCGGCGCGGCCCGCGCCACGCCGACCCTGGACCGGGTGCAGCGCCTGGTCAAAGCGCCCGCCGCGGCGTTCAGCGAGCGGCTGGTCGGCCCGGCGGCCTGGCTCGCCGCCGTCCTGCTCGTCGCCGGGCCGACCTGGTACGTCCTGCGCTGACCGCGGGCCTGCCCGCGCTCAGCCGGTGTAGAAGGCCGCCGCCGCCGAGGCCAGCAGGTGCGGGTCGTCCGCGCCGCCGAGCTCGCGCGCCGAGTGCATCGACAGCGAGGTGATCCCCACGTCGAACGTCGTCACCCCGAGCTTGGCCGCCGTGATCGGCCCGATCGTGGTGCCGCACGGCATCGAGTTCTTCCCCACGAAGTACTGCGTCGGGATCCCCGCGCGCTCGCAGACGTCCGTCCAGATCGCGCGGCCGAGGCCGTCGGTGGCGTAGCGCTGGTTCACGTTCGTCTTCAGCGCCGGCCCGCCGTTGAGCCGGGGCCGGTGGCCGGGCTCGTGGCGCTCGGGGTAGTTGGGGTGCACCGCGTGGCTCATGTCGCTGGACATGACCACGGTCGCGGCCAGGGCCCGGGCGTGGTCGTCCGCGCTGCCGCCGAGCTGCGCCTGCGCCACCCGGCCCAGGACGTTGCCCAGCAGCGGGCCGCCGGCGCCGGTGTCCGACTCGCTGCCGGTCTCCTCGTGGTCGAACGCGGCCAGCACCGGGATCGCCGAGGGCGCACCGGCGGTGCCGGACGCCGCCGCGATCAGCGCCTGCACCCCGGCGTGCACCGAGACCAGGTTGTCCATCCGCGGGGCGGCGATCATCTCCAGGTCACGGCCCAGGTAGGTGGGCGGGGTCACGTCGTGCAGCATCAGGTCGAAGCCCAGGACGTCGGCGGCCGAGACCCCGGCCTCCTTGGCCGCGAACTCGATCAGCGCGCCGTCCTGCACCGGGCCCAGGCCCCAGACCGGGGTCAGGTGCTGCTGCTTGTCCAGCAGCAGGCCGCTGTCGTTCACGCCGCGGTCCAGGTGGACCGCCAGCTGCGGCACGCGCATCAGGGCCCGGTCGACGTGCACCAGCGCCGCATCGCCGCCGCGCAGCACCAGCCGGCCGGCCAGGCCCAGGTCCCGGTCCAGCCAGGAGTTCAGCAGCGGCCCGCCGTACAGCTCGACCCCCACTTGCCGGAAGCCCGCCGAGCCGGTGTCCGGCAGCGGCTTGATCCGCAGGTTGGGGGAGTCGGTGTGCGCGCCGACGACCCGGAAGCCGGTGTGCGCCGCCGCGCCCTCCGGGACGTACCAGGCGATGAGCGCCGCGCCGCGGATCGCGTAGAACCCGCCGCCGTCCGCGCGCTCCCAGCCGGCGGACTGCCTGAACTGGCGGAACCCGGCGGCCTCCAGGCGGGCGGCCGCGTTCGCGACCGCGTGGTACGGGGTCGGCGAGGCGGCGAGGAAGGACAGGAGGTCGTCCGTGTGGGCGCGGTCGAATATCGGCATGGTTTAGAGAATAAATCCAACACAGCGCCGCGGAGCGGCACCTTGACGGGTGGCGGGGGGGAGACGGGTGGGAGAAGGGCGCTCCTGTCACTGGGAGTGACAGGAGCGCCCTTGCAGGGTGTTACGCGCGGGAACTCGCGCCGACCCTCTCGTCGTCCAGGTCGCCGACCCGCGGCGGCCGCCCGCCGTCGCCGCCGGAGGCCACCGCCTTGTGGCCGGGCCACCAGGCCTTGGCGCCCATCAGCGCGGTGAAGGCCGGTACCAGGAACATCGACATGATGAACGCCGCGATGCTGATGCCGATCGACACCGCGAACCCGATCTGCTGCATCATCGACAGCCCGCCCAGCATCAGCGAGGCGAAGGTGCCGGCCAGGATCAGCCCGGCCGAGGCCACCGAGGGACCGGCGTGCTCGACGGCCAGCGCCGCCGCGCGCCGCGGCTCGTTGCCCTCGCGGGCCTCCTCGCGGAGCCGGGAGATCATCAGGATGTTGTAGTCGGTGCCGATCGCCACCACGAACAGGTAGACCATGACCGGCAGCATGAACATCATGCCGGGCTTGCCCTGGACGCTCTGGAACATCAGCACCGAGGCGCCCAGGGTGCCGGCGTAGCCCAGCCCCACGGCCACCATCAGGTACAGCGGCGCGACTAGGGCCCGCAGCTGCAGCGCCAGCACCAGGAAGATCAGCAGGCCGGCCACCGGCAGGATCAGCGCCAGGTCGGAGTTGTTCGCGGCCTGGATGTCGGCCAGGGCCGCGGTCCCGCCGCCGACCAGCGCGGTGGTGCCGGCCGGGGCCGTGCTGTGCGCGAGGTCCTTGAGCGGGCCGTTGACCGCGTGCATCGCGGCGGACGCGAACGGCGAGTCCTTGGTCAGCACCTGGATGTGGGCCGCGGTGCCGGCCTGGTTGTACTGCACCGTGTCGCCCTTGGCGCCGGCCGGGGAGCCCGGCTTGACCGGGAACGGCATCAGGCCGTCCAGCTCCGGCGAGGCCGAGCCGAGGGCGGTCGCGTAGCTCTGGATCTGCGCCTGGTTCAGCGCCTTGCCGTCGGTCGAGGTGACGATCACGTCGGTCGCGGCGGTGGCGCCCTGGGCGAACCCGGCCTTCTGCATGTCCTTGATCGCGATCGTGGACTCCACGCCCGCCGGCATCTGCGACTGCTGGTCGTAGTCGGCCTTGAAGCCGGTGGCGCCGATCGCCAGGCCCGCCATGATGACGAAGGAGACCGCGGCCACCGCCGCCGGACGCTTGCCGACCAGGTTGCCCACCTTGCGCGCGGGTCCCGCGGTGGGGATCCTGCGCCACTTCTTGCCGGGCCAGAAGATCTTCGTGCCCAGCTTCACCATCAGCGCCGGCACCAGGGTCAGGCCGGCCAGCAGCATCACCGCGACCGCGATGGCCAGGGCCGGGCCCAGCGAGGTGAAGGCCTTGAAGGTGGCCAGGCCCAGGGCGCAGAAGGCGATGATGACGGCGGCCGCGGCCGAGGCGATGGCCTCGCCGACGCGCTCGACGGTGGTCTGGACGGCCTGCTCGATCGAGTCCCCGGCCCGCAGCCGCTCACGCAGCCGGAACAGCAGGAACACGATGTAGTCGGTGCCGATCCCGAACAGCACCACGACCAGCATGATCTGCAGGAAGGACTGCACGTGCAGGCCGAACCCCTCGGCCATCAGCGCGATGACCGGCTGGGACACCATCATCACCAGGAACACCGACAGGATCGGCAGCAGGACCGCGATGACGCCCCGGAAGATGAAGCCCATCAGGACGATGATCAGCAGCAGCGTGGCCATCATGACGATGCCGGTGGCCTTGTTCGAGGAGTCCGAGGTGTCCAGGCCCATGGCCGCGTCCCCGGTCACCTCGGCCTTCATCCCGGTGCCGTTCAGCTTGTTCGCCAGGTCCGCGCGCAGCGCCTTGACGGCGTCGCTGCTCGCCTTCTGGTCGCCCTGGTCGGCGGTCAGCTTGGCGAACATCAGCTGCGCGGTCTGCTTCGGCGCGACCTGACCGGCCTGCACGCCGGCCACGCCGGTGATGTGGTCGCCGGTCAGCGTGCCGGCCAGGTCCGTGACCTTCTGCTGCTCGGCGGCCGAGAGCGTGCCGTCGCCGACCGGGCGGATGACGATGGTCGCGACCTGCCCGGTGGCCGAGGGGAACTCCGCGTCCAGGGCGTTCATGGCCTTGACGGACTCGTACTTGGAAGGCAGGAAGGAGGACTGGTTGTCGTTGGTGACGCTGGACAGCTGCGGGCCGAGCGCGACGAGCGCCACGGCCGCGATTATCCAGCCGACGATGATCTTCCAGGGGTTGTGGACGACGAAGCGTCCGAGCCGTCCGAACATGGGCGAACTCCTGAGGGCGTTTCGGTTTCGAGATATGTCTTGTGCAAGCTTTCACAAACTTACCGTGCGGCAAGTAGACTGGGCTTCGAGAATTCGCCCCCGAGAGGGTCCATGAGACGCAACTCACAGTCGGAACACGATCCCGGCGGCACCAAGGAGCGCATCCAGCAGGTCGCGCTGGAGCTCTTCGTGCTGCACGGGTACGAGAAGACCTCGCTGCGCGAGATCTCCGACCGCCTCGGCATCACCAAAGCCGCGCTCTACTACCACTACGCCTCCAAGCAGGAGCTGCTGAAGTCGGTCACGCAGCCGCTGATCGACGAGTTCGAGACCCTGGTCGCCGGCGACCCCGATCCCGAGACGCTGCTGAGCTCCTACGTCGACCTGCTGCACCGGCACCAGGCGGTCTTCCAGCTGGTCGCCAACGACCACGCCTGCCTGGCCGCCGCCGAGCTGGTCGAACGCTCGGTGAAGCTGCGGCGCGACGTCGTCCGGCGGCTGGCCGGACCCGATCCGCAGCCCGCCGACTACATCCGCGCCGCGGCCGCGTTCGGCGCGATATCGCAGGGCTTCATGGTCGCGCGGCGGGTCGAGCCGGGGGCCGATCCGGCGCGCCCGGACGTCGAGGGGGCCGCGCAGGCGGCCGCGGGGCTGCCGGCTCCGGCCGACTACCCCGAGGGCGCCGAGCTCGCCGGGATCCTGATGGACGCGGCGCGCGCGGTGTTGCGCTCCGGCTCCGGGTGAGCGCCCGGCCCGCCGGCCGGCCCCGGCGCCGCTCGAAGGGTGATGAAAAACCCTGATTCACCAGGGCCCGCCACCTCTATCCTGGTCGGGATGGATCTCGCGCTGCTGAGGACGTTCCTCGCCGTCCACCGCGCCGGCTCGCTCACCCGGGCCGCCGCGGACCTCGGCGTGTCCCAGCCCGCGGTGACCGCCCAGATCAGGACGCTGGAACAGCGCGTCGGCCGCGAGCTGTTCGTCCGGCTGCCGCGCGGCGTCGCGCCCACGGCGGCCGCCGACGAGCTGGCCCGGGCCGTCGCCCCGCATCTGGACGCGCTCGCCGCGGTCGCGCACGAGACGCTGATCCCGGATTCCGGACCGCACGCCGCGGTCCGGCTCGGCTGTCCGGCCAGCCTCACCACGACGCTTCTGCTCCCGGCCCTCGCCCCGTTGTTGGACGAGGGCCTTCGTGTGGTCGTGGCCGGCGGGCGCGGCGAGGAGCTCATCGCGCAGCTCGCGGCCGGGCGGCTGGACCTGACGCTGGCGGTCAGCCGGCCGCGGCTGCCCGGGGTCGCGGTGATCCCGCTGGCCGACGAGGAGTACGCACTGGTCGGGGCGCCGCGCTGGAAGCCGTTCGACCGCACCGGCCGCGCCCCGCTGATCGACCTCTCCGAGGATCTTCCTTATATAGGCCGCTACTGGTCGTCCGTATACGACACCCGTCCCCCCTCCGACGCCGCGCTGGTCATCCCCGACCTGCGCGGCGTTCTCGATGCGGCGGTCAGCGGCTGCGGCGTGGCCGTGCTGCCCCGGCCGCTGTGCGCCCCGGCGCTGGACGACGGGACGCTGGTCCTGCTCGACGAACCCGAGATCCCGCCGATCCGGACGATCTTCGTCGCGGTGCGCGGGCAGCGGGCCCGGTCGGCGGCCGTGGCGCGGGTCCGGGACCGGCTGGTGGCCGTCGCCTCCCGCTGGTAGCGGCCGCCGGTTGGCAAAGCGATGGTCAAGTCTGGGCCAAGAACCACCGGCCTGACGTGTGCCCGCCTGGGACGGCGCGCCAGAGCGGATACGGGCTTTGCTTGCGTGTTCTACAGTTGGCGGGTCTGCCCAAGGGGGTTCCGAGCACCATGGAGACTTGTCATCACTGCGGGACCGTCCTGCCGAAAACGCCGGGAGCCCGCTATTGCCCGAATTGCGGCGAGATGTCGTCGCAGACTCCGGCCGGGGTGTCCGACCCGACCCAGGCCTACGCGGCCGTGGGCGCCGGCGGCCAGGGCGGGCCGAGCGCTCCGCCCGAGCGCGGGCTGACGTGGCAGCTGCCGACGCAGCCGCAGGACGAGGCGACCCAGGCCATCCCGGCGCAGAACGTTCCGCCCGAGCCGGACCCGTACGCCCACCTGTACCGCCCCGAGGGCGGTCCGGAGCGGCCCCGCCCGAACGCCACGCAGGTCATGGCGCCGGTCCCGGAGGACTTCGGCCGGTCGGACTACCCGCAGCAGGCGTTCGACCAGCCCGCCTACGACCAGCCGATCGACTACCAGGCGGCCGGCGGCGGTGCCTACGGCGAGCCCTATGAGGGCGGATACACCGAGGACTACCCGGGCGGGCCCGGCAACGGCCCCCGTTCCAACCGCGGGGCGAAGATCGGCATCGGCGTCGCGGCCGCCGCGGTCGTGGTGATCGTGGTCTCCCTGATCACCCTCGGCGGCGGCAGCTCGACCCCGTCCGCCGGCCCGGCGATCAACCCCGGGTCGGTCACCACCCCGACCACCCCGCCGAGCTCGTCGGCGCAGTCGGCGGTGGCCAACGCCCCGACCTCGTCCACCCCGAGCAGCTCGGCGAGCACGCCGGCCGAGCGGGTCCCGGGCCAGTGGCAGCTCGGCGACTCCGGCCCCGAGGTGAAGTGGATCCAGACCCGGCTGCACCAGCTGGGGCTGTACAACGGACCGATCAACAGCACCTTCGACGCGGCCACGCAGGCCGCGGTCGCCGCGTTCCAGGCCCGGAGCCACGCCTCCGACCCCTCGGGCGTCGTCGGCCGGTCCACCAAGACCGCGCTGATCGCCGCCGGCAGCAAGCCCACCCTGACGCCCCAGCTGCCGAACCTGCCCGGCGGCCCGTTCGGCGGGGACAAGCACCACAAGCCGGCCAGCGCCGCGGACGTCAAGAGGCTGCAGGAGGCGCTGGCCGCCGCGCTGAACACGGATGTGAAGGCCACCGGCCAGTACGACATGGACACCTTCAGCGCGGTGGTGCAGTACCAGAGCGCCATGCACCTGGCGGCGGACGGGGTCGTCAACGGCCCGATGTGGGCGGCGCTGCAGCAGGGCAGGATCACCGGCTGAGGCCCGGGGACTGAGAAACGCCGGCCGCCGCCCTGGCGGCGGCTAGCGTTTCTTGGACGCCCGCAGTTCCGAGGCGTCCTTCAGGCCGACCTCGACCAGCAGCGCGTCGCGCTCGGAGCGGGGGATCGACGTCCAGCGCTGGCCGCGCAGCGCGCCTTCCAACGCCAGCAGCATGTGCGCGCACTCGTTGCCCTCGGCGGTGTCGGCGATCAGCTGCCACACCTCGATGGCGCCGCGCGCGCGGACCTCGTCCAGGGTGGTGACGCCGACGTCGCGCAGCCGCTGTGTCAGCACCGGCCCTATGTTCACGGCGTTCTGGATCGGGGTGACCGTCTCAGTCGAACTCACGCCTCCAGCCTGACCCGGGACTCCGAAGCGGGCATCCCGGACTGACCCGTCAGGGGAGCGGGAGCGTCGGGCGGTGTCTCAGACGACCGTCACCGGCTCCTCGGCGACCTCGCCGTCGACGATCCGGAACGAGCGGAACTGGAAGTCGCCGAGTTTGTCAGTGTCGCGCGTGGACACCAGCACGTAATGCGCATTGGGTTCGTTGGCATAGGTGATGTCGGTCCGCGAGGGATGGGCCTCGGTCGAGGTGTGCGAGTGGTAGATGATCACCGCTTCCTCATCCCGGTTGCCCATCTCCTTCCACACTTTGAACTGTTCGTCCGGATCCAGGCGGTAGAACGTCGGCGACCGCTCGGCGTTGGTCATCGGCACAAAGCGCTCGGGGCGGTCGGAGCCCTCGGGGCCGGCGACGATTCCGCACGCCTCGTCCGGGTGGTCCTTGCGGGCGTGGGCGACGATGGCGTCGTAGATCTCCTGCGGGACGGTCAGCATGCCGACCACGGTAGGCCAACCACCCGATCGGGCGCATCGCCGCATCGCCTGGCGGGATCGGCGGCAGGGGTACGGGTATGACCACCAGGACCGGCCGCTCCGGCGGCCCGAACCCGTCGGAGCCGTCCGCGTCCGAGCGTGTCGCGCCGCGCATCGTGTTCATCGCCGCCGCCGCGGCTCTGGGCGGCTTCTTGTTCGGCTACGACTCGGCGGTCATCAACGGCGCGGTCACCGGCATCCAGCACGACTTCAACGTCGGCAGCGGCACCACCGGCTTCATCGTCGCCGCGGCCCTGCCCGGCGCCGCCGCCGGGGCGATCGCCGGCGGCTGGCTGGCCGACCGCATCGGCCGGATCCGCGCCATGCAGATCGCCGCCGTCCTGTTCACCATCAGCGGCATCGGCAGCATGTTCGCCTACCAGCCCTGGGACCTGACGATCTGGCGGATCGTCGGCGGGTTCGCCATCGGCATCGCCTCGGTGATCGGCCCGGCCTACATCGCCGAGATCTCCCCGCCGGCCTTCCGCGGCCGGCTGACCTCCTTCCAGCAGCTGGCGATCGTGCTCGGCATCGCGATCTCCGCGGTGGTCAACTACCTGATCAACCAGTGGGCCGGCGGCACCAACACCGACCACCTCGGCGGGCTGGCGGCCTGGCGCTGGATGCTCGGCGCCGAGGTGGTCCCGGCCATCCTGTACGGGGTCCTGAGCCTCAGGCTGCCGGAGTCGCCGCGCTTCCTGGTCGCCAACAGCCGGGACGAGGAGGCGCGCGCGGTGCTCGCCGAGGTCGAGGGCACGAGCGCGAACGTCGCCGACCGCATCGCCGAGATCCGCGAGCAGCTGGCCGGCGAGATCAAGCCGAAGGCGGTGGACCTGCTGACGCCCAGCCGCAGGAACCTGCTGGCCGTGGTGTGGATCGGCATCGGGCTGTCAGTGCTCCAGCAGTTCGTCGGCATCAACGTGATCTTCTACTACAGCTCCCTGCTGTGGCAGTCGGTCGGCATCAACACCTCCAACTCGCTGCTGATCTCGATGATCTCCGCGGCGGTGAACATCGCCGGCACCGTGGTGGCGATCGCGCTGGTGGACCGCATCGGCCGGCGTCCGCTGCTGCTGATCGGCTCGGTCGGCATGATGGTGACGCTGGGACTGGCCGCGTGGATGTTCTCCTATGGCACCGAGGCCAACGGCAAGACGACGCTGCCCAAGGCACAGGGCATCACGGCGCTGCTCAGCGCGAACGCGTACGTGTTCTTCTTCGCGATGTCCTGGGGCGTCGTGGTGTGGGTGCTGCTCGGCGAGATGTTCCCGAACCGGATCAGGGCGTTGGCGCTGTCGGTGGCGGCCAGCGCGCAGTGGCTGGCGAACTGGTTGGTGACGGTCTCGTTCCCATCGCTGTCCCGCTGGAGCCTGGCCGGCGCGTACTCGCTCTATGCGATCGCCGCGGCGATCTCCATCCCGTTCGTGTACTACCTTGTCCGGGAAACGAAGGGAAAAACCTTGGAATCGATGGGCTAGGTGTCGCGTAAGGACCCTTCTGCGTCGCAGGATGGACCCATGGGCCTTGACTTCCGCACCGACCCGGAGACCCTCCGCGAGATCGTCGACGATCCCGCGCCGCTGGCCGCCCGGATCGCGACCCTGTCCGCCCTCGACATGGACGAGCTCCCCGACGCCCGCTCCGAGTACGCCAACCTCCTGCGCATCGCGGGCCGCCTGGACGAGGCGGCCCTGGAGGCCGAGCTCACCCTGGCCGCCGCCGACCTGGCCGGCGACCTGCGCCGCATGGTCCGCGCCACCCTCCTGCTGGGCCACGTCCGCCAGTGGCGCGGCGAGTGGGACCAGGCCGACACGATGTTCCACCGCGCCGAGAAGCTGGCGCTGTACCTGAAGGACGACCGCCTGGTCGCCGCCGCCGCGCACCACTCCGGCCGCAGCTTCTACGACCAGGGCAAGCACGTGGAGGCGGCGCTGCGGTTCCGGCTCGCGCTGGAGATCGACCAGCGGATCGGAAGTCCGAAGCTGCCGGCGGTGTGGGAGGCGTTCGAGGCGGCTATGGGGAAGCTGTAGGGGCCGCGGGGAGGCGGCGGGCAGCCGGAACCCCGCGACGGTGTACTCCGGATCCGCCAGCCCGCTCTCACCCGCCGCCGAGCCGGGAATCCGCGACGGTGCTCTCCGGGGCCGCCCGCCGCCCTCATCCGCCGCCGAGCCGGAACCCCGCGACCGTGTACTCCGGATCCGTCCGCCGCACATCCTGCTCCGGCAGCGCCTCCAGCGCGCGGCAGATCTCTGCCACCCGGTCCGGATCGGCCCGCCTCGCCCACCCGATCTGCTCCCGGACCCGCAGTACCCACTCCTGCGGCGCCCGCCCCTGCCCGTGCCCCACGTACCGGGCCGTGCCCGCAGGCTCCAGGCCGGCCGCGCGCGCCAGCTCCCGGACCCGTTCGCTGTCGTCGCTCGCGCGGGGTGCCAGCTCCCGGCGTGCGGCGCGCATGATCTCGCCGACGTCGCTGTCGCTCTCGAACTGCGCCGCGTCCTTGTCCACCGTCGTCACCAGCACGCCGCCGGGGCGCAGGATCCGTGCCGCCTCGGCGATCGCCGCCGCCACCACCGCGTCGTCGACCAGGTGCAGCAGCCACATGAAGGTCACCGCGTCCGCCGCGCCGGCGGCCACCGGCAGGCGCGTCGCGTCGCCGCGGACGGCTCGGCCGCCGCCGCCGAGGCGGGGCAGCGCCAGGGCCAGCATGCCGGCCGCCATGTCCACGCCGATCACCGTGCGGCCGGGCGCCGTCAGCAGCTCCGAGACGATGCCGGTGCCGCAGGCCACGTCCACCAGGACCGCGCAGTCCGCCGGCACCAGCTCCAGCACCGCGCCCGCCGCCGCACGTGCCCGGTCCACGCCGCCCCGTGTCCGGTCGTAGTGCGCGGCCTCAAGATCGTAGTCAAGCACGCTGGAGAGGATACGGCGCCTACTCCCCGCAGAGTATGCGCGCGGCCTCCCCCTGCCGGACGCCCGTCTGCTTCCGGCAGGGGCAGGATCGGCGTAGACAGACAGGAACGCAGAACTCCTACTCAGGGAGAATCCATGCACCCCCGCACCTTCCGCTTCGCCGTCGTCGCGGCCCAGGCCCCGACCGCCCAGGCCTGGCAGGGGCTGGCCCGCCGGGCCGAGGGACTCGGCTACGACACGCTGCTGGCCCCGGACACGATGACCACCCTGGAGCCGTTCACGGCCCTGGCAGCCGCCGCGACGGCCACCGAGCGGCTGCGCGTCGGCACGTTCGTCCTGCCCGCGCCGTTCTACACACCCTCGGAGATCGCGTGGCGCGCGCTGGCCCTGGACCTGCTCTCCGGCGGACGCTTCGACCTGGGCCTGGGTGCCGGCCGGCCCGGCGCCGAGGACGAGGTGGTGCACCGGGAGCGGCGCTTCGGCACCCCGGCCGAGCGCGTGAAGCAGCTCTCCGACGCCATCCACATCGTCAAGGAGGAGCTGGCCGCGGCGGCCGCGAGCCGCTCGCCGCTCAAGCCGGTGCAGAAGCCGCACCCGCCGATCCTGGTGGCCGCCGCCGGTCCGAAGATGTTCCAGCTGGCCGCCGCCGAAGCCGACATCCTCACCCTCGGCCTGAGCCCGGCCACCACCGAGGACGGCCTCGCGGCGAAGATCGCCGAGCTGCGCGCCGTCGCCGGCTCCCGCTTCGACGACCTCGAACTCAGCCACAACCTCGCAGGCGTGGGTACCGAGCTGCCCGGTTACCTGAGCCAGCAGATGGGCATGGACCCCGCCGAGCTGATCCGCACCGGCGCCCCGTCCATCCTCACCGGCACGCCGCAGGAGATGGCCGACACGCTGCGCCGCCGCCGTGACGACCTCGGGATCTCCTACATCGCGGTGAACGGGATGTTCATGGAGAAGCTGGCGCCGGTGGTGGAGGAGTTGGCAGGGAACTGATCCGGGCTACGCCGGAATGCGGTCGGCCGGCATCCCCGGACCGATCTCGGCCCGGATCTCCGCCGGGTCGTCCACGACGCCGCAGTGCGCGCACACCGTCTTCTGCGTGACCCCGGTACCGCACACCGAGTGCACATACAGGATCGGCGGCTCCCCGTCGGTCGCCCACCGGTCGCCCCACTCCGAGAGGGCGACCAGCGAGTGCGCCAGCGCCCGCCCCTTGTCGGTCAGCAGATACTCGTACTGCTCCGGCTGCCGCGAGGACTGGCGCCGCTCCATGACGCCCGTCTCGACGAGCCCGTCGAGGCGGGTCTTGAGGACGTTGGTCGCGATCCCGAGGCTCCGCTGGAAGTCGCTGTAGCGCGTCGCGCCGCCGAACAGCGCGTCGCGGACGATCAGCAGGCTCCAGCGTTCGCCGACCACCTCCAGCGCCCGCGCGATCGAGCACACCTGCGAGTCGTACGTCTTCCCCAGCATGGAACCAGTGTAGCCAACCACTTGCATGATGAAAGTTGGGCGCCGTAAGCTGGTTGCATGATGCAAGTCACAAGCGAACCGCAGGAACGGC
Organism: Catenulispora sp. GP43; assembly: GCF_041260665.1. Classification (NCBI taxonomy): domain Bacteria; kingdom Bacillati; phylum Actinomycetota; class Actinomycetes; order Catenulisporales; family Catenulisporaceae; genus Catenulispora; species Catenulispora sp. GP43. The sequence goes on along the minus strand of NZ_JBGCCT010000003.1, from coordinate 25,456 downwards.
ACTACACCACCGGCTTCACCGTCGACCGGACGCCCCGCGAGGCCTATGAGGCCGTCGTGAACGTCCGCGGCTGGTGGTCGGAATCGGTCGAGGGGACCGCCGACCGGGTCGGCGGCGTCTTCGACTACCGGTACCAGGACGTCCACCGCTGCAAGGTCCGCATCGCCGAGCTCGTCCCGGACCGGAAGGTCGTCTGGCACGTCGAGGAGAACTACTTCGACTTCATCGAGAACCAGGCCGAGTGGACCGGGACCGACATCGTCTTCGAGATCCAGCCGACCGACGGCGGCGCCGAGATCCGCTTCACGCACGTCGGCCTGGTCCCGCAGGACGAGTGTTACGACGTGTGCTCCAACGCCTGGGCCGGCTACATCGGCGGCAGCCTGCGCGCCCTGATCGAGACCGGCCAGGGGCATCCCAACCCGAAGGAGGACGGAGACGCCCCGGCCCACCAGGCCGCCGCCACCGTCGTCCGGGCCCAGCACACCCGCGCTTAAACCAGGGCCCGGACAGGCCCGTACTCGTACCAGGGCTCGGTCAGGATCCGATCCGGCCGGTCGGCATGCCCGCGGCCGCTGACCCGGTAGTACAGCATCCGCCGCGTCGTGTCCGACTCGTAGTTCCCACCGATGTTGTGCCCGAGCAGATAGTGCGCGAGCAACAGGTCACCGGCGCGCGCGGTGACTTGTTCCGGCTCGGGCAGATCGATGTCCGGGTAGGCGCAGTATGTCTCGACGCCGCGCTCCTGGAAGTACTCCGCATGCGTCCGGTGCGTACCCGGCCAGACCCACAGGTTGCCCGAGTTCTCGCGCGTCTGGTCCGAGACGAACACCCCGGCCAACAGCGTGAAGGTGTTCGGCACGAATCCCGGCGTCGGCTCACTGATAGCGGCGTCGATGTGCGGCCGCCCCGGCTGGTGGGGGAACGGCGGGATGTTCAGCGCCACCTGAACCTGCCACGGCGCCTCCAGCAACCCGGGATCCGCGAGCGCTTCGGCGTACGCGAAGGCATTCCTCCCGTCCGCCCCGGGCTCCATCAGTGGCGCGATCAACGCCGGCTCGTCCACGGCCTTCGGGAAGTAGAAGTGGTGCCCCACATGGCCTTCCAGCGGCGGCTCGGCGGCGACGAGTTCGTCGATCCGGCGGTTCGCCCGGTCCACCGGCTCGGACCCCACGACGCCCGGGACGACCAGGTACCCCTGCTCGGCGAACTCTTTCAGCTGTCCATCACTCAGCACACCGGCCAGCGTATGCAGCGTGTCGGTCGGCGTGCGACGGGTTTTACGCCGCCGGCGACCAGCCCGGCCCCCGCAGCACGTACCCGAACCGGGCGCGCCAGCAGTCGGCGCCGCGCACGTCCCGCGCGATCGCCGCGTATTCGTGCACTGCGACCCGCAGCGGGTTGAACGTGCCGATGTTCTTCGTCAGCCCGTACTGCACCGGCTCGCCCTCGGGCTCGAAGGACCGGAACAGCCGGTCGAAGACGATGAACACGCCGCCGTAGTTCTTGTCCAGGTAGCCCTGGTTGGACCCGTGGTGCACGCGGTGGTGCGAGGGTGTGTTCATCACCAGCTCGATCGGCCGCCACATCTTCCCGATCCGCTCGGTGTGGATCCAGAACTGGTACAGCAGGTTCATCGCCGCCGTCGCGAAGATCATGTACGACGGGAAGCCCGCCAGCGCCAACGGCAGCAGGAACACCGTGTTGCCGACGCCGGTCCAGGTCTGGCGCAGCGCGGTGGACAGGTTGTAGTGCCGGCTGGAGTGGTGCACCACGTGCGAGGCCCACAGGATCCGGACGCGGTGGTTCGCGCGGTGCTCCCAGTAGTAGAAGAAGTCGTACGCCACGAAGAGCACGATCCAGCTGGTGAGCGAGCTGCCGATGCGCCACGGCGACACCGCGTGCGCCCCGGCCACCGCGGCGACCGTCACCAGCCCCCAGCCGAGGTTGCAGACGATCGAGCCGATGCCCATCGTCAGCGACGTCGCGGTGTCCTTGACGGTGTAGCCCTGCTCGCCCGGGTCCGGGAAGAACCGCAGCGAGAGCAGTTCCAGCGCCATGAACAGCACATAGAACGGGATCGCGAGGGTCGTGAGGTCTATGCCGTCGATCACACGGCGCATGTTACTGAGCGGTAGCGCATCTGGCCATAGGCCAGTGCGCTACCGCTCCTTACTCGGCGCCTAGAACGGCCACGCGGGTCCGTCGCCGGCGGCGAGCAGACCGAACATGGTGAACACCTTGTCCGAGAAGCCGCCGATCTCGAACCGGTTCGCCTTGCCGGGCGGCAACGCGCTCGGGCCGTAGCCCGTGGTGTTGATCCCGAAGACCGGCACCGTGTCCGGGATGAACGCGTCCGCGCCCTTGTCCCGGTTGTAGTAGTACGGGAACGTCTGCATGTCGCTGACGATCACCACCCGGTCGTGCTCGTCGTAGGAGTTCGCGACGGCGTCGACCATGCGCGTGCCGTGGCCGACCTCGCCGGAGCGCCGCGCGAACGCCTCGACCCCGCGCAGCACGCTGCCGCCCTTGGCGAGCTCGTGGGTGAACACGCCGTCGGCGAAGCCGACGAGGTCCACGTCGCCGGCCCGTCCGGAGCCGGCCGCGCGGTCCGCCAGCGCGACCCCGATCAGCGCCCCGATGTCCAGGTGCGTGACCGTCGAGCGCGCCGAGACCCGGCCGGTCATCGACCCGGAGGTGTCGACCAGGACCAGGGTGCGCCCCGGCAGCTCCGGGATGCCCGCGATCGCGTGCCCCAGCGCCCCCTCCAGCGCGTGCCCCCACCGCAGCGACGGCGCGGCCTTGTACGCCGACAGCCACCGGTACGGCAGCATCCGGGAGCGTGCCACCTGGTCGGCGTCCAGGAACCGCGCGCAGACCTTCCAGGCCGCCCCGTCGGAGACCCCGGCCTCGTCGAAGTTCCGCAGGTTCCGCGCCAGCGCCATCAGCCCCATCGACGGGATGACCGCCTCCCAGGCCGCCTTGTCCATCGGGCCCTGCAGCCAGCCGGCCAGCGCCTCCCAGGTCATGCCGGCCTCGGCCAGCCGCCCCGGGCCGCCCTCGGCACCCTCGGCACCCTCGGCACCCTCGGCGACCCCAGCGAGCAGCGCCGGGCGCCGCTGGTCCACCGGCAGCGCGAGCAGCCGGGCCCGCGCGGTCAGCATCGGCAGCGCCTCCGGCACCGGGTTGTCCCGGTTGTGGCGGCGGTCCAGCGCGTGCCGGAACAGCTCGCCCTGCCCCGGCTTGTCGGCCGCGGCGGCCGGGTGCACGAGGTCGATGACGTCGCCGAACCGGAAGCCCTTGGCGTCCGAGTCGTACTTCGCGAACGAGTACTCGGTGTACAGCCGTGCCACGGCGTCGGCCACGCCGCGCTTCACCGGCTTCGGGAGCGCGCGGCCGTAGCGGCCGGTCCAGTACGCGAGCACCTCGCCGGGCTCGTCGGCACGCTGGCACGCGGCGTCGATCAGCTGCCTGCCGTGCCCGGGGGCGCCGGCGTCCAGCCGGGCCCGCACGGCCTCGCAGGCCGCGACGATGGCCGCGCTGCGCATGTTCGCGCCCAGGCGCAGCCAGGCGACGAAGCGCAGCATCCACTCCGGGTCGGCGACGGCGACGGTGTGCACGAGCTCGCGGTAGCGCTGGTCGCGGGAGTCGGCGGACTCGTAGAACGTGTCCTCGCCGACCATGTTGGTGACGGCGAGCAGGAACAGGTCCGCCTTCGCGTCGCGCTTGTACGCCTTGCCGCCCTCGAACGTCGCAGTGGTCTTGGTCGCGAGCTTGTTGAACTTCACCATCGGTGGATCACCCCGAAGAAATGCAGGGAGCAGCGACCGTCGAGAAAAGTCGAGGGCGCACTCCCGAGATCAGATTCGGCTGCGGGATGAGTACTTTTTTAAGGAAGTATCCGCTGCCTGCGCACCGGGAGGTGCCCTCAAAGGATGCTGGTGGCGGCCATTGCCCGTCCACCACTTTTCCTTTACGCCGAAGCGGATTCCTTGACGATTGCCTCCGGCTCGGGCTGGACCGTGACGGTCTTCGTCGTCCTGGGCTTGGCGAAACCGCCGAACACCAGCAGCGCCCCGATGGCGGTCGCCGCCGCCGACCACATCATGCCGGTGTGCATCGCGTGCACGAACGCGAGGTCCGCCTGGTGCGCGAGACCGGGAATGTTGTTGTGCCGGGCCACATTCCGGGCCATCTCCGCCGACGTCTCAGCCTGCTGTTTCACCACCGCCGGAAGGCCGGCGACCGAGCCGCTGATCGCGTGCCGGTACCCGATCGACAAGATGGTGCCGCCCAGCGCGATGCCCAGCACACTGCCGGTCTGCCGCATGGTGGCGTTCACGGCGCTGCCCGCGCCGGCCTGGGTCAGCGGCAGCGAGCCCAGGATCGCGCCGGTCAGCGGGGCGATCGTCATGCCGATCGCGGTGGCCTGGACGATCGCCACGGCGATGTAGGCCGGGATCGGCATCTGCAGTCCGATGCGGGAGAAGACCGCCAGCGTGATCGTGGAGACCACCAGCGCGGTACCGCTGACCCGGCGCACCGAGGTGCGGCGCGCGAGCTTCGCGGCGAGCGGGCCGCCGACCACGACGCCGAGCGCGCCGGGGATGCCGATCAGGCTGGCGCGCAGGGCCGAGTAGCCGCGGGCGCCCTGGAGGTAGAACGCGAAGTAGAAACCGCTCGCGCTCAGGGCCAGGAACAGCAGGGTCAGCGTGACGTTGCCGGCGGCGAACTGGCGCAGCCGGAACAGGCGGGGATCGAAGCTGGGGTGCGCGCGGCGCAGTTCGACGGCCACGAACGCGGCGGTCAGCGCCAGCCCGGCCAGGACCGTGCTCCACACCTGCGGCTCGGTGACGGTGCCGTCCTGGCCCGCGCGGATCAGGCCGTAGGAGAGCAGGCCGAGGCCGGCGGTGGACAGCACCAGGCCCGGGAAGTCCAGCCCGCGCTTGTGCGGCGGCTGGAAGTTCGGCACCGTGCGGGCGATCGCGACCAGGCCGACCGCCACGACCGGCACGTTGATCAGGAACACCGAGCCCCACCAGAAGTTCGCCAGCATCAGGCCGGCCAGCACGGGACCGGCGGCGATGCCGACGCCGGCGAAACTGCTGAGCACGCCGAAGGCCTGCGGGCGCCGCTCGGGCGCATAGGTGAAGCTGATCACCGCCAGCGTCGCCGGGATCAGCAGCGCGGCGCCCACGCCCATCACGGCGCGGGCCGCGATGAGCTCGCCGGTGCTGTGCGAGTACGCGGCGAACACCGAGGCCAGGCCGAACAGCGCCATGCCGGCCACCAGGGTGTTGCGATGCCCGAAGCGGTCGCCCAGGGCGCCGCCGGTGAAGGTGACGGTGGCCAGCACCAGCGTGTAGGACCCGGTGGCCCACTGGAGCTGGCCGGGGGTGGCGCCCAGGCCCCGCACCGGGTCGGCGAGGGTCTCGTAGGCGGTGGACAGGACGGTGCCGTCGATCCAGATCAGCAGCTGGGCGAAGATCAGGACGGCGAGGATCAGGCTCTGGCGTCGGCCGGACGGCGGACTGGCGGTGGACGTGGCTGCGGACATGGCTGGCGGACCCCCCTGGGTCTGGAGCTTGCCGGGACGGTGACTTCACGGGGCAGCGCGGCCGCGCGCTAGAATCGACAGGTACCTGTCGGATATCAGCCTGGCAAACTCGTCAGGTACCTGTCAATCATGAGACCGGAGCATCCCGATATGTCCGCACGACGGGAGAACGAACCCGACAAGTGGGGCGAGGACGGCGTCGTCAGCTTCGCCGTGCGCCACGTCTGGCTCGGCATGCGCGCCGCGATCGAGGACGAGCTCGCCGAGTTCGGGCTGACCGTGCCGCAGTTCGCGACGCTGATGATGCTGGACGGCTCCCCGGGCCTGTCCGTCGCCGAGGTGGCCCGGCTGTGCGGCAGCACGAGGCAGTCCGCGACGGAGATGGTCGCCGGCCTGGAGGCCCACGGCCTGGTCGAACGCTCCCCGCACCCGACGGACCGGCGTGCGCACCAGGTGCACGCGACCGAGGCGGGACGCGAGATGTTCCGGAAGGCACGGCCCGCGGTGCGCAGGCGGGAAGACGAGCTGGAGGCCGGGCTCAGCCCGGAGGTGCGCAGGGCCGCCCGCGAGTGGATGGCGGCGTTGGCCGCGTCGTGCGGGGCGTAGAAGAAGCGGAAAATAGACATTGCGCGATGCGGCGGCGGGCCGTTAATGTTCATCCGCCGTGACCGGACAAGAGGAGGTGAGACCCATGAAGGCGGTATCGACGTGGGTGCTCCCCGTGCTGTCGCGGGCAGGCGGCTGACATAGCGGTCGTCGGGAGCGCCGATAACAAGTGCTCCCGAAAGGTGACTGCCATGTCTTCTTCACTTCTTTTCACCAGTGACACCCGCGCGGACGGCGTCCGCGAACGCGACTTCACCGTGGGCGAGATCCCCGGTGTCCTGTGGTCCCCGGAATCCGACCCGGGCCTGGCTCCCCTGGTCCTCGTCGGCCACGGCGGCGGCATCCACAAGAAGGCGCCGGCCAGCGCGGGCCGTGCGCGCCGGCTCGTCCTCGGCCTCGGGTTCCACGTCGCCGCCATCGACGCGCCGGGGCACGGCGACCGCCCGCGCACCGACCACGACGAACGCGAGATCGACGCGATGTTCGCGGCGCGCGAGGCCGGCCAGCCGGAGGGCCCGATCATCGTGCGCTACAACGCCCACCTGGCCGAGCAGGCCGTGCCCGAATGGAGCGCGACCCTGGACGCGCTCCAGGAGCTGCCAGAGATCGGGACCGGCGGGCCGGTGGGCTACTGGGGCATCAACATGGGCACCGCGACCGGTGTCCCGTTCGTCGCCTCCGACGACCGGATCACCGCCGCCGTGTTCGGCCAGCACTGGCCCGACTTCCTGGTCGAGCCCGCGCGGCGGATCACCGTCCCGATCGAGTTCGACCTGCAGTGGGACGACGAACACCTCCCGCGCGCCGCCGGCCTGGAGCTCTTCGACGCCTTCGCCTCCAAGGAGAAGACGCTGCACGCCAACGCCGGACGGCACAAGCAACTGCCCCGGTTCGAGGCGGACAGCGCCGTCCGGTTCTTCGCCCGGCACCTCGGTACCCCGGCCGCCGCGGCGGCCGCCGCGTGACCTCGGCGACGTCGGCGTCCGGCCACCCGGCCGGGCGCCGATGCCGCACCGCTCAGGCGCCGGCGGTGTTGCCCAGGGACTCCTTGGTGATCGAGCCCATCGACACCGCGGTGACCCGTCCCTGCGCGTCGAACTGGACCGACGCGGTCGCCCCGCCGGGCAGCTCCGCGCTGATCGTGTCGCCCTCCTGCCGCCACGGGATGCCGAAGTGGTGGAAGTAGCCGGCGACCACCTCGTACGCCGACCGGTTGAAGAACTGCGCCCCCTGCATCAGCAGTCGGGGCAGCGCTATCGGATCCGGGTCGGCCACCGGCACCTGCGGGTCGTCCGGGACCATGTACAGCCGCCCGGTCTCGTTGGCCTGCACCCCGATGTAGCCGTCGGCGCGCAGCACTCCCATCGCCCCGAACGCCAGCATCTCCGCGGCGTAGCGGGGGTCTTCGAAGCCGGACAGGTCCACCAGTTCCTCGGAGAACTCCGGGACGCCGTGCTCCTGTCCGAACACCCTGAGCGCCTCCGCCGCGGCCACCACCGGCAGCTTCCCGAAGCCCGGGTTGGCCCAGCCCCACAGCCACGAGCCCTCCGCGGTGTCGAAGCTGCCGAGCACGCTGATCCGCAGTTCCCGTCCCGACTGCCGGTACCGGCGCTCGTCCAGGTTCACCGTCCACGGCCCGATCGGCAGGAACTCGTTGAACTCCTCGATCTGGCGCATGCCCCAGGCCGCGTGGGGCTCCGCCATACGGAGGAAGGCATCGCTGAACGCAGAAGTCACGTTCCGACAGTAGCGGGGCGCGGCGGATTCTGTCGGGGCGATGGGCCAAGCTGCGGGGTTAATTGCAGGTGACGGCCTTGATCTGGATTCTCGGGGGTGTCCTCAAGCGGACGCGCCGCGGACTCGGGCCGCCAGCCGTTCGGCGAACGCCAGGACGAGATCGCGGAGCTCGGCCGGTTCCTCGATCTCGAAGGGGAGATCGAGGGCGGCCAGGGTCGGCGGGATCCAGTCGAGGCGCTCGGCGCGGATCGCGAGGCGGTGCCAGGGTTGGTCTTGTTCATCGCCGACGACAGGCTCGGTTCCGCCCTGCTCGATCACTGCCACGCTGGCCGGGAAACGGGCCCGGATCTGCTCGACCGTCCCCTGCACCCGGATCGCGACCTCATATCGGTAGTCCGCTGTGGCGAACCCGGTGACAAGGCTGCGCGCCGGATCCTCCTCCGGCGGCTCGAACGACCCCGGCAGCGTCCTGGCGCCGGCGATCCGGTCGAGCCGGAAGGTGCGCTCCTGCCCGATCGCCGGATCCAGAGCCCTGACATACCACCGGTCTTTGTGGCTCACGATGGCGTACGGGTGCACGACCCGGTCCGTACGGTCGCCGTACGCGATGGCGATAGGCCGCCGCGCGGCCACCGCGTCGGACACCGTGAGCAGCACGGTGGCGTCCAAAGGCGCGCTCTGGACCGGCGCGCCGGTGAAGGCGATGCTGTCGAGCACGCCCTGAAGCCGCTCGCCCAGCCGGGCCGGCAGCACCCGGCGGATCTTGGCCGCCGCCGTCTCGCCCGCCGGGCCGAACGCCGCCGTCAGCCCGCTGCGCCGCCCTTCGAGCAGGCCGAGCAGGACCGCCAGCGCCTCCTCGTCGCCCAGCATCAGCGGCGGGAGCCGGAAGCCGCGTGCCAGGCGGTACCCGCCGTAGCGGCCGCGCACGGACTCCACGGGGATCTCCAGGTCCAGCAGGTGCTCGACGTACCGGCGGACGGTGCGCGCGTCGACGCCCAGCCGCTCGGCGAGCTCGGCCGCGGTGCGCACGCCCCCGGACTGCAGGAGCTCCAGCAGGGTCAGCACACGTCCGGCGGGGTGATTCACGTCTCCGAATCTACCGCCGATACCGGACCGATTCTGTCCACTATTGCCCGTACGGTGCGAAGTACAGGCACTCTCAAGGAGGACAACCATGAAGCTCGCATCGACCCGCATCATCACCGCGGACATCACCGCGCTGGTCGCGTTCTACGAGAAGGCCACCACCCTGGCCGCCACCTGGTTCACACCCGACTTCGCCGAGCTCGCCGCCCCGGGCGGCGCGACCCTGGCCATCGGCAGCACCGACACCGTCCCGCTGTTCGCCCCCGGCAGCGCCGCCCCCGCGGCCAACCAGAGCGTGATCATCGAGTTCCTGGTGGACGACGTGGACGCGCTCTGGCAGCAGCTCGCCGCCTGGGTCGACGGCGGCGACGTCGTCACCGAGCCGAAGACCATGCCCTGGGGCAACCGCTCGCTGCTGGTCCGCGACCCCGACGGCAATCTGGTCAACTTCTTCACACCGGTGACGGACCAGGCGCGGGCGAAGTTCGGGCTCTGACGCGGCTGCCGAGGGCGTGGGACTGCGAGAACCTGGGACTGCGAGAACCTGGGACTGCGAGAACCTAGGACTGCTGCTTGAGCCCGTCCATCAGGACGTCGAGAAGCCGTTGCGCCTGCTCGGGATTCCCGCGTTCGCCGGAGACCGCGAGCAGGCCGAGCACGGCCGCGCTGACGTCCTCGGCGTTGGTGTCGGCGCGGATCTCGCCGGCGGCGATCCCGGCGTCCAGGATGGTGCCGACCGCCGCCAGCAGCTCGCCGCGGGTGTGCGCGAGCGAGATCTCCCCGGTGTCGACCATGGCGAGCAGGGTGCCGGTCATCCCGCGCTTGGTCGCCAGCCAGTCGGCGAACAGGTCCATCCACAACCGCAGCGCCCGCGCCGGCGTGTGCGCCGCGAGCAGGTCGCGCGCCCCGGCGGTCAGCCGGACGACCTGGTCCTGGTAGACCGCGTCGACCAGCGCCTCCCTGGTCGGGAAGTGCCGGTAGAGCGTGGCGACCCCGACCCCGGCCCGCCGCGCGATCTCGCGCAGCGACGGCTCGGCGTCCGAGGCGGCGAACGCCGCGGTCGCCGCGGCGAGCACGCTCTCGCGGTTGCGCAGCGCGTCGGCCCGGAGCTGCTGCTGGGCGGGGGAGGAGGGATCGGGCGCCATGTTAAACGGAGCGCGTTCCACTTTTGCCGGTCATCGGGCTAGTATAGGCCGCGCGGACTAAACGGAGCGTGTTCCGTTTACCCTTCCCCCGTGCCTCGAACACCTGGCAGGAGCACCGACATGTCCGATCACAAGCCAGACACCCGCACCATGCGCACGGTGCGCTTCCACGAGTACGGCGAGCCCGCCGACGTGCTGCGCCTGGAGACCGCGCCGGTCCCCGAGCCGGGCCCCGGCCGCGTCCGCGTCGCCGTCCACGCCTGCGGCCTGGCCCCCGCCGACTGGGCGCTGTGCCGCGGCCTGTTCGCCGGCGACCTGCCCCGGGGCATCGGCTGCGACGTCGCCGGCATCGTCGAGGCCGTCGGCCCGGGCGTCACCGACGTCGTGCCGGGAGACCGCGTCTTCGGCACCGCCGACTACGCCGGCCAGCCCAGCGCCGGCGCGGCGGACGTGGCGGTCATGGACCACTGGTTCGCCATCCCCGAGGGGCTGGACTTCCTGCAGGCCGCCGCACTGCCGATGGCGCTGAGTACCGCCTACTGGCATCTCGCGCGCCTCGGCCTGGACGCGGGCCGCACCCTGCTGGTCAACGGCGCCGGCACCACCATCGGCTTCGCGGCGGTCCAGATAGCGCTGCATCGCGGCCTGCGCGTGATCGCCACCGCCGGCGACACCTACGCGGGCCGGCTGAAGGACCTCGGCGCCACGGTCACCCCCTACGGCGCCGGCCTGGCCGACCGCATCGCAGACCTCGGCCAGACTCCCGTCGACATCGTCTTCGACACCGCACCGCCCAACGGGGCCCTCCCCGAGCTCGTCCGCGCCGCGGGCGGCGACCCCAAGCGCGTCCTGACCTGCTCCGATTTGACGGCCGCCGCGGACCTCGGCGTGCGCGACTCGTTCCACGAGGACCCTGCGGCCTTCAGCGACGAAGCGCGCTTCGGCCACTTCCCGGAGTTCGCACAGTTGGCGGCGGAAGGGAAGTTCACCGTGCCGGTTGCGGGCACCTTCCCGCTCGACCGGTGGCGGGCGGCGCTGGAGATCAGCGAGTCCGGACACGCTCGCGGCAAGCTCCTGCTGCTGCCCGGCCTCGACCGCTAGAGTCCGGCCGCCGCCACGGCCGCGAGGACCGCGTCGGCGACCTCCGCCGGAGGGCGTGTGCCGTCGATGATGGTCGCGCCGAGGCTCCGATAGACGGACTCGGCGCGGCTGTTGTGATCCAGCGCCGCGGCCAGTTCCTCCGGATGCTGCCCGAAGCTGTTGTTCGTGCGGGTCCGGAGGCGGTGGCGCAGCGTCCGCTCGTCGATCACGAGACAGACCACGAGATCGAACAGGTCCCGGACCTCGTCCTCGTTCTCGGCCGATCCACAAAGGAACGCGGTGTCGCCCCGCATCCGCGCGGCGAGTACCTCAACGCGCTCGCGGCTGATCCGCCACCCGAACCGGTCGAGCCAGCCGCCGGGCACCGGATCCGGCGGATCGGCGACGGGATGCCCGCTCGCCCGGTCCGCCCAGTGGCTGAAGCCGTCCCAGTCGGCGTCGGAAGCCGCCAGGCCGCGGCTCTTCAACAGATCGCAAAGGGTTGACTTGCCGACCCCCGAGTTTCCGGTCACCCACACCAAGGTCACCCGGCAAGCGTAGGGTCTCGCGCCATGACACCTGGCGCAGGCGCCTTCGTCCTGGTCGCCGAGGACGACGCGAAACAAGCCGAGCTCGTCCGGCGCTACCTCCAGCGCGAGGACCACGCGGTCCTCGTGGTCTCCGACGGGCGCGCGGCGATCGACCAGATCCGCAGCAGGCGCCCCGATCTGCTCATCCTCGACGTGATGATGCCCGAGCTCGACGGGCTCGACGTGCTGCGCGTCGTGCGGCGCGACTACGACATCCCGATCCTGATGGTGACGGCCCGCTCCGCGGCCGACGACAAGCTCGCCGGCTTCGACCTCGGCGCCGACGACTACCTCACCAAGCCCTACGACCCCCGGGAGCTGATGGCCCGCGTGCGCTCCCTGCTGCGGCGCGCGCAGGCCTCGGGCGGCTCGGTCGTTCTGCCGTTGCGAGTCGGGCCGCTGTCCCTGGACCAGGTCCGGCACGAGGTCCGGCTGGACGGGCGGCGCGTCGAGTGCACCCCTGCCGAGTTCCGCCTCCTGGAGACCCTGATGTCCAGCCCCGGCCGGGTCTTCAGCCGCCGGCAGCTGCTCGACCAGGCGCACGGTGCCGACAGCTTCGTCACCGACCGCACCGCCGACGCCCATGTGAAGAACCTGCGCCGCAAGATCGAGGCGAACCCCCGCAAGCCCGTGCTCCTCCAGACGGTCTACGGCGTGGGCTATCGGATAACCGACGGTCACCAGGCCTCCGATGCCTAAGTACGGGCTGCGCGCCCGCCTGCTGGCCGGGACGATCCTGGTCGCGGCGAGCGCGGTCGCGGCGACGGCCTGGCTGTCGGTCCATGGCACGACCACCTCCATCGCGCAGCAGGAGAACGTCGTCCGCGACGCCTACCCCTTGGTGTACGACGCGATGGTCGACTACGCGGCGACCCACACCACCTGGGCCTCGGCGGGCCCGGTCGTGGCCGACGTGGCGCAGGAGGAGGGGGTGCGCGTCGTGGTCACGCCGGTCGGCGGCCCGGCGATCGAGAGTTCGCCCGCGTCGACCGGGGATCCCCGGGGTGCGGAGCCGGCGGTGGCCATCGATCCGTTGACCGTCGACAACGCGCTGGCGGCGAGCCGGTTCCCGGACGGCATCGATCCGAAGGTGGCCAGTCCGTTCCAGCTGACCACCCAGGAACACGCCACCCTGGAGGTGCTCGCGGAGAAGGAGGCGGCGTGCCTCGACGCGAACCGGCTCGACGCGGGGATCGCCGAGGTGGCCAGCGGTCGGCCCTACCTGGCCATCGCGGAAGCCGCCGTGCCCAAGAGCTGCCGCGTCGTGCTGGCCTACGGCGGCGGATACCTCGGGTTCGAAGACTCGCAATCGGTCACGCCCACCGCGACTGAGCAGGCCGCGCTCACGCAGTTGTCGCTGTCGATGAAGGGCTGCGCCAGCGCGGTGCAGCTGACGTTGACCGGGACGGGTGAGGTCGTCAACACCGCCGGCACCGCGGACGACCCGCGGAATCGGGCGTGCCTGCTCAACGCGCGGCGGCTCCAGCTGCGGCCGTATGTCGCGCCCGCCGCGTTCATGCAGGCCATGCCGCTCGGCCACACCGGCGGCCCGGCGGCCGTCGGCCTGTCCTCGGCCGACACCGTGCGGATCGCCGAGGTCGCGACGCTCGTGGCGCTGTTCACGGTGGGCGTCGCCATGCTCCTGGCGAACCGCGTGATCCGGCCGGTCCGCGCGCTCACGGAAGCGACCCGGCGGATGCGCGCCGGGGACGGCACGGCCCGGGCCGCGACCAGTTCCCGGTGGGAGATCGCCGAGCTGACCGCGGCGTTCAACGAGATGGCCGAGCACGTCGCCAGAACCGACCGGCAGCGCAAGGAACTGGTCAACGACATCTCGCACGAGCTGCGGACCCCGCTGAGCACGATCAAGGGCTGGCTGATCGCGGCGCACGACGGCGTGGCAGCCCTCGACGACGAACTGGTCTCCTCGCTGCTGGAGGAGGCCCTTCTGCTCCAGCGCCTGGTCGACGACCTCCGGGACCTCGCCCTCGCGGACGCCGGGCGACTACGCCTGCAACGGGTGGAGCTCGACCTCGGCGAACTGCTCCGGCACATCGCGGCGGTCGGCGGCGGACGCGCTGTGGTGGAGGCGCCTCCGGACCTGCGGGTCGTGGCGGACCCCATGCGGTTGCGCCAGGTCGTCGGGAACCTGGTGGCCAACGCCGATCGCCACACCCCGGCCGAAGGAAGGATCACGGTGCGCGCCCACAGGAGCGGGCCGGCCGTCCTGGTCGAGGTGGCCGACACCGGGCCCGGAATCCCCGCGGAGGAACTGCCCTACGTGTTCGACCGCTTCTGGCGTGCGGACAAGTCGCGCAACCGCCGCACCGGCGGCAGCGGGCTGGGACTGGCCATCGTGCGCCACCTCGTCGAGGCGCATGGCGGCGAAGTCAGCGTGACCAGCGTGCCGGGCGCGGGCGCCACGTTCACGATCCGGCTGCCGGTGACGAAGGATTCCGCATAGCGTCCGCACAAGTTCTTCGCATTTGCTCGGCAGGCTCGTGCGCCATGAACGCTCATACTCGACGTATCAGGCCTGTCGCCGGCGGCGTGTCGGCCATCGCCATACTGGCCCTCGCCGCGTGCTCGTCCGGCTCTTCCAAGCCTCAGGCCCAGGTTCCCGCGTTGCCCACCTCCGCTTCGGCGAACTCGCCGGCGTCGCCCGGCTCGCCGGGCGCCGCGGGGGCTGCGGGGGGCACCGGTTCCACGGGGGCGACAGGGGCATCGGGCACTGCCACTTCCGCACGGCCACGTATCACCCTCGACATGACCAACGCCCAACTCGACGCGCTCTACAACAAGTACAACCAGTGTTTGGCCGCGAATGGTTTCGTCAAGGGGAAGTTTCCTGGCGAGGCCGCCATGACGAAGGCCGAGAACGCATGCGTCTCAGAGAATCCGCTCCCCCCGTGGCAGATGGACGCCAGCAATCCCAAGGCCGGCGACTTCGTCCACGCGGTCGTGCAGTGCCTGCGCAATAAGGGAGTCCAGTACGTAGACGCGGGCTCGCCTCAGGGCGGCGCTTATGTGTGGTCCTTCGGCGGGCCCAACAACGACTCCCAGTCGATCACCCTCGGCCTCAAATACACACCGGACTGCGAGAAGCAGGTCGCCGCCCAAGGGATCGGTAACTGAGGTGCGCAGATGGCTCTCTGTCGCGCTCGGCGCCGTGGCCGTGTCCGCGGTCGCCGTCACGGCCGTCACCATGCTGCGCTTCAAACCCGCGGCCGTGCCTCAAGCGCGATCCGCACCGCCGCAGACGGCCACCATCGCGCGCACGACATTGTCGACCACTGTCACGCTCCAGGGCACGCTCGGCTATGGCACATCCACGCCCTTCACCGGGCGCAAGGCCGGCACCGTCACCTGGCTTCCCACAGTCGGCACAGTTGTGGGCCAAGGCCAGACGCTCTATAGCGTCGACGCACTGCCCGTGGCCCTCTTCCTCGGCACCACCCCGCTCTACCGGGCCATCGACGACAAGGCCGCGCCCGGCCCGGACATCGCCGAGGTCAACGCGAACCTGCGGTCCCTCGGTTACGGATTCGTGCCGGCCGGCGACGCCTACACCCCGGGCACCGAGAACGCGCTCAAGAAGTGGCAGCAGAGCAAAGGGCTCGCGGCGAACGGCACCCTGGCGATCGGCGACCTCGTCGTGCTCCCCGCGCCGGTCCGCGTCGCCTCGCTCGACACCCAGCTCGGAGCGCCGGCCGCGGCCGACCTGCTGGGCCTGAGCTCGACCACGAAGCATGTCACGGTGACCGTCGACCCGAGACAGGTCGATACCAGCGTGCTGACTCGCGGGCTGAAGGTCTCGCTCACGCTGCCCGACGGCAAGCAGGCCACCGGAACCATTTCCGCGCTGAGCTCGCCCGGCGCGGCGGCTCCGGCCGGGTCGTCTGGTTCGTCCGGTGGCGGTGGCGGTGGGGGCGGCGGTGCCTCCGGACCGTCGATGACCGTGGACGTCGCGGACCAATCCGCGTTGTCCGGCATGGACTCCGGGTCTGTCGGAATCACCGTGACCACGGGTTCGGTCGACAACGTCCTGGCGGTGCCGGTGGAGGCGCTGGTCGCGGTCCAGGGCGGCGGCTACGCGGTGCAGGAGGTCACCGGTGACGGGCAGACCAGCATCCTGGTCGGCGTGCAGACCGGGTTGTTCGCGAACGGGCTCGTCCAGATCTCGGGGCAGGGCATCGCCGAGGGGCTGAAGGTCGTGACCGTCTCATGAGCCCGGTGCTGAGACTGGACCGCGCCACCAAGGACTATCCCGGGGGCGTGCGGGCGCTCGAGGAGGCCGACCTCGTCATCGAGGCCGGCGAACTGATCGCGATCGTCGGACCCTCCGGCTCGGGCAAATCCACGCTGCTCAACCTGATGGGCACCCTCGACAGGCCGACCAGCGGGACCGTGTCCATCCGGGACCAGGACGTCGTCACCCTCAATGACCGCGAGCTGTCCGCATTGCGCGCCAGAGAGATCGGATTCGTGTTCCAGCAGTTCCAACTCATCGAAGGCCTCACGGCCGCGCAGAACGTCGCCACCGGCCTGCTCTACGCCGGCGTGCCCCGGCGCTCCCGCACAGCGCTCGCCGAGACCGCGCTGGACAAGGTCGGGCTGGCCCACCGCCGCGGCCACAAGCCCCACCAGCTCTCCGGCGGCGAGAAGCAGCGCGTCGCCATCGCCCGGGCCCTGGTCAACGACCCGGCCCTGGTGCTGGCCGACGAGCCGACGGGCGCCCTGGACACCGCCAACGGGCGTGCCATCCTCGACCTGCTGAGCGCCCTGAACCAGGGCGGGACCACCATCGCGCTGATCACGCACGATCGGCAGATCGCTGACGAACTGCCGCGGCGGGTGGAGATCCTGGACGGGAAGATCAGGTCGGACTCGGTGCGCGGCATGCCCGGCACGGCCGGTACGCCTCTTGCCACCCCGGGGGGATCAGCACCGTGACCCGCTCGGATCGCCACCCGTCAGCGCCCCGCCGTGGCGCGGACCCGGCCGGCGCCGCTCGTACCGCGCGCACCGTCCGTTCCGCTCCCGCGCGCCAGCCCGTGCGCCTCAATCCGGCCGACATCCTGCTCCTGGGCCTGCTCGGCCCGCGCACCCGCCGGATGCGAGCCGTGCTGTCCTCCCTGGGCATCTCGATCGGGATCGCCACCGTGATCATGGTCGTCGGCATCCCGGCTTCGTCCCAACGAGCCCTGACCGACCAGCTCTCCGCCCTGGGCACGAACCTGCTCAGCGCCCAGGCCGTGGTCGACCAGCAGACCCAGACTTTGCCGCCGGTGCCGAAGACGGCCGACGCCATGGTCGCCAGGATCCCCCCGGTCGAGAAGGTCGCCGAGGTCGGCAACACCCAGGCCGAGGTACGCCGCTCTCAGGCCATCCCGGCCCAGGAGAGCTCGGGGATCACCGCCCTGGCTGCCAAGGGCTACGACCTGCCCGCGGTGATCGGAGCCAACCTCGCCGCCGGGCGCTACCTGAACGCCTCGGACGAAGCGTTCCCCACTGTCGTCCTCGGCTCCGTGGCCGCCACCTGGCTGGGCATCACCACCCTCCCGCAGGGCGAACCCGCGCCGCAGATCTGGATCGGCTCCCAGGCGTTCACCGTGGTCGGCATCTTCACGGCCAGCCCCCTCACGCCCGAGATCCAGCAGTCCGTCATCGTGGGCTGGGACGCGGCCCGCCACTACCTGGCCTTCGACGAGCACCCGACGCAGCTGTACGCACGAGTCCAGGAATCGCAGATCTACGCGGTCCAATCCGTCCTGGCCGCCACGATGTACGCGCAGAACCCGGGCCAGATCGTGGTCAGCCAGCCCTCCGCGGCTCTGGCCGCCAAGCAGCTGACCGAGACCGCCCTGTCCGGCCTCTTCCTCGGCCTGGCCGGCGTGGCCCTGCTGGTCGGCGCGGTCGGCGTCGCCAACACGATGATCGTCTCAGTCCTCGAACGCCGCCGGGAGATCGGCCTGCGCCGCGCCCTCGGAGCCACCCGCCGCCAGGTCAGAGGCCAGTTCCTCACCGAATCGGTCCTTCTGTGCCTGATGGGCGGCGTGGCCGGCGCCGCGGTGGGCATCCTGGGCACCGCCGGCTACGCGATGTCGCGGAACTGGCCCGCCGTCATCCCCGCCGAAGCCGTCGCGGGCGGGGTCGCGGCCGCGCTCGCGGTCGGCGTCCTGGCCGGGGTGCACCCGGCGGTGCGCGCTTCGCGGCTGCCGCCCACGGAGGCTTTGGCGACTGTGTGAGGGTATGGCTGTTGTCATGGTCCTGGCTGGATGCTCCAGCTCGAAGTCGTCGTCGGCGGCGGCCGCGGGCCAGCCGGCGCCGAGCACCTCGGCGACGGTGACCGCGTCGGCCTCCGCGTCGACGTCCGCCGCTTCGACGGCGACTTCGGCCGCGACGGCCCCCTCGGCCCCCTCCGCCCCCTTGACGGGCAGCAGCAGTTCGGCGGGACCGTCCACGACCGGCCACACGATCTCGGACCTGGTCGGCACCGGCGGCGAGATATCCACGGCCAAGATGCCGACTGCCAAGCCGAGTGGATCGCCCGGGTCCAGCCGCTGATGAGCGGGGGCGCCAAGATCGATGCGAAGACCCTGAACCTGATCGCCCTGGTCGACGAGGCGGCCCGTGAGCACGACACGTTCGGCCTGGTCCGCCTCAGCAACGGCCGGATGTCGCAGGACAAGCTGAACCAGCCCGGCGTGCTCGACAACCTCGTCACCCTGCTGGAGAAGACCCACCCCGCCGCGACCGACGGCCTCAACTACCCGGGCTTCACCCTGGACGGCGGTGCCCCCACGGAGTGGACGGGCATCGTCGTCCGCGGCTAGACGGGCGGCCAAATCGCTAGGGTTGGCGGGTGACCGCCGACGAAGGTACGGAACTGGGGACCGAGGCGGCCCGGCGATTGGCCGGGCTGGCCGGGACCGAGTGGGTGATCGAACCCGGGCTGACCTCCGCGGAGTTCACCCGGATCGAGGACGAGTTCGCCTTCCGGTTCGCCGACGACCACCGGGCCTTCCTGGCAGCCGGCCTGCCAGTGAGCATCCCGCACAGCGACCCGCCCGGCGTCATCAGCACCTGGCGCGAGCCGTGGCCGGACTGGCGTGACGGAGACCGCGCCAAACTCCGGGATCAGCTGGACCGGCCGACCGAAGGCGTGCTGTTCGACGTCGAGCAGAATGCCTTTTGGGACGATGCCTGGGGCCCCCGTCCGGACGCCATGGACGCCGCGCTCGCGATCGCGCGCGAGGCGCTAACGCAGGTCCCGGTACTGGTCCCGGTGTACGGGCACCGATTCCTGCCGGCCGGACACGGCAGCTTCGGCCACCCGGTGCTGTCGGTGTGGCAGACCGACATCATCTGCTACGGCCTCAACCTGCTGGACTACGTCCAGCAGGAGTTCGGCGGCCAAGGCCTGAACTGGGACGATCACGCGGATCCGCAGGTGACGGTGCCGTTCTGGCGCGATTTCCTGTGACGGAGCTCGAAGTACCCTGACTCAGCTCTGAGCCATGTCCACGAACCGCGAGTAATGCCCCTGGAACGCCACCGTGATGTTCGCGGTCGGACCGTTACGGTGCTTGGCCACGATCAGGTCCGCCTCGCCGGCGCGCGGCGACTCCCGCTCGTAGGCGTCCTCGCGGTGCAGCAGGATGATGACGTCCGCGTCCTGCTCCAGGGAGCCGGACTCGCGCAGGTCGCTCATCATCGGGCGCTTGTCGGTGCGCTGTTCGGGGCCGCGGTTCAGCTGGCTGATGGCGATGACCGGGACTTCGAGTTCCTTGGCCAGCAGCTTCAGCGAGCGGGAGATCTCCGAGACCTCCTGCTGGCGGTTGTCGGGGCGCTTGGAGTTGGCCGCGCTGTGCTGCATCAGCTGCATGTAGTCGATGATCACCAGCTGCAGGTTGTGGCGCTGCTTCAGGCGCCGCGCCTTGGCGCGGATCTCCATCATCGACATGTTCGGCGAGTCGTCGATGAACAGCGGCGCCTCGGAGACCGGCCCCATGCGGCGGGCCAGGCGGGCCCAGTCCTCGTCGGTCATGGTGCCGCTGCGCATGTGGTGCAGGGCGACGCGGGCCTCGGCGGACAGCAGGCGCATGATGATCTCGTTGCGGCCCATTTCGAGGGAGAAGATGACGCAGGTCAGGCCGTTCTTGATGGAGCAGCTGCGGGCCAGGTCCAGGCCGAGGGTCGACTTGCCGATGGCCGGGCGCGCCGCGATGATCACCATCTGCCCCGGGTGCAGGCCCATCGTCAGCGCGTCCAGGTCGTGGAAGCCGGTGGGCACGCCGGTCATCTGGCCGGAGCGGTTGGAGATCGACTCGATCTCGTCGAGGGCGCCCTCCATGGCGTCGGCCAGGGGGACGAAGTCCTCGCTGGTGCGCGCCTCGGTGACGTTGTACATCTCCTGCTGGGCCGCGTCGACGATCTGCTCGACGTCGCTGCCGTCGGTGCTGTAGCCCATCTGGACGATGCGGGTGCCCGCCTCGACCAGGCGGCGCAGGACCGCCCGTTCCTTGACGATCTCGGCGTAGTAGCCGGCGTTCGCGGCGGTGGGGACCGAGTTGATCAGGGTGTGCAGATAGGGCGCGCCGCCGATGCGGTTGATGTCGCCCTTCTTGGTCAGCAGCGCGGCGACGGTGACCGGGTCGGCCGGTTCGCCGCGGCCGTAGAGCTCCAGGATGGCGCCGAAGACGGCCTCGTGCGCCGGCTTGTAGAAGTCGATGGGCTTGATGACTTCGATGACCTCGGCGATGGCGTCCTTGGACAGGAGCATGCCGCCCAGCACCGACTGCTCGGCCGGGATGTCCTGCGGCGGCGTGCGCTCGAAGCCGCCCTGGTAGGCCTCGTCGGCGGTGTACGGGAGGTCGTCGATGCTCATTACCCGCCTCCCTTGCCCGTGCCGCTACACCCGCGAAACCCTGTATGTCTTTTGTACCTGACGGGTCCCCACAGCCTTGAAGCCTCCACGGTACGGAACCGCGCCCCCCGGGTCGAGGCGGTCGTCCACACACCCTGTGGATAACCTGTGGAAAACCTGGGGAAAGCTGTGGAGACACGCCGACGTACCTGGGGACAGAGTGTGGAAGCCCCCTGTGAATAATCTGACCATCGACTGATCGTGAAGCTCTGACGTGCACGGGAGCGTCGCCGATTCGTCCACCGGCTGTGGAGAAAAATTTTCCTGGAAGAATCTTGCTCGGGGCCCCTGGGTTTTGCTAAGCGCCGGGCCTGGGCGCCGGGCTACGCCCCGGTCTTCCCCGACTTCCCCGACTTCCCCGTCATCCGGTCCAGCAGGTTCCGCGTCGCGCGCTGGATCCGCGGATCGGCGAATCCCGGGGTGGAAAGCCCGTGGTTCCAGTGGAACGTCCCCGCGTCGAACACCCACGCCCCCGACGGGTACTGACACAGCACCGTCTGCTGCGTGTCCGTCACCGGCTGGTTCTTCGGCCCCTCGGCGGTGAACGGCGACGACGCCAGCACCGTGGCCTTCGGCCCGCCCTTCACATGCGGGAACACCTTGTCGGCCTCCCCGGCCACCAGGTGCGGGATCTGGTCCCCGTCCTTGAGCGAGGTCCCGGCCCAGAACCAGTGCCCGGTCTGGCTCACCACCAGCGGCTGCGGCTGCGCGTCCGTGATGATCGCGGTGTACATCGACCCCAGCGTCTGCTGCTCGGGCTGGTTCAGGTCGCGCCACAGCACCGTGGGCGCCACACCGCCCTTCGCCGCCGGGTCCTCGTGCCGCTTGTAGCAGGTCACCTGCCGGTACGGGGAGCCGCCGTCCGAGGTGTCCAGGCGGATGTTCCAGTAGACGTTGTTCGCGGCCATGAACGCGGCACTGACACCCTCGGTGAGCGCACCTTGGAGCACGGTGCGCATCTGCGGCGACCAGTATTCGTCGTGGCCTGAGAACACCAGCGCCTTGTACTTCGTCGGGTCGATCCGGCCGGCGTGCAGGTCGATGCTCGAGGCGTAGGAGATCGTGTAGGGCTGCGCCTCTGCCCACTGCGCGAAGGCCTGGTCGAGCTCGAACAGCCGGGGCAGCCCGTCCTGGTGGTAGGGCCGGTCGAAGGAGACCCGGGTCGAGCAGATGTCGGCGCCGCCCTCCTTGCCGTCGGGCTGGTAGGCGTTGTAGAGGCTGGACCCGAGCTGCTTGTCGATCGGGTACATGTTGTACGCCTGGTACGTGGTGAACGGCAGCACCACCAGCAGGTCGGCCGCCTTGCCGTCCTCGCGGACCACGAACGGGACGCAGCTCCGGTACTTGTCGTCGGACTCCAGGGTCGCGACGTACAGGCCGCCGCGCCAGGTGTTCGGGACGTTCAGCGTGTACGACAGCTTCCACGGCGCCACCACGGTCCGGGTGGGCTCGACGACCTTGGCCGGAGCCTGCGCCGTCCCGCTGATCCGGGGGCTGGTGAAGATCAGCTCGGAGCCCTTGCCGGTGCTGCTGCGGCCGAGCCGGTAGACCTTGACCTTGAAGCCCTGCACCGGACGCACGCTGACGTGGAAGTCGATGGACTCCCCGACGTTGATGCTGGTCGCCGAGGCGTAGCCCTTGATCTGGTGGCCCTCGTCGTCGACGGCCTGGAAGCCCTCCGCGTCCGGCCGCCAGGCGCCGTCGTCGGCCAGCGCCAGCGCCAGGGTCGGGACGGTCTCGCCGGTCGCGTTGTTCGTCTGGCCCTCGAGGCCCTCGTTGATGTCGTCCTGGGCGCCGCCGCGGCTGCGGCCGCGGCCGAACGCGGTCGGCTTCGAGGATTTGTCGCCGCCGTGATTCTCCAGCATGTAGGCGCCGCCGGCGGCGGCAGCCAGGCCGAGGCTGCCGAGGATCAGCAGCGATTGGCGGCGGGAAGGGGCATGCATGAGCGAAGTCAACCAGGTGCTTGCGTCACTAAGCAAACGTCAGGTACGACAAACCGCTCCGCCGCGTTTGAGCTGCGGCGGAGCGGTTGTGTAAAACAGTTCCGTTGAGCCTTCGAGGATGGTCCGGAGGATATCCGGACCATCCCGAGAAGGTTCTCAGGCGGCGACGACGGTGATTTCCACCTTCGCCTGCACCTCGGGGTGCAGCCGGACCGCGACGGTGTGGGCGCCGACGGTCTTGATCGGGTTCCCGATCTCGATCCGGCGCTTGTCCACGTCCGGGCCGCCGGCGCGCTTGACCGCGTCGGCCACGTCGGCGACGGTCACGCCGCCGAACAGCCGGCCGGACTCGCCGGCGCGGGTGGCCAGACGGACCTTCAGGCCCTCCAGCTCGCCCTTGAGCTCGGTGGCGTGGGCCAGGTCGCGGACCGTGCGGACCTTGCGGGCCTTGCGGATCAGCTCGATCTGCTTCTCGCCGCCGCGGGTCCACGCGATCGCGTAGCCGCGCGGGACGAGGTAGTTGCGGGCGTAGCCGCCCTTGACCTCGACGACGTCGCCGGGCTCGCCGAGACCGCCGACCTCGTGGGTGAGGATGAGCTTCGTGGTAGCCATTTCTCTTCCTCCCCCTTCCTAGCGGGTGGTGCTGGTGTAGGGCAGCAGCGCCATCTCACGGCTGTTCTTCACGGCCACGGCGACGTCGCGCTGGTGCTGGGTGCAGTTGCCGGTCACGCGACGCGCGCGGATCTTCCCACGGTCCGAGATGAACTTCCGGAGCAGCGTGGTGTCCTTGTAGTCGACGTACGCGACCTTGTCCTTGCAGAATCCGCAAACCTTCTTCTTCGGCTTGCGGAGAGGTGCCTTAGGCATTGGATCTCTCCTGGTTACTTCTTCACTACGAGTTCAAGGGTCCGTTTGAAGGACCGGGCGCGCGAGGCGCGCTGGTTCACAAGGAGGCCTAGAACGGGGGCTCGTCGTTGCCGTAGCCGCCCCAGCCGTCGCCGCCGCCGCCACCGCCGGAAGCCCAGGGGTCGTTGCCGCCGCCCTGGTTCCCGCCGCCGCCATTGCCGCCGCCGCCGGAGTTCCCACCCCAACCGCCGCCTCCGCCACCGCCGGAGTTGCCGCCACCGCCGGAGTTCCCACTCCAGCCGCCGCCGCCTCCGCCACCGGAGTTGCCGCCGCCGCCGGAGTTGCCACTCCAGCCGCCGCCGCCTCCGCCGCCGCCCTGACCGCCGGGCCGGTTGGCCTTGGTGACCTTCGCCGTCGCGTACTTCAGCGACGGGCCGATCTCCTCGACGTCCAGTTCGACGACCGTGCGCTTCTCGCCCTCCTTGGTCTCGTACGACCGCTGGCGCAGCCGTCCGGAGACGATCACCCGCATACCGCGGGTCAGCGACTCGGCGACGTTCTCGGCCGCCTGCCGCCAGATCGAGCAGCGCAGGAACAGCGCGTCGCCGTCCTTCCACTCGTTGGTCTGGCGGTCCAGGGTGCGCGGCGTGGACGCGACGGTGAAGTTCGCGACCGCCGCACCCGAGGGGGTGAAGCGCAGTTCGGGGTCGTCGGTCAGGTTGCCGACGACGGTGATGACGGTCTCGCCTGCCATGTCAGGTCCTCAAACGTGAGAGCGGGTGTCTTACCGCTGGTCGGGACGGATGACCTTGGTGCGGACGACGGTCTCGGACAGGTTCGCCTGACGGTCGAACTCCTTGACGGCGTCCGGCGTGGCCTGCACGTCGACGACGGCGTAGATGCCCTCGCTGACCTTCTTGCCGCTCTTGGTCTTGATCTCGTAGGCGAGCCGACGGCGGCCCCAGATGTCGTTCTTCTCGATGCTGCCGCCCAGATCGCGGATCACCTTGAGGAATCCCTCGAGGGCCGGGGCGATCGAACGCTCGTCGAGGTCCGGGTCCAGGATGACCATGACTTCGTACTGACGCATATGCGTAACCCACCTCCTTTGGACTATGCGGCCACGGTCTCTCCGTGGCAGGAGGGTTTTGCGCGTCTCCCCGGATCGGTGCCGTCATCACTTGCCTGCGGCGAAGCTACTCCGGCCCTCTGACACTCGGGGAACGGTCAAGGTTACCCCGGCGAGCCGTCCGGATTGAAATCCGTGTCGGTTCGTCCCATCCTGGGTAATGGTCCGATTACGTTTGTGATCCGCTGTGCTCAAGTGAGCGAGGTGACAGGCATGACGCAGACGACGCCCAGCGCGGGCGCCGGCGATTACGGCCCCGAGGTGGCCGGCCGGCCCGGATCGACCGCCGCGGACTACGCGGGGGACCCCAAGGAACGCCCCGGATTCCACATCGGCAGCCACTCGACCGAAATGGCCCTGACCACGACCGCCCTGGTGCTCGCGGTGATCGGCGCCGCTCTGATCGGCTGGACCGGCGGGCACATCCTGGGCAGCTGGATCTCCCTGGCGGGGATCGTGGTCGGTTTGTACGCGCAGCTGACGTCCGACACCACCTACGAACGGATGGTGAACGTCTGTGCGATCGGGATCGCCGCGGTGGCGTTCGCCTTCAACCTGCACCACGGTGGCCTCTGGTAGCCCTGCCGCACCGTCCTGAGCGGAGCTGTCGGCGCGAGCGGTTAGCGTGGAGGCCATGGCTATGCGTATTGGCTCCCACGTCGGAAACGAAGATCCGATCGCGGAGGCGGGGGGGCCCCGGGGCCCCCCCCCCCGGGGGCCAGATGAAGGGGGGGAGCCCCGCCAGGGGGGGCCCGCCCCCGGGGGCGAAACCCGGCGGCGCCCCCCGCCGGGGGGGCCCGGCCGCAGG